>JBOHNU010000002.1:0-136489 GCA_050730855.1 Saccharimonadales bacterium (SeqCode) | reverse complement strand
CCGAGCCGAATAACCTTTCTCGTGCAGTATCTGTAGCTCGCTCCGCTCGACGGCCGATACCTTCGGTGCTTTTCTCATGGTGACTATTTTGTGTCACCGGGTGTCCTGATTCAAAACGGAATGGACGCCTACCCCGCCTGTCGTCCTTGCCAGCCAGTCGCCGCGCCGCAAGGAATTGCTAGAGAAAATGGGCGTGACCTTTTTAGTGGTGCCAAGCAACTACGATGAGCGGCTCGACCACAGCCGGCACGTAGAGGCGGTAGCCGTGGAGCTGGCGCTGGGCAAAGCGCGCGAGGTGGCCAACCGTTACCCGGATGCGCTGGTCATCGGTTCTGACACCATTGTGCTGGCGGATGGCAAGCAGCTCGGTAAGCCAAAAGATGAGCGGGAGGCGCGCAAAGTCCTGGCCGGACTGGCCGGAAAGGTGAATGTTGTGGCGACTGGCCTGGCGGTAGTACGTGCGAACGAAGGATTGGAAGTATGCGAGGTCGTCTCGTCTAAGGTGTTTTTTAGGCCGTACCACCGCGTTAGTCACGAAACGTACTTAGCAAGCGGCGACTGGCACGACAAAGCCGGCGCATACGGACTGCAAAGCGGCGCCGCGTCGCTGGTAGAGTATATCGAGGGAGAGTACGATGCCATCCTCGGGCTGCCCACAAAAACTCTGGCGGCCATCCTCCGCCCTCTGGGTGTTAGTTGCCGAGCGGTTTTGCTCGACCCGCCCGTGCCAGCTCGCAAGTTGCCGTAATTTTTACGTTTGCTGGCCGATTTGCGCCCGCACGGCGTATACTGCAATGCATGAGCAAACAAATGTTACAAACCGCACAAGATTCTATCCGCCAAGCTGCCAAAGCCCTTGGATACAATGCAAAAGTAGTTGAGGCCTTTCTAGAGGCCGAGGCCGAGCATATCTTTGAAGTAGAGACAGGCAACAAAACCTACCCGGCCTACCGCGTGCAGCACAATAGCAAGCTGGGGCCTTACAAGGGCGGCATCCGCTTCCACCCCGGTGTTAATTTGGATGAAGTTAGGGCGCTAGCTACGCTGATGAGCCTCAAGACCGCCGCCGTCGGGCTGCCGCTCGGCGGTGGCAAAGGCGGGGTCGCGGTTGATCCGCACAGCCTGACCAAGCAGGAGATCGAGGAACTCTCGCGCCGC
Source organism: Saccharimonadales bacterium (SeqCode) (assembly GCA_050730855.1). Taxonomy (GTDB): domain Bacteria; phylum Patescibacteriota; class Saccharimonadia; order Saccharimonadales; family UBA4665; genus DASRJJ01. Next base: position 135,331 of record JBOHNU010000002.1, on the reverse strand, counting down.
TACGCCAGGCACCTGGCGCCGCACATCGGCTCTAAAAAGGACATTCCCGCACCCGACGTCAACACCAACGGCGACATCATGGCCTGGATGGTAGACGAATACGAACAAACCGCTGGCAGAAAAGACCCGGGCAGCTTTACCGGTAAGCCGCTAGCTCAAGGCGGCAGCCAGGGGCGCGAGGCAGCCACCGGCCGCGGCGGCGTGATTGCGCTGGTGGAGTATCTAAAACACAAAAGTATGCTCGACACCGAACTAACAGTTGCCTTGCAAGGCTTTGGCAACGTCGGTTACTTTTTTGCCGACGTGTTGCGCGACTACCCAAACCTCAAATTGGTAGCTGTAGCTAACAGCAAGCACACCTGGGTTAAGCCGTCCGGCATAGACGTTTCTAAGGCGAGCAGCAAAAACCCCCGCCCCGAAGACCTAGCCGATTTGCAGGGTGTTAAGGCACTGCCGCCCGAGGCAATTATTGGCGCGGAGGCCGACGTTTTGGTGTTAGCCGCACTGGAAGACGCGGTTACGACCAAAAACGTGAGCGAAGTTCAGGCGTCGTTAATTGTCGAACTTGCCAACGGCCCAATCACCAAGCAGGCCGAAGAAAAACTGCTCAAAAAGAACGTGGTCATTTTGCCGGACGTTATTGCCAACGCCGGCGGCGTGATCGTGTCGTACCTGGAGTGGCAGCAAAATCTCAAGCACGAACATTGGGATGAAGACGAAGTAAACATTAAGCTGGCCGACATTCTGGTACCCGCGGCTCAGGCCATGCTGGCCTACGCCGAGGAAAAGACGGTAAGTTACAAGCAGGCGGCGTTTGAGTTGGCTCTGCGACGGATTTTAGGCTGAGCTACTCTCAAAGTCAAAAAGAAAGAGCCTCCAGCGAGGCTCTTTTACTGTGCCGAGAAGCAGTGCTACTTCTTCGGTTTAACTTCGTTTCGGCCTAAGTTTTTCTTGGTCTCAGTAAAAATAACGTGTTTGCGCAGTCTGGGGCTGTATTTGCGCAGCGACAGTTTCTCGGGCGTGTTCATCGTATTTTTCTTGGTGTAATAGATACGCTCGCCGGATTCTTCGCTCACCAGCCCGATAAGTTTTCGTTTGTCGCCTTTTTTTGCCATAGTTGTCCTAATATTAACAGATAACGGTTGAAAAGTAAATGGAGCCGTTGCGGGGATTTGAACCCCGGACCCCCTCCTTACCATGGAGGTGCTCTACCCCTGAGCTACAACGGCATTTATAGGTGTTAATGATAGCACAAAGCGCTAGATTCGCCAACAACTTGGTAATTGCGCCTATGTCAGATAGAATATGTAACTGAAGGATAAAAAGGCGGAAAATGAAAGTAAAAGTTGGGGTGCTAATGCATGCTCGTCATCCCAATACCATGAATTGGGAAGAGCTTGTATGGGGAGTACCTGCCGAAGATCGGCTAGGAGATTTAACAGCGCTTGTAGAGCTAATTTTGCGCGAAGTGCCGCAAAAGCCGATTGCTTGCATCGTGACCGGATCGACCGAGACCATAAAAGAAGGATTGCTCGACGGTGTGTATACAAAGAAATATTTGCTAGACCATTTCAACAACTTGCGCGATTTTCCGCGTCTGAATGTCCTGATCAATAAACTACCTCCAGGCGGGTTAGCTAAGGTTCGAAAACGCCTGGAGGACATGATTGTAACGACGCCACTCAAAAATACGGCCGACGAGATTGTGCACAGTGCTCGTATTTTTAGCGAGCAAGGTATTAAGGAAGTCATTCAAGTAACGTCCGCCAGCCATGGCCCTCGTTGTGTTCAGCTGCAAGCCATCGCACGAGCTGATGGCGACATTCCTGCCGGTCAACTTTGGCTACTTGTAATTAGCGATATGTGTTTTGGAACGTCTAAGCCTAAGGACACCCTTGTGGTAGAGACGCCTCATCGAGGCGATGATCCTATGCTTGGTTTTAGTCCCACACTATCGGAAGCGCTGCAACCTTACTTCTACAATCTGTCGCTTCCAAACAAGAAACAGCTCAATCTGCAAATTAAAGACTATATGGACAAGCATAGCCAAAAATAAAAAACCTAAAGTCTCTAGGTCTTTTATTGGTGCAGGGTGAGGGATTCGAACCCCCGAAGGCTAAGCCAGATGATTTACAGTCACCCGTGTTTGACCGCTTCACTAACCCTGCGCGGAATTGTTGGAGCCGCCTGTCGGATTCGAACCGACGACATTCAGTTTACAAAACTGACGCTCTAGCCAACTGAGCTAAGGCGGCATTAACAGATCAATTCTACCAAAAATATGTAACTTAAACAACTACGCGTTTAGCCGGGCGAGCCATACGCTTGGTTTGCCCGGATGGCACGATGAGTTTACTGAGCTTTTGCTCGATCATATCGGCCTCGGCCTGCATGCCGCGGTCTTGGTAAGCTTTGTGTAGCAGCTCGTAAGTTTCTTTGTTGGGTTCAAGCTCCACGGCTTTCTCGAGCGATTGGAACACCAGCTTTTCGTTGCCCAGTTTTTCCTGCACCTTGGCGTAGGCCACATGGCGCGCGGCCAGCGTGTCTTCCAGCTTCAGCGCTTGTTCGAACGCTATCGCCGCCTTGGCGTAGTTTTCTGTTTCGTAATAAATGAGGCCGAGATTGTGCAGGCTGGATGGCGTGGCCTCTATGGAGCTGGCGATCTCGAAGCAGTCAATCGCGTCGCGGTACTCCTTTTGCTTGGCGTACAAAATGCCCAGGCGGTTGTAGGCCGCAGCGTTTCGCTCGTCGATTTTAAGGATAGTAAGCAAGGCTTTCTCGGCGCGCAGAAAGCGGTTTTCGCGCATGCCTTGGTGGGCAATGTCCCACAGCTTGCCTACTTTGCCGCTGATTTTGCGGGTAGTCGTGTCTAGCTCATCGTCGTGCATCCGTGTGTTGCGGAAAGCGAGAAGCCCGAAAGTTGCTACAATGGCAAGCTCAAACATAATATGTATGTAGTATACCACCAAAAAACACTAAAAGTTCAAGAACAAGTTGGCTAGCACGAGCTTGGCATTGGCGTTTTTGCCAAGCGCCTCCTTGGCCGCGAACACCTGCTTTTGGATGAGGTGCCACTGCGCAATTTGCTTGGTACCAGACGCTTTACCGGCCTGAGTCAGGCCGCTGTGAGCAATGCGTTCCAGGGCATCCAACAGAGGTGGTAAGCTATCTTTTTGTTTAGCCAAGCTGTCGACCATGGCCAGCCGCTCAAAAGCTGGCTTTTGCAGCAATTCTTTGGCGGTGGCAACTTGCTCTAGCAGCGGATGATCTTGGCTGTCAGTCAAAATGCCCTGCATTAGCCCAGGCAGGCCACCGCTTAAAAAATATGCTTTACGAACGCTGTCGCTGCTATGCCCGGAAAAGTGCGCGGTAAGCTGCGCTTGTGTGGGCGGCAAAATCGGGAGTGTTTGCACGCGCGAAAGGATGGTCGGCAGCAGCGCGCGCTTGTGCTGTGCAGTCAGGATGACCACCGTATCGGCTGGCGGCTCCTCCAGCAGTTTGAGTAGCGCATTCTGCGCCTCGTGTGTCAGGCCGTCGGCGTGTTCTATGCAAATAATGCGCCGGATTGGCCGCGTGCCAACAGTTTTTAGCTGGAGGGACTTCTGCACGTCGCGCACCGCGTCTATAGAAATTGTGCCGTTTGTGGCCTCGACGGTTTTAAAGTAAGGGTAGCTATAGAGTTTGTCGGCAGTAACGCCAAGCAACGCCGAGGCAAGCATGCCGGCCAGGCCGCCTTTGCCAACTCCATCGGCGCCAAGCAGAAGCAAGGCATGCGCCGGGTTCTGCGCTGCTCTATCCAGATGCTGCTTGGTGGTGGCGTGGACTACAAGCCTAGCCATGTATTTTGTCCCTGAACTCCGATGGCAGCGGCGAATGGAACGTTTTGCGTTCGCGGCTGGGCAGCGTAATTTCCAGCGATTCGGCGTGCAGGAATAGCCGGTCGCCAAATTGCCCTGTACCGTACAACGGGTCGCCAACAATCGGGCAGCCGATTTTTTGCAGATGCACACGCAGCTGATGGGTGCGGCCGGTTTGCGGCTTTAGCTCTAACAGACTGAAGCCCGGGCCTTCCTCTAAGATTCTGTAAACAGTTACGGCGGGCTTGCCATTGGAACCCACGCGGAAAGTTGCTGGTGCCCTTGGGTTGCGCTGAATCGGCATGTCAATGGCGGCCTCGCGCTGCTTGGGCGCGCCCGCAACAACCGCAACGTAGGTTTTTTTAACCTTGCGCTGCGAGAACTGCTTTTGCAGCCAGCTTAGTGCGGGTTGGTTTTTTGCGCCAATAATCACCCCGCTGGTCGCCCGATCCAGGCGATGCACAATGCCGGAACGCTCTCCCTCAAGCCCTTTTACTTTACTGCGGATAAAACTGGCGACCGACGGCTCCGCACCGTGCACGCCCAGCGCGTGCGTTAATACTCCGGCCGGCTTGTCGATTACAATGCAGTCGTCGTCTTCGTATAGAACAGGCAAGTCAATAGCCGGTATTATATTTTCGGCGGGGTTATACTCGGTGCTGACCACATCGGCTTCTTTAAGTTTATACCCGGCTTTTTCGGCCTGGCCGTTTACCTTAATTTTGCCATCGGCGCGCAGTTTTTGGATGTAGGCACGGCTTGTGCTAGGCAATTTGCCTGCTAAAAAATGGTCGAGCCGCATTCCAGCTTCGTCCGGCTGTATCGTGTGCTCCATGCTAGCTTTTCGGGCGCAGTCCAACTGCTTGCTGTACTTTGCGAAGGGTCACGTCGGCTTGCTCGCGCATGTATGCTTCGTCCTTTTCCAGCTTGACATGCACGGCTTGTTCGTCGACAGACGCCAGCTTTTGCTGGAAGTCCACCAGGAACTTGCCCACGGCTTCTGCGGCAGCCTTTTTGAGCCCACCGTACGTTGTCTGACCTTCGTATTCTGCTAGGATATCCGGCAAGTCGCGGCCGGAAAACAGCGCCAGTATTTGCAGTAGGTTGCTGATGCCCGGACGCTCTTTCGTGTCGTACTTGATTTGTCGGAAGCTGTCGGTAGCTGCGCTCATGATTTTTTTGGCTGCCACTTCCGGCGAGTCAGACAGAAATATCACGCCCTTGCCAGTTTCGTCGCTCTTGCTCATCTTCTTTGTGGGGTCGGCCAGGTCTTTTATGCGCAAGCCTTGGTCTTTACCAAAGAACTCGTGTTGCTTTGGCACAGGCGCCGGAACTATAAACAGGTCGCCAAAGCGGTTATTCATTCGCTCTGCGAGGTCGCGCGTAAACTCCAGATGCTGGGTTTGGTCGTCGCCCACCGGCACATACGCCGCGCTGTACAACAAAATATCGGCCGCCATCAGCACTGGGTAGTGGAACAGCCCAACGCTAATACGATCTTCATTTAGTTTTGCCGATTTGTCTTTAAATTGCGTCATGCGGTTCATTTCGCCCACACCAGTAAAACAATCCAAAATCCACGTTAATTCGCTATGCGCCGGCACGTGACTTTGGCGGTAAACGTACACGTCGTTATGGTCTAGGGGCAGACCCGCCGCCACAAACACGCGAATATTTTGCATGATGTTTGCGTAAAGCTGTGAGTGGTCAACCGGCGTGGTAAAACTATGCAGGTCGGGTACAAACAGATTGACCCGGTACTCCCCCGCCCGTTTTTTAGCCATGTCAATGAGCGGCAGCAGGGCACCGAGGTAATTCCCGATGTGTAGGTCGTTATTGGCACGAAGGCCGGTCAGAATACCAGGTTTGCTCATCTTGTATAAAGTGTACCACAAAGAAACCGCCGAAGTAATTCCGGCGGTTTCTTTGTGGTCTCAAGCGTAAAATTAACGCTTAGTGAACTGGCGTTGCTTGCGTGCGCCTTTTAGTCCGAACTTCTTGCGTTCTCGCTCGCGTGAATCGCGACTGAGCAAGTCAGCGCGTTTGAGCGTACCCTTGAAGTCTTCGTTCATTTGGGTCAGTGCTTTGGCGATGCCAAGGCGAATGGCGCCAACTTGGCCAACGTGGCCACCGCCGTCTACGCGGACGGAAATGTCGAACTTGTTCTCTTTTTCGAGCGTAGTAAACGGTTTTTCAAGTTCGCTCAGCAGCTGCTTGCTGTCGGCCAGGTACTCGCTGGCTGGTTTGCCGTTAATGGTAACAGTGCCTTTGCCACCTTGCAAACGGACGCGGGCGGTTGAGCTTTTGCGCCGACCCAGGGCGTAGAAATATTTGTCTGCCATATTATTTACCTTCCTTCACTAGTATTGCCTCTGGCTTTTGTGCTTCGTGTTGGTGCTCGCTGCCGGCATATACCTTTAGGCGTTCTAGGCGTCCGGGGCGCAGCTTGTTAACTGGCAGCATACCGCGGACGGCTTGTGTGATAACCCGGGCGGGGTCTTGCTCGACAACGTCGCGCATGATTGTTTCGCGTAAACCGCCAGGGAAACCGCTGTGTTTGTAGTACGTTTTGCGGTCCATTTTGTTGCCGCTTACCTGCACTTTGCCGGCGTTAATTACTATTACGTAGTCGCCGCAGTCTATGTGTTTAGTGAGCGTTGGCTTGCCTTTGCCTAAAAGTAAAGTTGCAATTTGGGTAGCCACTCGGCCGAGCGGCGCCTCTGAGGCGTCAACAACATACCATTTGCGGGTGATGTCGGTTGGTTTTGCGCTGTAAGTTTTCATTTTATTTGGTCTCCTTCTTTTTGGCAGGAGTTTTCTTGGTTTCAGCCTCGGGCGCTTCTTTCTTGGCCGGTTTTTCTGTCGGTTTGGCGACCGGCGCCTCTGCGAGGTCGTCTACAAAGCTGACTCGCGCCAGCTGGGCGTTGTCGCCGCGGCGGGTGCGGGTTTTTTCGATACGAACATGGCCGCTCACGCGACCTTTCATCTTGGGCGCAAGGCCATCAACCAGCTTGTGGGCGCTTTCCAGGGTTTGCAGGCCAGAAATTACTTGGCGACGGTTGTGCAGGTCGCCCTTCTTGGCCTTGGTGATCAGTTTTTCGATGTAAGGCACTAGCTCCTTGGCTTTGGGCAGGGTGGTCTCGACTGACTCGTACTTTACTAGCGAGTCAGCCAAGCCCTTTACCAATGCCTCGCGCTGATCGCGCTCGCGGTGCAGCTTGCGGCCTTTATATCCGTGCCTGTGCATTTATAGCTCCATCTCCGCTAGCCGTTCTTTTACTTCGTCTAGCGCTTTGCTGCCAAAGCCTTTTAGCTCGCGCATTTCGGTGTCGCTTAGCGAAAACAGGTCTTTAATGGTGTGGATGTCGTTGTTTATAAGCGCATTGGTGGTGCGTGCCGACAAGTTCAGGTCTTCGATTGGCGTGTTCAGAGCCGGCTCGTCGAGGTTGTCGCCAAATGCTTGGCTGACAGGGGTGTTGTGCTCGGCTGCGGCGACACGTGTTTTACCGGCAAGCGCCGTGTACTGGTTAACCAGGATGGCCGAGGCTTCCTCGAAGGCGTCGCTTGGGCTAATCGAACCGTCGGTGTCGATAGTGATAAGCAAACGGTCGAGGTCGGTCATTTGGCCGACGCGGGTGTTCTCAACTTTGTAGCGGACACGCAGCACCGGGCTGAACATTGCGTCAACGGCAATGAAGTCGCTGGCTTTCTTGGCGGTGCCTTCTTCTACGGTTCGGTAGCCGCGGCCGGTGTCGACCACGAGGTCCATAACAAATGAGGCTTTGTCGTCATCAACCGAAGCGATAACTTGGCCGGGGTTTACTACTTCTACATCGGCGTTTACCTGGATGTCCTTGGCCGTAACAACACCTTTGCCCTTGTGTACGATGCGAAGGGTTTGCGGCTCGTCGCTAAATACGCGGAAGCGTACCAGCTTGAGGTTTTGCATAATGTCCACCAGGTCTTCTTTGACGCCCTTGACTGTTGTAAACTCGTGGGTTGCGCCTTCCACCTTAAAGCTGGTGACAGCCGCACCGGCGATGCCGCTAAGCAGTACGCGGCGCATACTGTTTCCAAGCGTCATGCCGTAGCCGGAATGCATCGGTTCCACCACAAACGTTGCGCTGGTTTTGGTGTGGTTGTCAACCTTTACGATTGATGGGTTGTGAATCGTTTTTGACATGTAAGCTCCTTGCCTCCCTTAGCGTGAGTAGTATTCCACGATTAGTTGTTCTTTAATATCCGGTTCGGCGTCATCGCGGGTTGGGGCGCCAGTGACAGTCAGCGCGATGTTTTTGCGGTCGACCTTCAGCCAAGCTGGAGTAGTACTCGGTGCCGGGCTGATGTCGTCTAGCTTCTTGAAGTATTCGTTCTGCTTGCTGGTGCCTCGCAGCACGATCTTGTCGCCGGCGCGCATGCGAATGGATGGGATGTCGGTACGGCGGTCGTTCAGCATGAAGTGGCCGTGGGTCACTAACTGGCGGGCGGCGCGGCGCGACGGGGCAAAACCGGCGCGGTAGACGACGTTGTCCAGGCGGAGTTCGAGGAACTGTAATAGAGTGATGCCAGATTGGCCTTGCTTGCGGGAAGCCTCGGCCATTAAGTTAGAAAATTGCTTTTCTAACAAGCCGTACAAGCGCTTTACCTTCTGCTTCTCGCGCAACTGCAGCGAATATTGGCTGGCTTTGGAGCCAGGACGGCCGCGATGGCCTCCAGCTCCGTGCTGGCCGGGGCCGCCAGGGCGTTTAACCAATGCTTTGTGTGCCTTGGGGTGAAGGGCGTAGCCTTCCCGGCGGGACATTTTAACGATTGATTGTGTATCTCGTGCCATATAATCCTATACCCTTCGTGCCTTACGCGGGCGAACGCCGCCGTGGGCAATGCTGGTTATATCGTGAATGCTCTCGACCTGGACGCTCTGTGCCGCCAGTACGCGCACAGCCGCGTCGCGCCCAAGGCCGACGCCTTTAATAAACACATCAACTTTGCTTAGGCCATGAGCTTGCTTGGCGCCGGCAACTGCCTTTTCGGCAGCAACCTGTGCTGCGTAGGCGGTGCCTTTTTTGGAGCCGCGGAAACCGCAAGCGCCAGCGCTGCAAGCTACCAACACACCGCCCTTGCTGTCGGTGACAGTAATGATGGTGTTGTTAAATGTTGCAAACACGTGTACTTGGCCTTGTGGAACCGAGCGCTTTGATTTCTTTTTCTTTACAGCCGGAGCTGCGGCTGGTGCTTCGGTAGCAACGGGTGCGGTAGTAGTCATTTGTTCTGCCATATCTATTCCTTACATCCTAGGTCTTGGAAGCAACCTTCTTAGCGGTGCCGCCGACAGTCACCTTTTTACCTCGGCGTGTGCGAGCATTGGTTTTAGTACGCTGGCCGCGTGATGGCAAGCTTAGCTTGTGGCGCAGGCCGCGGTAGGCGCCGATGTCCTTAAGACGCTTGACGTTGCCGCTTACAATTCGCTGCAATTCACCTTCAACAACCAGTTTCTCGTTGATGATGTCCTGGATGCGGCCAATCTCTGCATCAGTCAGATCTTTGGTACGAACAGTCGGGTAAATCTTAGCGCCAGCCAAAATGTCGGCGCTGGTTTTTGGCCCGATACCGTAGACGTAAGTCAAAGAGATCTGGATTTGCTTTTCGGCCGGAATAGTAACTCCTGAAATACGAGCCATATTTAACCCTGCCTCTGCTTGTGCTTAGGTTTAAGTTTGTTAATAACGTACAGCTTGGCTTTGCTGCCGCGCCCACGGCCTTTACGCCACACGATCTTATCGTCTGGACTCATTTTTTTTACACTTGCACGCACCTTCATGCGGATCATGCTCCTTTCAGGGTGCATAACACACTGCTTAGTTTATATTAGCTTTTGCGATAGGTGATTCTGCCCTTACTGAGATCGTAAGGTGTCAACTCGACTGTTACGCTGTCACCGGGGACAATTCGGATGTAGTGTTTCCTCATTTTGCCGGCAACGTGAGCTATAATCTTGTGGCCGTTCTCTAGTTCGACAACAAATTGGGTACCCGGGAGGGTCTCCATAATTGTCCCCGTCAACTCGATCACTTGCTTGTTTGCTGCCATAGATATAACAAGAGTAAATTATACCAAAAGATCGCAGCAATTACAACAATTTTACTGTTTATTTTTTATTGCGGCGGAAGGGGAGCAGGCTGAAGCGGCGTTTTTTGGGGCTTTCCACGTCGTCTTCGCTCATTTCGTGGAAGAAGTCGGGCTGGGCGTATTGGTCGTAAGTTACCATGAGGGCGCGGGACTCGACTGCGCGCAGCGTTTCGAGTGACACCGACACCAAGATAAGTATGCTTGTACCGCCTATGGCAATATCTGTGTTGAGGAATGCTTGGCCGACAATTGGCAGTAGAGCCAGCGCACCGAGCGACGCGGCGCCGAATAGCGTTAGCCGGTTAACCGTTTTGCCGAGGAACCTCTCGGTCTGCGCGCCGGAGCGCACTCCTTCTATAAAGCCGCCCTGCTTCTGCAAGTTCTCGGCGATATCTTTGCTGTTAAACGTAATGCTGGTGTAAAAATAGGTAAATATGAATACGAAGAAGAAATACGTAGCCGGATAAATCCACGCATGCCAGTCGCTGGTGACAAACGTGGCGGCAGTAGGCGGCTGGAACCACAGTACCAGGTTGGCGCCGAGTTCCTGCCAGCGTTCGCTGCCGGTAAGCAGTTGGCCGACAAAGCTCGGCACGCTCAAAAACGCCACAGCAAAGATAATCGGGATAACGCCAGCTCCGATGAGCTTGATTGGCAGCACAGTAGTAATGCCGCCGTACGTGCGGTTGCCCTGCACGCGTTTGGCGTAGTTTACGGTTATGCGCCGCGCCGCTTCGTTGAGTTTTACCACCAGCCAGGTCACCGCTATAATCGCAGCTACAATGCCGGCGGCGAACGCCAGGCTCCCGGCGTTAACTGGCAGCTGTAGACCCAACACGTGCCAGGTGTTGCCCTCGCCGAATACCGAGCTAGCAAGCGCGCTTACCGTAGCTGGCAGCCCCGCCACAATACCCACGGTAATAAGCAAAGAAATGCCGTTGCCCACGCCGCGCTCGGTGATTTGCTCGCCCATCCACATAAGCAGCATGGAGCCGCCGGTTAGCGCCGCAACCATAAGTACCCATTGCAGCAGCGATGCGCCGGCTGTAATGTCGCCGATGCCGCCCACGCTCTGAGCGGTCTGCCGTATAAGATACACGGCGCCGATGGACTGCAAAATAGCCAGCGGAAAAGTCAGCATGCGAGTGTACTGGTTGATTTTCTTTTGTCCGTACTCGCCCTCCTTGCGTAAGTTCTCTAGCTTGGGAATGGCCTTCGTTAACAGCTGCATAATAATGGAGGCGTTAATGTACGGTCCCAGACCGGCAAGCATTATAGAGAAGTTGGCTAGCGCTCCGCCCGATAGGATGTTTAGAAAGTTTAGAAGTTGCGGCGTGTCGGCCGAGGCAAATAGGTTATCGAGCACTTGCTTGAGAGTTTGTGGGTCGGCCAGCGGCACGGGAATGTGCGCCAGCACCCGGAATACAAGTAAAATACCCAAAACGGCAAAAATGCGCTTGCGCATATCGCCATGAGACAACGAAGTTAGGATGATCTTCCAGTTCAAGGTATTTCCTTCTCGACAGTAATGTATTTAGTATACACAAAAACGCCGGTTTGTTCCGGCGTTTTTTATTATTTTGTACGTAATTCGGCCGTTTCAGGCCGGATTGACAGCTAATTGCTGTCAGCCGGGCGAAGCCTGGCAGTGCAAATATCGAGCCGCAGGCTCATGCAACGAAGCGAATTTTTATATCTATTCGGCTTTTTTCTTCGATGCGGGGCGGGCAGATGTGCCAACCTTGTCGAAAGAACCGCCAGCCTTTTGGATGGCAGCGATAGCACCAGCGGAGGCGCCTTGCAGCTTAACGGTTACTTTTTTAGTAACCTCGCCTTTTAACACGACTTTTACTTTCGTATACTCGCTTGTTGCCAAGCCAGCGGCGGCCACGGCGGCGTTGTCGATAGTTTTTGCGGACAGCGCGTCTAGCTGACCGGTGTAGACGACCTCGGCCTTTGATCTAAAAGATTTAAAACCGACTAGCTTTGGCAGGCGTTGCATAAGCGGGTTTTGGCCGCCCTCGAAGCCTGGCTTTTTGCTATAACCCGCGCGGGCACCCTGGCCTTTTGTGCCGCGTCCGGCGGTTTTACCCTGTCCGGCTGAGATGCCGCGGCCAACGCGGCGCTTGCTTTGCTTGGGTGAGGTTGAAAGTTCGTGATATTTCATGACTATTTCTCCTCAGCCTTCTCTGTTTTTTTGACAGGCTTGGCGGCTGGCTTTTCGGCAACAGCCTTCGCTCTAGGGGCGGCATTTTTTCGAGTAACCCAAGAGGCCGCCGGGACTGCGCTAGTGAGCGCCTCGATGGTGGCGTAGGCGGTGTTGGTTTTGTTGCTGGATCCGAGCGATTTAGACAAGGCGTTGCTGATACCGGCAACTTCCAGCACAGTGCGCACCACTCCGCCTGCGATCAAGCCGGTTCCTGGTGCGGCTGGCATGATAAGAATCTTCGCGCCACTTACTTTAGACTCGACTTCGTGAGGAATGGTACCGTTGTGGATTTGCACACTCACAAAGTGTTTTTTGGCGACTTCCGTTGCTTTTGTAATGGCAGCCGTTACGTCAGCGCCTTTGGCGCTTCCTACGCCAACGCGGTGCTTGCGATCGCCCACAACCACTAGCGCGCGAAAGCGAAATCGTCGGCCGCCTTTTACAACGCGGGCTACGCGGTCAATGTGTACGACACGCTCGTCGAATTGTTTCTCTTCTGGCGCTACATCCGGGCGTCGCGGACGGCGGCCGTGAGCTCCAGGCCTGGTGTTTTGAGCTTTGGCTTCCATTTAGAACTCCAATCCTTCCTTGCGCGCTGCGTCGGCTAGTGCTTGCACACGCCCGTGATACAAGCGGCCGCCGCGGTCGAACGCGACTTGCTTTACTTTTATTGATTTTGCCTTTTTGGCTATTTGGGAGCCAACCCACGCGGCCTTTTGGCTCATGGAGCCGGCCGTCTTGCTGGCAACAGTAGTGGTGTAGGCAAGTGTTTTGTGAGCGCCGTCGTCAATTATCTGGGCGGTGATATGGCTATTGCTCACATGCACGCTCAGGCGAGGGCGTTCGGCTGTGCCGGTCACGGTTGAACGGACGCGGTTTTTGCGGAGTTTATAGTTACGCAGTTTATGTATTAGTCGTTTCATCCTATTTCTCCTTGCCAGACTTGCCGCTCTTGCGCAGGATGCGCTCGCCGGCATACTTAATACCTTTACCCTTGTATGGCTCCGGCTTTTTAAGGGCGCGGATTTCGGCGGCAACCTGGCCGACTTGCTGCTTACTGATGCCACTTACAGTAACGGTGTTTTGCTCGATAGCCGCAGTTATGCCTTGCGGTATTTTGTAGATGACGTCGTGGCTGAAGCCCAGGTTAAACTTGAGGTCGGTGCCTTGGGCGGCTACACGGAAACCAACACCGTTGATTTCGAGTTTTTTGCTAAAGCCCTGGCTAACGCCAACAATCATGTTGCTTACCAGCGTACGCATCAGGCCGTGCTTGGCGCGCAAAGTTTGCTCGTCGTTTGCACGGGTCACTAACACTTCGTCACCTTCTTGTTTAACGGTGATGCCCGGCATCGTAAACTGCTTGAGGGTGCCTTTGCTGCCCGCTACAGTCACGAAATCGGGGTCGACAGTGATTGTCACACCGCTTGGGATTTTGATGGGTAGTTTTCCTACTCGACTCATTTCGTTTCCTTACCTTAGTAAACTTTACAGATTAATTCGCCGCCGAGACCTTGCTTTTTGGCGTCGCCGCCGGTCATCAGACCTTTAGAGGTGGAGACTATTACGACACCGCGGCCGCGCTTAACCACCGGGATTTCCTTGGCGTTCGCATATTCGCGGCGACCTGGCTTGCTGATGCGGGCAATCTCGGTAATTTTGGCGTTTTCGCCCTCCTGGTTAATGACGATTTTTAGGTTTTTGCCTACAGTTGCCTCGGCAACGCTCACGTCGCGCACAAAACCGCTCGACTTTAAAAGCTCGGCAACGGCTTGCTTTAGCTTGGAATGCGGCAAAACTACCTCATTCTTGCGAACGTTCACGGCGTTGCGTATGCGGGTTAGCATGTCGGCGATTGGATCGGTTGAAACCATATTGCTCATTTCATTATTCCTTTCTACCAACTGGCCTTAGTTACACCAGGGATTTCTCCCTTGCTAGCGTGTTCGCGGAACGAAAGACGACTGAGGCCAAACGTACGCATGTAAGCATGCGGTCGGCCGGTTTCGAGGCAGCGGTTCTTTAGGCGGGTGGGGCTGGAGTTGCGTGGTAACTTAGCCAAACCCTCCAAATCGCCTAATGCTTTTAGTTCGGCGCGCTTTGCGGCGTACTTGTCGTGCATTTTGCGACGTTTCAAATCTCGTGCGATGTTTGATTTCCTAGCCATTACTTGGCCTCCTTTTCAAATGGCAGTCCAAATTTTTGGAGCAGTGCCTTGGCGTGCGCTGATTCTTTGCAACGGATGGTCATAATCACTTGCAGCCCGTGGACGGTGGTGGTTTCTTCGAAGGTGAGTTCCGGGAACACCGACTGGTCGTTTAAGCCGATCGCGTAGTTGCCCTGCTTGTCGAACGACCTGTTGCTAACACCGTGGAAGTCGCGCAAACGCGGCAGCACAATCGTAACCAAGCGGTCGAGAAACTCGTACATGCGATCGCCGCGAAGCGTAACCTTCAGACCAATTTTATTGCCCTCGCGCAGCTTAAAGCTGGCGATAGACTTCTTGGCCACTGTTTCTATCGGCTTCTGGCCGGTGATCTTAATCAGCGTGTTGGTTGCCGCTTCGATTGTCTTTTTGTCGTCCTTGGCTTTGCCCAAACCTACGTTAAGGGTAATCTTCTCTAGGCGAGGCACCAGGTGCGGATTGCTCAGCTTCAGCTCTTTCTGGAGTTCGGCCGCCCACTTCGCGTTATAGTCAGCGCGGAGACGTACAGTAGTGGCAACTTTAGCAGTCTTAGTAGCCGGTTTTGCAGCTTTAGTAGCGGTAGCCATTACTTGATCTCCTTTCCTGAGCCTTTATAAACGCGGGTTTTGTTGCCTTTGTCGTCTAACTTGTAGCCGATGCGGGCTGGCTTTTTGGTTGACGGATCTACCACGGCAACTTTGCTTACCCACATTGGCTTAGTCAGTTCGATGATGCCGCCTTGCGGGTTGGCGCGGTTGGGTTTGACGTGCTTTTTAACGATGTTGATGCCGTCGACGGTCACTTTGTTCTCGCGAGGGTGTGTTGCCACGACCTTGCCAGTCTTGCCTTTGTACTTGCCGGTGGTCACTACAACAATGTCGTCTTTTTTAAGACGAATCTTATAGGCTTTATCTTCAATTTTGTTCTTAATACTCATTACAGTACCTCCGGTGCGAGGCTGATTATTTTACTGTAGCCCATGTCGCGCAGCTCACGGGGTACTGGCCCAAAAATGCGGGTGGCTTTTGGCTGCTTGTCGGTGTCTATAATAACCGCGGCGTTGTCGTCAAACTTGATGGTCGAGCCGTCTTTGCGACGGATTTTCTCGGTGGTACGGACAACCACAGCTTTTACCACGCTCTTTTTCTTTACAGCTCCCTGCGGGTTGGCTTGCTTAACAGTGGCGGTAATAGTGTCGCCCACTCGGGCGTAGCGGCGGCGGGTGCCGCCGAGCACGCGGATGCACAGGATTTCCTTGGCACCGCTGTTGTCGGCTACCACTAACCGGGATTCTTGCTGAACCATTACTTTGCCTCCGTTTCAGCTTTTGGCTTCTCGGCAGTGGGTTTCTCGATTTTCTCAACCTTGGCTTCTTTGGTTGGCTCCGGCTCAATGTGGCGAACCTGGGCTTTTTCGAGCACCTTAGTTAGCGCAAACCGCTTGCGGGCGCTGACTGGTCGGGTCTCGGTTATCAGAACTTTGTCGCCTTCCTCTGCCTCATTCTTTTCGTCGTGCGCCATAAAGCGCGCGCTTACCATGTACTTCTTGCGGTAGATGGGGTGCGTCTTGCTGGTTTGGGTACGCACGATGATGGTTTTATCTGGTTTGTTGCTGGCAACAATGCCTACTAATGTTTTGGCCATACTATTTTGCCTCCTTGGCAAATTGCTCACCGAGCACCGTTAGGATGCGAGCCAGGTCTTTGCGTTTGTTGCGAATTACGCGGACGTTCTGGACTTCGCCCAGGTGTAAACGGCGGCGTAACTCTACGATTTCTTCTCGCAATTTTGTGCTTTCAGTGGTGAGCTGATCGGTCGAAAGTTTGCGAATGTCAATAATCTTCATTACTGCTCCTCCCGTGCGATAAACTTGGTTTTAACAGGGAGTTTATGGGCAGCTAGGCGCATGGCTTCGCGGGCGATTTCTTCGGTGACGCCCTGCATTTCGAACATCACGGTGCCAGGGCGTACCTTGGCTACGAAGAACTCAAGGGAACCCTTGCCCGAACCCATTTTCACATCCTGAGGTTTGCGCGTAACAGGGGTGTGCGGAAAGATGCGGATCCAGATTTTGCCACCACGCTTGATGTAGCGGGTCATGGCCTGGCGGGCGGACTCGATTTGGCGAGCGGTAATGCGCTCATTGTCCTGAGCTTGCAGGGCGTAGTCGCCATAGGCTATGTAGTGGCCGCTGGTGGCAACGCCCCGGATTTTCCCCTTGCGGACTTTGCGGAACTTGGTGCGGTTAGGGACTAGCATTACGCGGCCTCCCCTTTATAAATCCAAACTTTTACACCTATAATGCCGGCGTTAGCGGTTTTGGCGTCCACTTTGGCAAAGTCAATGTCGGCACGCAGTGTGTGAAGTGGCACACTGCCGGCGACTTCTTTCTCGCGACGGGACATTTCGGCGCCGTTTAGACGGCCGGCAACCTCAATGCGTACGCCTTTGGCGCCGGCACGCATGGTATTGGCGGCACCGGCTTTGATAGCTCGGCGAAAGCTCATGCGGCGCTCCAACTGGAAAGCAATGTTCTCGGCCACCAGCTTGGCAAACAGTTCAGACTTTTTGATTTCCTCGATGTTTACGCGCACCGGTACAAGATAAATCTTCTCAATCTTTGTCTTTAACTCCTGAGCGCCAGAACCGCCGCGGCCGATTACCACACCAGCCTTAGCAGTGTGGATAGTTACGGTCACCAGGTTTGGTGAGCGCTCGATGTCGACTTTGTTGATCGCGGCGCGCGAACCCAGGTCTTTCTGGATCATGCGTCGCACGGCCAGGTCATCGCTCAAAAATTTGGCGTACTCCCGCTTGCCTGCGAACCACTTGCTGCGCCAGTCCTTATTAACCTGAAGGCGCATGCTAATAGGATTAACTTTTTGTCCCATACTATTTTGCCTCCTTTGTTTCGGCTTTGGCCTTCTTAGCTACGCGAACATCGCCATCAACAATCACGCGGATGTGTGACGTTTTGCGCTGGAAAGGTAAAGCACGTCCATGTGCTGCTGGGCGGAATCGCTTAAGGCGGGGGCCGGCAGTCACGGTAATTTCAACGATGCGCAGAGTGTCTGGCTTGAGGTTGTGGTTGTGGTCGGCGTTGGCCTTGGCGCTCATCACAGCCTTTTTAACCGGCAGGGCTGAGCGGCGCGGTACGTGGTCGAGCATAGTTAGGGCTTCCTCGACAGTGCGGCCGCGGATAAGAGCGGCTACAACACCGACCTTGCGCGGGCTCATTGCCACACTTTTAGCAATTGCTTGTACGCTCATACTACTTACCGCCCCTTGCTAATTTACCGCCGTGGCTACGGAACTTGCGGGTAGGGCTAAATTCGCCCAGTTTGTGGCCAACCATGTTTTCGGTTACAAACACTGGTACGTGGACTTTTCCATTGTGCACGGCAAAAGTGCGGCCGACAAACTCCGGGGCAATCACGCTTGCGCGTGCCCAGGTTTTGATAATTGTCCGATCCTCATTGCCCAGAGCAGCCGCCTTCTTGGCAAGCTTAGGGTCGATGAATGGGCCTTTTTTCAGTGAACGACTCATAGCTTTCCTACCTTATTTCCTCTTCGCCGCGTGGCGGCTCTTAACGATGAATTGTGTGGTCGATTTGCGACGGCGGGTTTTGTAACCCAAGGTCTTCTGGCCCCATGGGGTACGTGGCGCCTTGCCCATACCGTGCCGACCACCGTCACCACCACCGTGGGGGTGATCCACGGCGTTCATAACCACACCGCGGACAGTTGGGCGAACACCCATGTGACGCTTACGGCCGGCTTTGCCGATCTTGACGTTTTGGTGCTGTTCGTTGCCTACAACGCCAAGCGAAGCGGTGCATTCAATGCTGATCATGCGGACTTCGCCGCTGGGCAGGCGCACCTGTGCGTACTTCTCTTCTTTGGCCATTAGCTGAGCGCCGTTGCCGGCAGAGCGAGCTATTTGCGCGCCGCGGCCAGGCTGTAGTTCTACGGCATGGATGGTGCTGCCAACAGGTATGCTTTTGAGTGGCAAGCGATTGCCGTTTTCGATTGGCGCCTCTTCGCCGCTTTCAATCTTTTGGCCAACATGCATGTCTTTGGCGGCCAAGATGTAGTGGTACACGCCGTCGGTGTCCTTGATGCGGGCAATGCGAGCCGAGCGGTTGGGGTCGTATTCGATATGTTCGATAGTAGCGGTTTTGCCGCCGGCAAACTGGAAGTTCATCAAACGGTAGAACTTGCGGGCGCCGCCGCCCTTGTGCCGGGTAGTGATGCGGCCTTGGTTGTTGCGGCCGTTCTGGCGGCGCTTGGTTACGAGCAGCGAGCGCAGCGGCTTTTTGGTCGTAATTTCCTCGGTGCTCTGGCTGGTCATGCCACGGCGGCCGGGAGTAGTTGGCTTGTAGGCGCGAATTGCCATGGTTATTTTTCCTCCTTGCTAGCCTTAGCTTTGCCGAAGAGCGACTTCTTAGCTGGTTTTTTCTCGGCGGCTTCAGCTTTTTTGTCGGTCTTTTTGTCTGACTTTTTCTTGTCGGCCTCGGTCTCGAAGAAAGGCAGTTTGTCGCCATCCTTTAAGGTTACGTAGGCTTTCTTAAAGTCGTTCTGCTTGCCAACAACCGGGCGAGTGCGCTTGCGAACAGTGCGTTTTTGCTTGCCTTTTACATTGGCAACGTTTACGCCGGTTACACCTACGCCAAATTGGGCGGTAATTGCAGCCGCAACAGATTGCTTACTGGCGCTTCCCGGCACGGTAAACACGTACACGTTGCCGGTTTGGCTAAGGCCAAAGGTCTTTTCGCTCATGCGAGGCTTCAGAATCATCTGTTTTTCCATTACTTCTTGCCCCCTAGCCATTCGTTCAAAATCTCGAGCGATTTCTGGCTGACTACAAGGCTGTCGGCGTTCATAATGTCGTATACATTGAGGTAAGCAGCCTGCACTATATTAGTGGCACGCAAGTTATTGGCTGCGCGCACCAATTCGTCGGTTTTGTTGTCGGTAACAACGAGAACAGAACCGTTGCCGGCCTCCATCTTGGTAAGCAATTTTACGAGTTCGGCGGTTTTGCCCTTGGATTCGATAGTTTCTACAACGCGGATGCGGTTTTCGCTTGCGGCCAGGCTGAGAGCCTGGCGAATAGCCAAACGCTTGGCGTTAACCGGCATCTTCTTGGTGTGGTTCTCTTCGCCGGTTGGGCCAAATACGATACCACCGCCGCGCCAGATTGGGTTACGGCTGGAGCCAAAACGAGCACGACCAGTGCCCTTTTGACGCCATGGTTTCTTGCCGCCACCGCTGATAAGGCCGCGGGTCATGGTTTTAGCCAGGTTTGGGCGGCCGTTCGCCAGGTAGGCGTCGTAAGCGAGTTTTAAAAGTTCGTGGTTCTCGGGCATTATTGCAAAAACAGCTTTATCAAGCTTGGCCGGAGTCGTGGCTTTTGCGCCACTCTTGGTGAATGTTGGAACAGACATTACTTGGCCTCCTTAACGAGCACAATACCTTTGCGGGGGCCAGGCACAGCACCGGTAACACCGATGACGCCGAGTTCTGCGTCAACGAAGGCGACCTTTAGGTTTTTTACTGTTACTTGCTCATCACCCATGTGGCCAGCCATTTTTTTGCCAGGGAAAATACGCTGAGGATACATCGAGCCAATTGAGCCCGGGCGTCGGTAGCTGCGGCCACCGTGCGTCTTGCGGCCACGGTGGAAGTTGTGGCGCTTGATGGTACCAGCCCAGCCCTTACCTTTGGAAGTGCCGGTTACATCAATTTCGTCGCCAACTGAAAAGACCTCGAATGTAAGTTTTTCGCCTACATTGAGGTCTTCGCTGATTTCGTCTACGCGGAATTCGCGGACAATCTTTGGCATAATGCCAGCGACTTTAAAGTGATGTTGCTGTGGCTTGTTGACGCGCGATTCTTTTGTTTCCTCAAAACCGACCTGCACAGCGGTATAGCCGTCGTTTTCGTCGGTTTTGACCTGTGTAATTACACAGGGACTAGCGGAAAGCAAGGTAACAGCCTGCACAACGCCATCTTCGCTGATGGTGCTGGTCATGCCTACCTTTCGGGTGATCAGTGCTTTCATAGTGACCTTTGTTGTTAATCCTGATTTGTATCAGACGTCTGATAATAAAAACGCTCGGCTCCGGGCGGTTTCTTATCTGTTATGGATAAGACCTACCCAAAATCCAAGTACAGGACAATTGATATACTCCATTAGTTTACAGGAGAGTCTCACCCCTTGTCAATATGTTGTGTATTACACACCGACGTCAGTTTGTTGCTGCTTCTTTTTGTTTTTCGATATTCTGGATGCCGGAATTAATAATCGAACGAACTACTTTGCCCTGTCGGCGGACAAACTCAACGATTCTTCGGTCACCGTCGACTCCTAGCATAGAAAAAATCATGTCCGCCACACTAACCTGACCGCCCGAGATGGTGAGTTCTTGGTGTTCTTTTCCGGAGCCAACTGCATTACGCGCACGCTTGCCCAGCACTTCTATATATAGGCCGGATGAGTGGGTGTCGGTGAGATCAAGGTGTTTTAGCTTGTCGAGCATGGTGCCAATTTTGTGCCTACACAACGTTTCAATGGCTGGCCGCTTCTTTGCTTCAGCTGCAGGTGCGGTGACGGACAAATCAGCAGCGGGTTGTGTAGCTTCTGCAGCCGTCTCACCTTTGGGCAGTATGATTGTTGCCATTGTCCTGGCGCTGTCGCGCAAGGATTGCGCACTGGCCATAGAATCACTGTTAGTAAGTAGGTCGTACATATGCCCCAACAGTGCGGCACGCGGGTCTTTGTAGTCGAGCTGTGCTACTGCCAACAAAATATGATCGGCGTTCGTTAGCCGATTTACTGTGTTATTTAGGCGTTCCCTAAACTCAGACGCATTCAATCTGTCCAGCTCATCGTTGACATCGTTTGTTAAGAACTGCCGTGCCAGCTTTGCTTCTAACGCCGAAGTGTCGTCCTGCCCCAATTCGTGCTTTAGCTTGTACAAGAAAAGGGCGAGCAGCGCGGCGTCACTCGTAGTGAAGCTGTAGTCTGGAGCTACATCGTTGTCTTCAGCCTCTGGCTGCACTTCCAACGGTTGAATTCTTGAAAGTTGCGTAACGCTTTCGATGTGCGGCCCGCTGCGATCTGTCTGAATCAACTCTATGATTGTTTGTTGCTTTTCCTTTAGCACTTGGCGCAGTGCCGAGTATGCCTGACTTGGCAGATTTGTTAAATACAAAAACAGGTCTGACCGCGGGTCGTTATCTCTTTCGGCTAAAGCGTAAAAGACATCCTCTACGGCACTTTGGTCTTCCAGCATTACTATGACGCTTTCAAGCGCGCTATCTCGTTGCGTCTGAAGATCGGCACCTAAGAAAGCATTCTGATAGGCATCCAGCATCCGTTCGGCGTACTCGGTGTCAAAAGCCGGGCAACCTAGTATCTTTAGTTCTTCACGCGCCAATGTTAGAAAAACAGCCGTTACAAGCGCGGTATTTGGGTTAAGGTGCTTATCCAGAGGTTGCTGCGTATCTTCGCCCTCAATGGCAGGTTCCGAGGTACTAAGGCTCCCCTCTATTGTATCAGACTGAACTAAAGCAGCGGGAGCTACCGGTGATATTAGGGATAGCGGTTGCGGCTCTTCAGGCTCGGCTACGTCGCTTTCCTCACGCACGATAAACTGAGCCATTAGCCCCAAGCGAGCCTCAAGCGTTTCTATACGACGATTTACTTGTTCACTTAATTCGCCCTCAACAATTGAACTGAGTTCGGTCAGTTGGTCAAGGGCTGCTTTTGCGGAGGGGTACTCGGCGGCGGCTTGCTTCCCAAGCCGTTCTTCGAGCTTATCAAAACTGCTTAGGCGTTCACTTAACTGGCTGATCGCAGATGTCCAAAGCTCTCTGACCGGTTCTTCTACTGTGTCGAGGCGAGCCACCATGTCATCGCGTCTTGCAGCCAACCCGGCCATCGAGTCGTGTGCTGCATATAAATCTTCAAAGTTTGGCTCTGGAGCTGGGATTGTCTTGTCGTTCATAGTAGAGGAATATTATAACATTTTATTCTGCTGCGAGACAATATATTACATAGATCACGTCAACAATTTCGCTCCCGCATCTGCTTGGATCGATAGTGAGCTGCACGCGCATGACTAATGTAAAAGCGCCCTTTCGGCGCTTTGTTGTGCTACATCTTGATTTCGACGTCGCAGCCGGCTGGGAGCGAGAGATTCATGAGGGAATCAATCGTCTTTGGGGTCGGCTCGGTCACATCGATAAGTCGCTTGTGCACGCGCATTTCAAACTGTTCGCGACCCTTTTTGTACACGTGTGGACTTTTAACCACGGTGTACGTGCTGCGGTCGGTTGGCAGTGGGATTGGACCAGCAATGGCAGCTCCCGTTCGCAAGGCAGTATCTACGATCTGCTTTGCGGCTTGATCAATTACTTTGTGGTCGTAGGCCTTTAGACGAATACGAATTCGTTGTTTTTGATCTTTTTTGGGTTCGGTTACCATTGCTGTTCTTCCTTTGTAATGTGCGAGCTTATTTTATCTAAGCTAATTATTTGATGATCTTGGTTACAACACCGGCGCCTACAGTACGGCCACCTTCGCGGATAGCGAAGCGTAGACCTTGCTCCATGGCGATTGGGGCGAGCAGCTTAACTTTGAAGCTAATAGTGTCGCCTGGCATAACCATTTCTTTGTCGGCTGGGAGTTCAACTTCACCAGTTACGTCCGTTGTACGGAAGTAGAACTGTGGCTTGTAGCCCTTGAAGAATGGAGTGTGACGTCCACCTTCTTCTTTGGTGAGGATGTAGACTTCGCTGTCGAATTCGGTGTGCGGAGTGATTGTACCTGGCTTAGCCAAAACTTGGCCGCGCTCAATGTCTTCACGCTCAATACCTCGGAGCAAGATACCAACGTTGTCGCCGGCTTGACCTTGGTCGAGCAGTTTCTTGAACATTTCAACACCAGTTACAACGCTCTTGCGAGTGTCGCGTATACCGACGATTTCTACTTCTTCGTTTACCTTAACAACACCTTGTTCTACACGGCCGGTAGCAACAGTGCCACGACCCTTAATTGAGAACACGTCTTCGATAGGCATAAGGAATGGCTTGTCGAGCTCGCGTTTTGGCTCTGGAACGTTAGCGTCCAAAGCAGCAACGAGTTCCATAATGGAGTCTTCGCTAGCAGCGTCTCCTTCAAGAGCTTTCGCAGCAGAACCACGAACGATAGGAGCGTCTTTGTCAAAACCGTTCTTCTCAAGCAGTTCGCGGATTTCTTCTTCGACGAGGTCGACCAGTTCCATGTCTTCTTCTTTGATCATGTCCATCTTGTTCAAAAAGACCAAAACGTATGGCACGCCCACTTGCTTGGCGAGCAGCACGTGCTCACGAGTCTGTGGCATAGGACCGTCAGTTGCAGATACAACTAAGATTGCACCGTCAACCTGAGCGGCGCCGGTAATCATGTTCTTGACGTAGTCGGCGTGGCCGGGCATGTCAACGTGCGCGTAGTGGCGCTTCTCGGACTCGTACTCCTGGTGAGAAGTAGCGATGGTAATACCGCGTGCTTTTTCCTCAGGTGCTTTGTCGATTTCGTCGTAGTTAACTTTTTTGTTAGTGGCGCTTGGAAGTTTCTTCGCAAGCACAGCAGTAATAGCTGCGGTCAGCGTAGTCTTACCGTGGTCAACATGGCCCATGGTACCAACGTTAACGTGAGGCTTGCTACGGTCAAATGTGTCTGCCATTAAATGACTCCTAATTAGTTTTATAGTCGTATGAGAAAACACTCACACGAGTGACCCTGTTATTTTACCGCAAAGTGTTAACGGTGTAAATAGCAAGAGAGACTATTCGCATATCATCGGAAGAATGCCGCTAAGACACAGGCATTGTGTCTATTTGGCGTTTTTGGCGATGATGGTTTGGGCGACGTTTGGTGGAACGTCAGCGTAGTGGTCAAGTTCCATACTGGAGCTGGCGCGGCCCTGGGTACTGCTGCGCAGGTTTGTGGTGTATCCAAACATTTCGCCAAGTGGCACGAATGCGGTTATTTCTTTAACACCAAGGGAGAGATCTTCCATGCTCTCTATGCGGCCACGCTTGCTGTTTAGGTCGCCGATGACGTCGCCCATAAACTCTTCTGGGGTAACAGCAACAACCTTCATGATTGGTTCTAGCAGTACTGGAGCGGCTTTTTTAAAGCCTTCCTGGAACGCCATAGAACCAGCGATTTTAAAGGCCATTTCGGATGAGTCTACTTCGTGGTAACTTCCGTAGTACAGCTCGGCTTTGATGTCGACGATTGGGTAGCCGGCAAGCACGCCGTTTGCCATAGCCTCGACAATTCCTTGCTCTATTGGTTTGATGTATTCGCCAGGAATGACGCCGCCCTTGATGGAGTTAATAAACTCAAAGCCAGCGCCCTTTTCGTTCTGGAACAAGCGGAGCCAGACGTCGCCGTATTGGCCGCGTCCACCAGATTGGCGGATGAACTTGCCCTGGGCTTCGACACCGTCTTTGCGGATGGTTTCGCGGTAGGCAACTTGCGGCTGGCCAACATTAGCTTCGACGCTAAACTCGCGCTTCATGCGGTCAACGATAATTTCAAGGTGCAGCTCACCCATTCCAGAAATAATAGTCTGGCCGGTTTCTTCGTCGGACTTAATGCGGAAGGTCGGGTCTTCCTCTGCCAAGCGCTGCATGGCAAGGCTCATCTTTTCTTGGTCGGCCTTGGTCTTTGGCTCGATGGCGATAGAAACGGGAGGCTCTGGGAAAGTAATGCTCTCTAACACAATCGGATTGTTAATGTCACATAAGGTGTCGCCAGTCGTGGTGCCCTTAAGGCCTACAATCGCTGCAATGTCGCCTGCCCTTACTTCGGTAACGTCTTCACGCTTGTCGGCTTGTAGGCGCACAATGCGACCCACACGCTCTTTCTCACCCTTGGAACTATTTAGAACGTACGATCCAGCTTGGATTGTGCCGGAGTACACGCGGAAGTAAGCCAGTTTGCCTACGAATGGGTCGCTGGTAATTTTGAATGCTAGTGCCGAGAAGGGCTCGCTGTCGGCGTGCTTGCGCTCGATTTCGTCGCCGGTCTTTGGGTGAGTACCCCAGGTAGTCGAACGGTCGGTTGGTGCGGGCAAAAAGTCGACGACGAGGTCGAGCAATTTTTCTACAATCACACCGCGGCCGTCGCCGCCCCCGACGATAAAGAATTTGCCGGTCATGATAGCTGTGCGGATAGCATGCTTGATTTCTACTTCGGTCAGGCCTTCTTCGCCTACTTCAAAGAATTTTTCCAGCATGGCGTCGTCTTCGGCGACGGCGTTTTCGATGAGCAAGCTGCGGTATTTCTTTACCTTGTCCATCATGTCGGCCGGGATTTCGCCCTCGACCAGTTCTTTGTCGGTAAACTCTTTGTAGGTGTAAGCCTTCATGCTCACAAGGTCAACAATGCCGTTGATGCTCTGTTCGAATCCAATTGGCAGGTGAATTGGGAACGCACGTTTAGAAAGGCGGGCGTGAATGGTATCGAGTGACTTGTAGAAGTCGCCACCCGTTTGGTTGATCTTGTTAATGAAACAAATACGAGGCACTCCGTACTTGTCGGCCTGGCGCCATACAGTTTCGGACTGAGACTCTACGCCCATCTTACCGTCAAAGACTACGCAAGCACCGTCAAGCACACGCAAAGAGCGCTCCACTTCTACAGTAAAGTCGATGTGGCCAGGTGTGTCGATAATGTTGATCTGTTTGCTTTTCCAGTAACAGGTAACGGCAGCAGATACGATGGTGATACCACGCTCGCGCTCTTGCGCCATCCAGTCAGTAGTGGTTTCGCCTTCGTGCACGGCACCAATCTTGTGCTTCAAGCCAGTGCGGTACAAAATACCTTCGGTTGTGGTGGTCTTACCAGCGTCAATATGCGCGATAATGCCAATGTTCCGTAAATCTTGAATTGTATATTTGCCTGCCATAGTGGTAGTAATTAACCTTTATTTACTTTGTATCCAGTTGTCACCTGCCGACTGAGAGAGGGCAAAAACAACACTTCTAGAGTATTTTAGCAAAAAAACCTGTTTAGAGCTAGGCTAATAACTCAAAGTAGTCTATGATTTACAAATCATGCCAGCATTCGAGTTAGTAAGGGATCAGATAATTGCGGAGTCCGAGCCTCACTATGCGAGTTTGACTGTCGATGCTTCCTTTTGTTTAGAAGGTCTCACAAGATGGAGAGATGTCCAGGCTGTTAACAGTGGCGATCCGAAACCTCCCTCAAAGCCACCGGAACAGCCAAAAAAGACTCCGCCACGCCCGGTGCCCACCAAACGCCCACCACCCGCTCCTAGTCAGCCGAAACGACCACTATTAGCTGTGGGCGAAAACTATGCTTTAGAACCTTCAGCTCAATGACGACTCTCCAGCAGTTGAGCCACTGCCTTACCTATTGGTTGTCCGGTTTCTTCTTCCACAAAAGCCCATTGGCCATTGGGGTTGTTTTCTAGGAACCAGTAGAAGCCCCTCTTGTCTTTAACAATATCTATCGCTCCGAAGCAAAGGCCCAACGCCTTGACGTGTTGTATGCACATTCTGGCTATATCTTTCGGGAGGTCGTATGGTTCAATTAACATATCGCCCTCGCAGTGTGCTATCCGCCAGTCCCTAACTGTACTATCGGCTTTATCAATAGCGCTGCCTCGAATGGTTGCCGCAAAAACTTCGTCTCCCACTACAGACACACGTATGTCAACGTCAACATCAATAGCCTGCTGAAAAATTGCCGGCGCAACTTCTAAACCTGTCAAATGTACGCTGTCGCCTAATGTTAGCTTCTTTGCAAAGAAAGCCACCGGCTTGCTGTTGGGATCGGACGCATGCGGGAAGACTTTCGCTAGCGTTTTGACGATTACTGTCTTGTGCTTTTCAAGAAATCTTTTAGCGGCCTCATTAGAGGAGGTCATAAGCGTGTCCGGAGTGCTGAATCCGATCTGATGCGCAACCTGGAGTTGCCATGGCTTACTACTAGCCCGCTTCATTCGGTAGTAATCGGAAACCCATAGAGCATTTGGAAACAAGCTCCGCAAAATATCAGCATGACCCTGCGAAGCGCTCGCAGCGTAGTGGACGTAATCCTCGCTTACTGGCAGCAAGCCCATCGTAAAATCCTGTGGCTTTCTGCACCATACAGACACGACTTCGCCGCCTAGACTATCGAGAACAGTCCCGTCGTACAGTACACGCAATACACCCTTTCTTATGGCATAGGAAAGCTCAACACCGTATTGCATTTGCGCTGGGTCAATGACAATGTGACGCGCCACCAGGTGGCGCGTCACAAATGGCAAGTGCGCATCGTTCTTGTCACTTAAAATGACAACGGTCGCATGCTTGGACATAATTTAGTCGTCGTCTGTCATGCGATACGTATTCTTGCCATGTCCTTGTACTATGCAGGTTGTATGAGGAGTATTCCTCTCGCCATGCAATTCGCCTGGCTTTGGAGCGGCAGGTGTCATCAAATCTGCCCCAAAAGGCTGCACTTCGTTCATGGAAAGTGCCGCCAGAGCTGTTTTAGGGTCAACCTGTCTATCAGTAACTTCCGGTGTAGCCGGTGCGAAATTCACGAATGACTGCATGCCTACGTCTCTAAGTTGATTGCCGGCCATAAGTATAAATCCTTTCTTTAAAAGTTTATATAATACAAATTTAATCCTACTGGCATCGCAAGTCAAGGATGATTCTAAACTAGGGTGGAACAATTAGAATTCTCTGTTGCGCTCCTAGCTATTGTAGTCAATTCCACACCAAGAATAATTCGCCGTCTTACTCCAAGGTCTGATTGCTCGAACAATAGCAACTTAGTCCGTGTCTTGCCAACCACTTTTTTTTGAGTAATAATGTTCGTTGTGTTGAGTCCCGAAAATGTAGCGCATTCCACAGATGGAAGCCTGTCCAATCCGGAGGGTTCACTAAAAATAGGTGAACTCACCATAAATAGGCTTATCGAAAGTGCGCTAGACTCGGGAGCTACACCTTTTGGAGCAAATCTAACGGAAAGTTTTATGCCAGCAAAAATGGCTAGCAGAACCCTGACCGGCTCGCGTATGACAAACAACGGACAGGACGATCCGCCGAGTGACATGCCAACGGATCCTTTTTAATTGTTACTGTTAACGTATGCCCAGATCCATAGTGGTTATTTCCGGGAAAGATGACGCTCATATTGAATTTGTGCAGCGACACCTTTCGGCACCGATGATTCTCATCGATAGTCTCGGGATTGTCAAGGACGAGACTCCGCTAACCTACCGCTGGTCAAAAAAATCTCTAAACTTTTGCGTAGAACTAGGGGGCAAGCCTATCAACGCAAAGAGCGTTTGGTACAGAAAGCCGCAGCCTATTTTCGCTAAGGACATCTCCCATGAACAGGGGCCTACAGATTATGCTGTGAGCGCCTCACAAACATTTAACTGGCTGCTAAGGACCCAGTTTGAAAGCGCCCTCTGGATTTCGGACTACTTTGCCATGTACCGGGCGGAAAATAAGCTTTTGCAGCTTTCGCTAGCCAGGCGTTTGGGTTTTAATGTACCTGACACTATCTGTACATCTTCAAAACTTGCAGCTTCCGAATTTCTTTACCTCCATCGGACAATTATTTTTAAACCAATAAAAATTGTCTTTTTCAAAGAAGACGGACTTTATAAAGGCTTATTCGCCCGAAAGCTGCACCAGGGCGCAACGACATTCGATCACCTCTACCTCGCACCAGCTATTTTCCAACAACTAATTGAACCGGACTTTGACGTCCGTGTCACTGTTGTTGGCAATAAGACATTCAGCGCGGCAATCAGGAGCGGTGCCCTAGAGAAAGAAAACTCGATGGTGCGTGACTGGCGATTCACTGAAACAGATAATTCGATTCATTTCGAAATGTTCGATCTCCCTCCGCAAATAGCGAAGTTGTGCGTTACCCACGTTAAGCAGCTAGGACTAGAGTTCGGAGCACTAGATCTCGTGCTTGATAAGAAAGGCAAGTTTTGGTTTTTAGAAAACAATCCCAATGGCCAATGGGCTTTTGTGGAAGAAGAGGCTGGCTTGCCTATCGGCAAGGCTATAGCAGAAACGCTAGCAAAGTAGCGACTGTGCGGGTAATACTCACACGTCCAATGAGCCCATAACAAAGCCTCTCAGGCTAGTAATAGCATCATGTACGGCGAACCATATGTTAGCCGCGGGCGAAGTGCGCGAAGGCGCGGTTGGCGTCAGCCATCTTGTGGGTGTCTTCCTTCTTTTTGACGGCAGAACCCTGGTTGTTGTAGGCTTCGGCTAACTCGGCTGCAATTCGGTCAGCCATGCTCATGCCTTTGCGTGCGCGAGCGGCTTGCACAAACCACATAGTTGTAAGGTGATTTTGGCGTTGACCGCGAACTTCAAATGGAATTTGGTAGTTCGCACCACCAACGCGGCGAGAACGAGTCTCCATGTGCGGACGAACATTGCCCATTGCTTGCTCAAAGACTTCGAGCGGACTTTCGACTTTCAACTTCTTTGCAGCTTTTTCCATGCCGTCATATACGAGCTTTTCGGCAAGCTGTTTCTTGCCGTTTTGCATCACACGGTTAATAACACGGGTAACTTGCTGGTTGTTGTACAGGCGGTCTGGAGCAGCTTCGCGCACCAGCGCTTTAGTTGTGTGGCGTGGCATCTATTTGCCCTCCTTTTTGGCACCGTATTTGGAACGGCCCTGCTTGCGGTTTTGTACACCTTGGAGGTCGAGGCTACCACGAACAATATGATAACGCACACCCGGAAGGTCCTTTACGCGGCCACCGCGCACCAGCACAACAGCGTGTTCTTGCAGGTTGTGACCCTCGCCACCGATGTAAGCCCACACTTCTTGGCTGTTGCTAAGACGCACGCGGGCAACCTTACGCAAAGCTGAGTTCGGCTTCTTTGGTGTTTTGGTAGTAACCTTCACACATACGCCGCGCTTTAGCGGTGATGCCTTTTCGTACGACCTGGTCTTGAGGTTGTTGGTTATGCGCTGCAACGCCGGCGACTTGCTTTTGACAGTCGTCTTAGAACGCGGCTTGCGAACCAGTTGGTTGATTGTTGGCATTTATGCTCCTAACTTGTGCAATCTACTGCGATAGGCGAGGCTAAGGCGAGTGCCAACTCTGCCTTGCCTTTTGCCGCCTAGCTCGGACTGCTTATTGGTAATGAACTTATTTTAACAGGTAATCTGACTTGCGGCAACCGGTTAATCTTCGGCCGCTACTTCGGCGTCGACTTTGTGGCCGGTGCCGACTGGAATCTTGCGCCCTAAGATTACGTTTTCCTTAAGGCCGAACAGCTTGTCCACGCGGCCGGATGTTGCGGCGCTAATCAGTACGCGGGTGGTGTCTTGGAACGAGGCGGCGCTAAGGAACGAGTCGGTGCTTAAAGAAGACTTAGTAATGCCAAGCAGCAGCTGGGTTACCTGCGCCGGCTGCTTGCCCTTGGCAACGAGCGCTTCATTGGCTTCCACAACGGCCAGCTTGCTAACTACGTCGCCGGTTACGAACTCACTATCGCCTGCGTCCTCTATCTGCACGCGGCTAAACATGGCGCGCACGATAATCTCGAGGTGTTTGTCGGCAATATTCTGCCCTTGCCCGGCAAATATCCTGAGGATTTCGTTCATGATGTAGCGCTGGGTAGCCTCCACACCTTGCAGGCGCATCAGTTCCGGCAGGTTTATAGAACCGTTGGTCAGGCGCTGACCGGCCTCGACTTGCTGTCCATCTTGTAGCATTATCTGCTTGAAGCCGGGGATTTCGTAGCGGACGACGCTTTGGCCGTTTGGCGTGATCACAACCTCTTTGCCGGTGATGTGCGCTTTGCCGGCCATTGGCGCGATGATCGGGTTGGAGCCGTCCTCGTTGCTGGCCAATACGTCACCTACAGCTACATCCGTTTTGTTTTTTACTTTGGCAACGCGCTCGCCTAGTTCAAATGCCAGTTGCGCTTTGTCGTTGGCAGTCACCTGCACCACGTAGCGCTCGCCCTCTTCCCACACCTTGGCGGTGCCGGAGATGTCGGTGAGGTAGGCTTGACCCTTCGGTGTGCGGACTTCGAACAATTCTTCGATACGACTCAAGCCTTGGGCGGTATCGTCGGCCGTGACTGCGCCGGAACGGTGCTTGGAGTCGAGGCTTAGCTGCGTGCCAGGCTCCCCAATAGATTGAGCAGCGATAACGCCAATCGGGTGGAATGGCGCCACGAGCAAACCGGTAGCCGGGTCAACCCCATAGGATTTTTTAGGCACGCCGCGTACCGACGATGCGCTGAGCACGCTCATGATTTTTACGCCGTCGAGCTTGTCGTCGGCTTCGATCTTTTCGGCAACTTCACGGGTAATTTGTTCGCCGCGCTTGAGATAGCCCTTAACAGTCGCGGCAGCAAATCGACCCTCCAAACGGTTAGCGTATGGGACGCCGATTTCTTCGGCATCGGCACGGAGCATGGCAAAGCCGGGATCGTTCTGTTCTTCGTCGTCTAGGGTAAATACGTCTTGGGCGACGTCGACCAGACGGCGGGTTAGATACCCGGCGTCAGCGGTCTTTAGGGCAATGTCGATAAGCGCTTTGCGGGTACCGCGGGTACCGGTAAAGTATTCCAGCGGGTCAAGACCCTGGATGTAGCCGGACTTAATAGGCAGCTCGATGGCGCGACCGGAAGCGTCCGAGAACACACCTAACATACCGACACACATTTTCATCTGGCTGATGTTGCCGCGGGCGCCGGAGTCGATGGCGATAGACATCGTCGAACCTTGTCCGGCCATTTGCTGCGCTAACAGTTCCTGTACCTGGGCGTCAATTTTAGTCCAGTTTTCCACAGTCAGGCGGTAGCGCTCGTCCTCGGTGATGAAGCCTTGCTCGTACTGCTCGGAAATAGCCGCGGCGCGCTCCTCCCCACCCTTGAGGAGGTCGTCCATGCCGTCAATACTGGTAAAGTCACCCATGCCCATCGACAGGCCTGATTGGGTGGCGCCATTAAAGCCAAGCAGCTTCAGCTCGTCGGCGATCTCGGCAGTCTTGGCCTGGCCGTACTTGGTGTAAACCAGCGACATTACCTTTTGTAATTTCTTCTTGGTCATGGCTTCGTCCTGGAAGGAGAAGTCTTCCGGGAAAACTTCGTTAAACAAGAGTCGGCCAAGAGTTGTCTCGCGTACCTCGCCTCGGAATGGAAGGCGAACGCGCGTCTGCGCGGTCACTTTGCCGGCGTCCTGCGCCATCAGCGCTTCGGCCAGGCTGCTGAACGGCCTAGCCTTTTCTTCGCCCTTGTCCATCGTCATGTAGTAACAGCCCAGCACCATGTCTTGCTCGATGTGCAAAATGGGCGTGCCGTCTGCGGGCTTTAGTAAGTTCATATTGGCAGCCATGATGTTCTTAGCCTCAGCCTGTGCATCGTCGGATAGCGGTAAGTGTACAGCCATCTGGTCGCCGTCGAAGTCGGCGTTAAAGCCTTTACATACAAGTGGGTGCAGCTGGATAGCGCGGCCTTCGATGAGTACTGGCATAAAAGCCTGGATACTCAAACGGTGCAGCGACGGCGCACGGTTAAGGAGCACGTACTTGCCCTTAATAACTACGTCGAGTGCGTCCCAGACCACAGTTTCGCCAACTTCGATCATGCGGGTGGCGCTGCGGATGTTGTGCGCGTGCTCGTTGGCGATCAGTTCGCCGATAACGAATGGCTTGAACAACTCGAGTGCCATCATCTTGGGCAGACCACACTGGCTAATTTTAAGTTCCGGGCCGGCAACAATTACTGAACGACCGGAGTAGTCAACGCGTTTGCCGAGCAAGTTCTGGCGGAAGCGTCCCTGCTTACCCTTAAGCATATCGCTCAAAGATTTGAGTCGGCGGCGTTGGCCGGTAGCGGCCACGGCGCGGCCGGAGCGGGTAGAGTTGTTGTCGATCAACGCGTCCACGGCTTCCTGCAGCATGCGCTGCTCGTTGCGGCGGATAACTTCCGGCGCGTTTAGATCCATTAGTTTCTTTAGGCGGTTGTTGCGGTTAATCACGCGACGATAGAGGTCGTTTAGGTCACTGGTGGCAAAACGGCCGCCGGTGAGTTGCACCATCGGTCGCAGGTCGGGAGGAATAACCGGTAGCACCTGCAAACACATGCTGGACGGGCGGATACCGGCGCGCTCCATGCTTTCCAGTAGGCGCAGCCGCTTGAGCAGCTTCTTCTTGCGCTGACCCTTGGCGGCTTCGGCATCTTCGTTCAAGCTCTTTATTAGCTCTTTTAGGTCAATTTCGCCCAGCAGATCTTTAATTGAGTTGCCGCCCATGCCTACTTCGATAAGCGCGCGCAAATCGTCTGGCAGCGCGCGGTAGTCGGCCTCGCTGATGAGGCTGAGTTTTTCGAGGCGGTCGAGTTGCTCGCGGACAGCCTCGAACTCTTTTTCTAGCTCGCTCAGCTCTTTCGTCTGCATCTCGGCCAGCGCCTTAACGTTGGCGTCGGGATCTTCGGCATCTTTTTCGTAGCGGTGTTTGATTGCCTGCTTGGCAGCTTCGAACTCGGCTTCTTTGTCGGCGCGCAGTTTGTCGCGCAGTTCTGTTTTGACCTGCTTGACGATGTAGCTGGCAAAGTACGCCACGCGCTCGAGGTTCTTAACAGTAACACCGAGCAGCAAGCCGATTGCGCTTGGCGTGCCGCGCAGGAACCAGATGTGCGCCACCGGTACGGCCAAGCTGATGTGACCCATGCGCTCGCGACGGACGATGGCTTTGGTAACCAGCTCGCCGTTTTTGTCCACGGCGGCTTCGCGGCTGCGCACGCCCTTGTACTTGGTGTCGTGCGGGTTGATGTCCTTTACCGGCCCAAAGATTCGCTCGCAGAACAAACCGTCGCGCTCTGGCTTTTGGGTTCTATAGTTAATGGTTTCCGGCTTGGTAACTTCCCCGTGTGACCAGTCCATGATATCGGCGGCCGCGGCAACGGCTAGCCGGACTGCGTCAAAATCGGCAATGTTTGTCCCGTATGAGTAGTGACGCATACTAAGCCTCCTTCCCTTCTTCGTTTGTGTCTGTGGCGGTGTTGTCGTCATCCGTGCTGGATGTGTCGTCGGTTACGTCCAAGACCGTAAATTCGTCGGCCAGAGCGTCGTCGGAAACATCTACATCGGAAATAGCTGGAGCTGGAACGTCGATCTCCGATTGGTGCTCGGCTTCTTCGCGAACGTTCTTGGCTAATACCTCTTCGGCGTCCACTATCTTGTCGGAGTGAACTAGGTCGACCTTGAGGCCAAGACCTTGCAACTCTTTTACAAGCACGTTGAAGGATTCTGGTACCTTCGGCCCAACGATTTCGGTCTTTTTAATAATAGACTCGTAGGCTTTGGAGCGGCCGTACACGTCGTCGGACTTAATGGTCAGCATTTCCTGCAATGTGCTGGCGGCGCCATACGCCTCCAGTGCCCATACTTCCATTTCGCCGAAGCGCTGTCCGCCGTTTTGCGCCTTACCGCCGAGCGGCTGCTGAGTGACCATAGTGTACGGTCCGGTGGAGCGGGCGTGAATTTTGTCGGCAACCATGTGGTTGAGCTTAATCATGTACATTGCGCCAACAGTGGTGCGTTCCTGGAACGGTTCGCCAGTATGGCCGTCGTATAGCTGCTGCTTGCCGTCTTCCGGCAGGCCAGCTTGTTTGAGTAGTTCGCGGATTTTTCCTTCTTGTACACCGTTGAACGCCGGGCTGGCAACCTTGATGCCAAGGGCGCTGGCCGCCATACCCAGGTGAGTTTCGAACAACTGGCCGATGTTCATGCGGGAAGGCACGCCCAGCGGGTTGAGAATAATGTCAACCGGGGTACCATCTTCCATGAACGGCATGTCCTCAATTGGGAGGATGCGCGCGATAACTCCCTTGTTACCGTGGCGGCCGCCTAATTTGTCGCCAACGCTAATCTTGCGCATTTGGGCAACAAACACCTGGATTTGCATCAGCACACCACTTTTCAGTTCGTGGCCGTTTTCGCGGTTAAACACCTTAACGCCAACTACTTTGCCGTGTTTGCCGTTGCTCATGCGCTGGCTTGTGTCGCGGACTTCTTTGGCCTTTTCGCCAAAGATGGCACGCAGCAGGCGCTCTTCACTGGAAAGTTCTTGCTCGCCCTTTGGCGTAATCTTACCCACCAAAATGTCACCGGGGTGTACTTCGGCGCCGATGCGCACAATGCCGTCTTCGTCGAGATGTCGCAGCGCGTCCTCGCTCACGTTTGGAATGTCGCGGGTTACGATTTCTGGCCCTAGCTTAGTCTCGCGGACTTCGATCATAAAGTCTACAATGTGTACGCTTGTTAGCGTGTCGTCTTCAACCAGTTTACGGCTGATAATGATGGCGTCCTCAAAGTTGTATCCGTGCCAGGGCATAAAGGCTACCACAAGGTCTTTGCCAAGCGCCAACTCGCCGTTCTGGATAGACATGCCTTCGATCAGCACGTCGTCTTTCTTAACTTTGTCACCGATGTTAACCACCACTTTTTGGTTGATGCTGGTGCCTTCGTTGCTGCGCACAAAATGCTGCGGCTCGTAGGTTACGTTGCCGTTTTTGTACTTAACAATTACTTCCTGGCCGGTTGCTTTAACGACTTCGCCTTCGCCTTCCGCCAATAGCATCTGGCCGGTGTTGCGAGCAGCGGCGGTTTCGAGGCCGGTGCCAACAATCGGCGCGCTTGGCTGGATGAGTGGCACGGCCTGGCGTTGCTGGTTAGAACCCATCAAACTTCGGTACACGTAGTTCTTTTCGATAAACGGAATGAGGCCAGCGCTCGAACCGATAATCTGGCTGCGAGCGGCGTCCATGTGGGTAACGTCGTTTGAGTCAACTTCGCCGGACTTTAGGTTGGTGCGGGCGCTAACGCGCTCGCTGGCAAACTTGCCGTTTTTGTCCAGCTCCATACCGGCACCGGCGATAACCGCGGTTTCCTCGGCTGCGGCGTCAAGGTAGACGATTTCTTCGGTTACTTTGCCTTTTGCCACTTTGCGGTAAGGTGTTTCAATGAAGCCGTAGTCGTTGATACGAGCGTGGCTGGCTAGGTTTAATACCAGACCGATGTTGGCGCCTTCCGGGGTTTCGACGGCACAGATACGGCCGTAGTGGGTGGCGTGGGCGTCTCGAACTTCAAAGCCGGCGCGTTCACGCGACAGGCCGCCGGGTCCCATCGAGCTGAGGCGGCGCTTGTGCGCAAGCTCACTCAAAGGGTTAATCTGATCCATAAACTGCGACAGCTGGCTGCTGGCAAAAAACTCGCGTACAGCGGCCACTACCGGGCGGGCGTTAATAAGCTGACCCGGTGTGACTGTCTCGATTTCGCTCATGCTCATGCGGTCTTTGGTGTTGCGCTCCATGCGCAGCAGGCCAATGCGGAACTGGCGCTGCACCAGCTCACCAACTAACTTCACACGGCGGTTGGCCAGGCTGTCGATATCGTCGGCCGGCTCCTGGGTGTTGTTGAGGCGGATCAGTTCGGCGATGATGGCGAGCAGATCCTCCAGGCGCATAACGCGGTTTTCGGAGGTGTTTGGCACATCCAGGTTTAGCCGTTTGTTAATTTTGTAGCGGCCGACACGGGAAAAATCGAAACGTTTGAAGTTGTAGAACATGTTTTCGATGAGCGCGCGGGCGTTGTCCACAGTAGCGAGATCGCCCGGTCGCAAGCGGCGATAGACCTCGATGAGTGCGTCGCTTTGGCCGCGAGTCGGGTCTTTATCGAGCGTAATCTCGAGGTGATTGGTTTTACCGGTGTCCACATGCTTCAGCGCGTCCTTCATTTGCTCCTGAGTCATGCCCAAAGCACGCAAAAGCGTGGTTACAGCAAGTTTGCGCTTGCGGTCGATTTTGACGTACAGAGCGCCGTTGGCCGCAGTTTCAAACTCCAGCCACGCGCCGCGGCCAGGGATAACCTTGGCGCCGTACAGATTGGTCGCTCCATGCTGGTCGGCTGTAAAGAACACGCCGCTGCTGCGAATAAGTTGGCTCACCACCACGCGCTCGGCGCCGTTTATTACAAACGTCCCGCGCTTGGTCATCCAGGGGTAGTCGCCCAGGTAGATTTCCTGCTCTTTTACCTCGCCGGTTACTTTGTTAGTTAGTTCGACCTTGGCCTTTAGCGGAGCCTCGTAGCTCACGTTGTTTTCGCGAGCCGCGGACTCGGTCATTTTGGGGTCTTCAAAGTGGTAGTCTTTGAAGCGCAGTGTAAGTTTGGTGCCGGTGTAGTCGTCGATGGGACTTACTTCGGCCAGTAGTTCGCTTAAACCTTCCTCCACAAACCATTGGAATGATCTGTTTTGGTGGTCAACTAGGTTGTTAAGTACAATCGCGTCGTCTTGTGCCGTGTAGTACACGCGGCTGTCGCTTTTGGTGCTCTTTGCTGTCATGCGTTGCGCTATTCCCCTGTTATGCTCTGCCTGCAGACAGAGTCCTTAATAAACCTTTGTTTTAGCGTGAAGGTCTCTAAGGCGGTAGTTTTTAGTGATGAAGCATCCGTCACAACCTGACGCAAACTTCAACACTGCCGCGCTTACACTACTTCTTAGAATAAGATTGTGAGGTAACCACGGCTAAATGTCAAGACTTTGCGCGTCAAATCCTGCGCCCGTTTTAAGGTAAGGTCGTTTTTCCTCTCCACCTTGTGTCATTTTACGATTTTGGTGGGGTGGTGATTACTTTGTCGACGATGCCGTATTTCTTAGCTTCTTCGGAGGTCATCCATTTGTCGCGCTCCATGTCTTCGTGGATGCGTTCTATTTTTTGGCCGGTGTTTTTAGCCATGATCGACTCTAGCAGTCTTTTAACGCGCAGGCTTTCGCGCAGGTCGATCTCTTGGTCGGTTACTTTGCCGCGAGTGCCGCTGGACGGCTGGTGAATCATCACCGTGGAGTGCGGCAAAAGGAACCGCTTGCCCTTGGTGCCGCAGCTCAGCAAAAAGGCCGCGGCCGAAGCCTGAACGCCGATGCCGACGGTTTGAATGTCGTTGGTAACATACTGCATAGTGTCATAAATGGCCAGCGCGTCGTAAACGCTGCCACCCGGGCTGTTGATATAAAAGAAGATGTCCTTCTTGGAATCTTCGGCGTGCAGAAACAAAAGCTGCGCCACTACTAGGTTGGCGGTGTGCTCGTTAACATCGCTGCCCAAGAAAACAATTCGGTCTTTGAGCAGCCGGCTGTAGATGTCGTAGGCGCGCTCTACGCGACCGTCGCTCTCGATAACAGTTGGTATAAGAATGCTAGAAGATGGTTTGATCATACTTTTGAGTATACGTCGGCTGGCACTCCCCAGTCAAGAGTGCCAGCCTGTCGCTGATCGGTTCAGTTTTTTGCCGCGTATTCCTTGAGCTTGGCGATGGTTTTTTCGGTGACCATGCGGCTTAGTATATCGCGTTGGTTTTCGGGCTTGTCCAGCTCGGCTCGCATTTGCGCATCGGGGTAGCGGGCTTTTAGCGATTGCAGCTGGGCGTTAAACTCCTCTGGCGTCACTGTAACTTTCTCGGCTTCGGCAATTTCGGCCAGTACAATCCCGGCTTTTACACGCAGCTCGGCATCGTCGTGATGTTTCTTGCGTAATGATTCGGGGGTGAGTTTTTCGCTATCCAAGTACTCCTGCCAGGTTTGGCCGGTGTACGCCAGGTTTTGACGGGTTTCACGCTCGATGCGCTCCAGCTGTTCGTTAACCAAACTTTCGGGGATAGCAACCTTTGCCTTGCCGGCAATCACACGGATAAGTTCGTTAGCATGTTCTTGCTCGGCGTCGTTTTGCTTGCGGGTAAGAAGTTCTTTCTCGATGTCGGCCTTTAGTTCGGCAAGTTTTTTGAACGGCCCCACGCTTGCAGCAAACTTATCGTCGATGGCCGGCTTTGCTACTTCGTTTACTTTTTTTACCGTTACGGCAAAGGTGACTTTGCGGTTTTGCAGCGCCTCAGTACCGTAATCTTTAGGGAATGTCAGAGTAAACTCTTTGGTTTCGCCGGTTCTGGCGCCGATCAGGTTCTTTTCAAATCCGGGGATAAAGGAGTTGCTGCCCAAGACCAAAGGATAGTCTTTGCCATCGGCTCCGGGGATCGGCTCGCCGGTTTTGGCGTCGGTTCCCTTAAAATCAATTACCACTTCGTCAGTAGTTTTGGCGGCGCGGTCGGCCTCTTTCTTTTCGGCCTGGCGGGTGGCGAGTTGGTCAAGCACCTCATCGACTTCTTTGGCGTCTACCACCGGCTGCTTTTGCGCGATTTTAGTTTTCTTGTAGTCGGGCAGTGTAACGTCGCCGACGACTTCTACCTCTACGTTGGCCTCGAGCGTGTCGAACGGCACGAACTTCGTGATACTAACCTTGGGCTCACTAGCCGGCCGCAAACGGTGCTCGCGTAGCGCCTGGCCGTACAGGGCGTTAATGGCCGCATCCATTACCTCGCTGTGAAGTAGGTTGGGATTAATCTGTTTTTCTAGTAGGTTAAGCGGCGCTTTGCCGGGGCGGAAGCCCTGCACCTTTACATCGGTGCCGAGCTTTTTAAGCGCGCTCGCCTTGTAGCCGGACAGATCGTCGGCTGCAAGTGTGAGCTGCACTTTGGTAGGAGAAAGTTGTTTCTTGGTTGTAGACATAGGTACAGACTGTAACAGATTGAATACACTTTTACCAGGTTTATTTGCCAAACAACGCGACAGCAATGAACGAAAGCATCCCCACCGCCCAAACTACCTCGGCCGCAATCCCCCAGACCGGATGTTCAAACTGTATCTTTGTATGCCAACGCATAAATAGGTTGTGCGGTTTGCTCGGCTGGCCGCGCACTTGCCGCACATGGTTTGGCAGCCACATCAAATCTGGAATAGTTGACATAGCTCCGCACAGGCCGATTAGCAGCCAGCTTTCCGGGAAGAGGTACATCATAAGAAATGTAATGCTAAATCCGGCGATGGCATCCACCAGGATAAAACGGCGGAAGGCTTTGTCGGTGCCGTCGCGTGTATCATCGCCGTAATGCGGCAAAGCATCGAGCACAAAGTGCGAGGCAAGCGCCAATGGCAGGGCGAGCGCTGGGTTGTGGACAGATAAGGCGATAACCACACCTGTTGTAGTGTGGCTAAAACCGGTCACGCCCCCACTCCTCGCCCCATACGGGCTAGTCCTCGCCCTCGCCGCGGTAATCCTTTACTATGCT
This sequence comes from Saccharimonadales bacterium (SeqCode), assembly GCA_050730855.1. Classification (GTDB taxonomy): domain Bacteria; phylum Patescibacteriota; class Saccharimonadia; order Saccharimonadales; family UBA4665; genus DASRJJ01. Next base: position 94,758 of record JBOHNU010000002.1, on the reverse strand, counting down.
AACAATCCGTGCCAGACTGCGGCGCTCGCTGGCGCCGGTGGCCAAGTTTTTCAGTTCAAACTGCTCTTCCTTCAGCTCTTTATCGCCAATAAAGATCACGTAGTGGATATTCTTTTTTACGGCCGTTTGGATTTGCTTGTCGAGCTTGCGGCCGGTAATGTCCACGGCGACGTTCAGCCCCATTTCGCGCAGTTCGCCGATGGTCTTTTGCGCCGCGCCGTAGCAATCGCCGATGATTGCCACGTACGCATCGGTGTCTGATCGAGCCGGCGGCATCAGTTTGTGGCCTTCCAGAAAGTTCTGGAGTGTGACGTCGCCAAAAGCAAAGCCAACCGTTGGCACCGGCTCTACGCCGAACAGGCCGACCAGGCCGTCGTAACGACCGCCCCCCACCATGGAGCGGTTGTTATCCGGGTTTTCGTCGAAAATCTCAAATACGATGCCGGTGTAGTAGTCAAAGCCGCGCATAATTGTAAGGTCAAATACGGCGTTGGTGACGCCTGCGTCGCGCAACTGCGCCAGTAACTCTTTTAACTCGAGCGCCGCGCTGTGCATCCGCACCTTCTCGGGCAAATGGTTTATATCCTTAGTTTTTAGCAGCCCGAGCAATTTGTTGCTGGCGCCATTGTCGCGCTGACTGGGGGTAAACAGCGCGTCGGTTTCGGCCACGAACGCTTCGTGCGGCATTTTGTGCTTGCGGTCTATCAGCTTGGCGACGGTGTGATGCTGGACGCTGTCGAGTTCCAGGTATTCACGCAAAATATAGTCTATCAGCTTGCGGCTGTTTATGCGGATGCTATACATGGCACGGGTAGCGCCGGCGGCCTTGAAAATACTGTCGGCTACCTGGACTAGCTCGGCTTCGGCCAGCAGGCCGTTCACGCCGAACAGGTCGACGTTGAGTTGCCAGTGCTCGCGCAGCCGTCCGCGCTGCGGACGCTCGTAGCGCCAAATGTTTGGGATGCTGTACCAGCGCAGCGGATAGGCCAGCTCCTGGCGCTGCGCCGCCACCATGCGACTCACCGTTGGCGTCATCTCCGGCCGGATGGCCACGCGCCGGCCGCCGCGGTCTTCGAAGGTGTAGGTTTGCTCGTTAACAATTTCTTCGCCAGTTTTGGCCGCGTATAGCTCCAGTGGCTCTAGAATGGGCGCATCGTACTCCTCGTAGCCGTAACTCTCGGCCACCTTGCGCCACAAACCAAACAAGTACTTCTGGACTCGTTTATCCTCGGGGTAAAAATCTCTTGCGCCTTTGTAGGGTTGTGTCTGTAGTGCCATGGCAAAATCCTGGCCTTATTGTAGCAAACTTATTCTGGTTAGCTAATCGTGCCGTGTGATTGACAAACAACCACGTAGTGCTGCTTAATTAGCTGCAGAGGAGTATAAATGAACAACGAACTACACGATTATATTGCCCGGGCGCGCGGCAGCGGCGATGGCCACGAGACTGTCCGCGACCGCTTAGTTGGTGCTGGCTGGCACCCGGACACGGTTGAGAAAGCACTCGACCGACACCAGGATCAGGCGCAACCCGGCAGTACGCCTCAAGAAGCCGCGGCGCAATTTGTGCCGGCGGACGGCGGCAACCCGCAAAACGAGCCGATCGGTGTAGTACAAGTGTATAGCACTCGCGGCGCCGAGTATTTCATCATGCTAGTGGCCATGAGCGTAAGCGCGCTTAGCATGGGGATTTTGCTGGCCAGCATTGCGGAGCATCTCTTCGGCGGGTCTTCCGGCGCGTTCGACACCGGTATCATGGCGTTTACTACATCCTCGCTCGTGGTGGGCTTGCCGATACTGGCGTGGCTTTTTTTGCGCCTCAAAAAGGCCGAGCTGGCAAATCCGCGGCTTCGGCTCGACCCATCCAGGCGGCGGATGGTCCAAATTGCGCTGCTTGTGTCGTTTGTGGTTGGATTTTTTAGCCTTATCGGGTTTCTGTCAGCGCTATCTGCTGCTATCTATGGCGGCAAAGGCTACGAGATAGAAAACATCGGCGTGCTGGTTGCCAACATGGTGATCGTGCTGGGTATTGCCGGCGGCATCTTCGCTTACTTCTGGCTCGACAGCCACCGCAAGGCGGAGCGCTAAAATGCGCGGCGCAATGCAAAAATACTACCTTGCGTTCGCAGTCATTGCGGTAATCTGCGTCGGCGCGCTCATCTGGCAATACGCACTCTCGCGCGACGCCGTGAGCGACCAGCAAAAGGTGGCCGACATCACCAGCATACAGTCGGCACTCGACTCATACGCCAGCGGCCGCGGCGACGTACCCGACAATTTAAAGGATTTGAAACTAGACGCCAACCTGGCAAGCCGCCTAGCAGATTACGAATACAACCGCGGCGCCGACAGCTACACCATTTGCGCCAACTTCAAAACCGACGCCTCACTGCCCGGCTCATCCTTCGACAGCCTGGAAAGCGACGTCAATTACCACAAGAAGGGGCGGCAGTGCTTTACATCAGACATCTTCAGCTATGACTTCGGCAACTACAACTTTGACGAACTGTACAACACACCAAACGGCACCAGCCCGTACGACAGCTTCAACTTCGACAGCTTGTACCAATAACAACCGACACACGAAACTCAAAAACCAGGAGCGAAAAGAAAAGACGCGGTTGATACAGTACAGTAACGCGCGCGTCTTATCTATCTAACAATTTATCAAAAACACTTACAGTATGTCAATTATTTTCTGAGTTTTTGTGATAATCTTGAGGTGTTTGATTTTGTGTGAGCCAGCCGACAAATAGTAACATATACGAGCTAGGGCTTTGTTCTGATGCAGCTTGGCTCGGCGCAAGTCCAACACTACATTATGTGATTGCTTGCGGGCTGTCCGTAGATTGTTGTCCACTGTCTTCTTGCCATCGCCTTTAGGGCTTTTGATTTCCCACTTTACGCCGTTTACATCAATATCCGGAGTCTTCTTTCTCCCTGGTCGCATGAAGATGACGTCTGCTTTGAAGTGATACGCTAGAATGACCGCGGCCGACATTTCGTGTTCTTTTGGCGCGTCTTCAAGCGTTGTTTTAACGCTAACTTCGTATTTTTTCATCTAGGCTATTGTAGCATTTCGTGGCGTTGTCTTGAACCAAAGGAGTTTGTGACCTTTCCTCAACTGACTTGCTCGACCTGGCCCTTTTCCTTCGGGTCAGTGGTTCTAGTAAGACGGTTGTGGTGGGCGAGAAAGGACTTGAACCTTCACATCTTGCGATACATGCTCCTAAGGCATGCGCGTCTACCAATTCCGCCACTCGCCCAAAAATGTCCGAAGCGTCCAATACCAACATTTAACTCCGAACGCCGACTGTAGTATTATACCGTAAGATAACCAGCAAGGAAAACAGCATGGACGCCAAAAAAACAACCAAAACAAAGCAACTGCCAGACGCATTTGCGCTTTTTAAGCCGAGCTGGAAGGCCTTCCAGCTTAACTTTGAGACCTTTGTGTGGCAGCTGCTGCTGCCCGTCGGCATTGCGGGGCTGGCTGTTCTAGGGTTTGTAGTAGCGGGGTTTGCCTTCCACGCTAGCGGCTCCGAAAATATTATTCCGTTTATCGCTGCCGGGCTGCTGGCGCTAGTGGCACTGTATTTTGTGGTTGTTATTGCCGCGTCGCTGATTGTTACCGAGCTGCACAGCGCGCGGATGCAAGAAATCAGTTTTATGTCGGCTCTACGCGATATCCAGGGCAGCGTTTTAAAGCTCGTCGGTCTGTTTATTATCTTTTCGCTTGCCGTGGGCATCGGCCTGATTTTATTTATTTTGCCTGGACTGTTCGCTTTTCAACGGCTGCTTCTGGCACCGTACTATTTGGTCGACCAAAAATTGGGCGTGTTTGAGTCGATCCGGCGCAGCTGGCGCGCCGGCAGCCAATACTCCGGCGCGGTTTGGGGAATTGTTGGGATTGTGGTCGCCATCAATCTTGTTAGCTGGGTGCCGCTGGTCGGCTGGCTGGCTTCGCTGATTTTAACAGTGATGTACTTTTGCGCGCCGGCCATCCGCTACCGGCAAATTGTTGAGCACGCCGGCACCAAACCTCCCAATCCGTTGCCGGCGGTAAAAGCCTAGACTGCCGTCGCCGTACTGGCGATGCCGGATGAGCGCCAGGCCGGGCAGCACGGGCAGTTCCTGACCGCCCGGCCACGACAGAACAAACAGTCCGCCGTTGGGCGCTACCACTTCGGCCAGACGCGCTAGCAAGTTGGGCTGGAGATCGTTGTACGGCGGGTCGCACAACACAATGTCGAACGGCTTGCCTTGCGCCGTGCCAAGACACGCACCAGCGCCAGCCTTAACCAGCGAAATGGCAGTTCCAAGCCCGAGCTGGCGAATATTTTTGGTGATGGTCTGTTGCGCCTGCCGATCGTTGTCGATGGCAACTACTTCGGCCGCACCGCGGCTGACTGCCTCAAAACCGAGCGCGCCGCTACCAGCAAAGGCGTCTAGCACGCGCAGCCCTTGCAAGTCGCCAAGCATATTAAACAGCGCGCCGCGCATTTTGTCGCTCATTGGGTGCGTTTTGTGGCTCTTTGGAGAGTCAAACACCCTCCCCTTTAAACTGCCTGCGATAATTCTCATTTGGTTGCCCGGACGCTAGTTCAAGTTAGTTACCGCCCGCAGGCGCCGCACGCGCTCCGCAAGCTCTGGATATTGTAGCAAATCTTCTTCTTTGTCGATGAGGATCTGCGCCGATTCGCGGGCCGCGGCGATCAGCTTTATGTCGTCCAGCCGGGCAACGCGCAGGTCGAGTGCGCCATGCTGCATCGTGCCGTAGATGGCGCCGGGGCCACGCAGGCTCAGGTCGAGCTCGGCCAGCTTAAAGCCGTCGCTTTCGCTCTCGAGCGCCCGCAGCCGCTGCGGCGGCGCCGCAGAATCGCTTATCATCAAAAAACAGTAACCTTTATGGCCGCCACGCCCCACCCGGCCGCGCAACTGGTGGATTTGCGCCAGGCCAAAGCGCTCGGCGGCCTCGATCAGCATGATACTGGCATTAGGCACGTCCACGCCGACCTCTATAACTGTGGTAGACACCAAAACATCGAGCTGTCCGCTTGCAAACTGCTGCATAATGTCCTGTTTGTCGGCGGCCTTCATTTTGCCGTGGAGCAGGCCGATGCGGCGCCCGGCCAGGTCGCGCGTTTGCAATTGCTTAAACACAGTTTCGGCGGACATGGCGCGCGAGCCATCGGCCTGCGTAATGAGCGGGCAGACTACAAACATTTGCCGGCCGTTGTCTAGCTCGGCGGCGATGCGGTCGTACAATTGGGCGCGGGAGTTTGGCGAGCAAATCTCGGTAACAACCGGTTGCCGGCCGGGCGGCTTGGCGTCGAGCACCGACACGTCCAGCTCGCCGTACAGCGTCAGTGCTAGCGAGCGCGGAATTGGCGTCGCCGTCAGGCTCAGCAGGTGCGGCATGTGTCCGGCCTTGGCCATCAGCTTCTTGCGTTGCTCCACGCCAAAACGGTGCTGCTCGTCGATAATTGCCAGTGCCAGCCGCTGCATGTCCACGCGCTCCTGAATGAGCGCATGGGTGCCGATGACAAACTGCGCGCGGCCGCGCGCAATTGCCGCCAGCACTTTGTCTTTTTCTTGTGGCTTCTGCCCGCCAATTAAAAGCGCAACTTTGTGATGCAGGCCGAGCGGCCGCAGTAGCGCGTGGATTGTCTCGGCGTGCTGGCGCGCCAGCAGCTCGGTAGGAGCCATTAGCGCCACCTGACGACCTTCGGCCAGCGCCATCAACGACCCCATCGCCGCCACCACTGTTTTGCCCGAGCCGACATCGCCCTCCACCAGGCGGTTCATCGGCCGCGGCTGCTGCATGTCCTGGTAAATCCGCCACACCACTTTGCGCTGCGCACCGGTGAGCTTAAACGGCAGATTTTGCACAAACTTGCGCGCCAGCTCCTCGCGGAACTCAACCGGCAGCGCGTGATCGTGCGCCAGCTCGCATTTGTTGAGCAAGCTAGCAAGCGACAACTCAAATACTTCCTCAAACCCCAGGCGTTTTTTGGCTTGCTCGAGTGCCCGAGTGGTTTGCGGAAAATGGACGGCCTCCAGCGCCTCAGCCCGGCTGGCTAGCTTGCGCCCACCGACCACCCACGCCGGCAGCGTTTCGGGCAGGCGCCGTATAAGCGGCACTATTTGCCGGATAGCGGCGCGGATTTGCCGGCTGGTAAGCCCTTTTGTCTCGCGGTAGACCGGCACAATCCGCGCGGTGTTGATCGGGAAATCGCTAACTAGCTCGATGCTTGGATTAGCTACCGCGAAGCGCTGGCGGCGCAGCTCGTACACGCCGGATACAAAGTAGCGCTCTCCGGCCTTGATGCTATTTGCCCGGTAAGGCTGGTTAAACCACACCAGGCGCGTGCTACCGGAGTCATCTTCGGCAATCGCCTCGGTAATATGCATGCCGCGGCGCACATAGCGGCCAGTGACTTGTTTGATGCGCGCTTCAAAACTAACCGAGCCGGGGCGAAGCCGGCTTATGGGGGATAGATTTGAAAAATCGTCGTAACGCCTGGGGATGTTGCCAGCCAGGTCGCCGATAGTCTGCAGACCGAGCTTGGCAAACTTGTGCGCCAACTCCGGCCCGACACCCTTAATCGCCAGTAGCGAGTCGTCCAGAGTCATCGCGCGCGGCCTCTACGACTTTCGCAGCACAAAGAAAATACTCGGCCCAAAGTACACACTGGCAAGCGCCGGCTGCATGACTTCCTCGACCGCAAGCATCACCCTCCGGGGCAGCATCTTTTTAAGCCCGGGCGAACGCAGGTTAGAGACAGACAGCACTCGCTCCACTGTAAAGCCGGCGTCTTCGAACTGGCGGATGACGGTCTTGGGATTGTGGTTTACAAAAGGAATCTCGCCCTTCTTTTTGTTGGCTTCCGAACGGATATCCACCGGCTTGGACGGGAGGGGCTTACCCTGCAAAAAATGCTTTAAGCGGTTGCGCCCGTGCGCGTAATTAGCGGCTTCTATGATTGCCATTCCGCCATTGGAAAGCACGCGGGCTACTTCTCTAAGCTCGGCCTCCGGCTCCGGCAGGTGGTGCATTACGCGGATCATGGTTACAAGGTCAATCGAGCCGTCTTTAAACTTGAGGTTGTCCGCCTGCAACAGTTTGCGCTCGATTTCCGGGTGATTCTTTAAAAAATCCTTGGCCAGATTAAGCTGCTGCTGGCTCGGCTCGGCCAGCGTTACTTTGGCGGCGTAATCCTTGAGCAGCAGGCATAGCCGGCCGTAGCCGCCGCCCACGTCCACCGCGTGCTTAAAGCGCTTGCCTTTTAACAGCCGGCGGATAGCCAGCTCCTCGGCGGCGTGTTCGTAATCGCGGCCTTCCCAGTACTTTAGATAGTTGTGGCCGGGGTCGTTGTACTTGTCTGCTGTGATCTTCTTTTTGCTGTCCATAGGGGAAGTATACTACGAACCCGTTTCTATGCCAGCTCCACCAGCGCCGAATCTTTAAACGACTTGCCTTTGCGCAGTAGCAGCCGCCCGGCGGAAAAGTCGGTTTCGTTCAGCGTGTCCTTGGCGGCTTTCTGATAGTTTATGGTGATGGCATTGTCGGTAACTAGCCGCCGCGCCTCGGTTTTGGAGGCGGCCAGGCCGGTGCGCACCACCACGTCGGCAAGAGGCTCGCCCGGGGTTGCCTGTGCGTGCGCTACCTCGCGCCGCATTTGCGCGATCACTTGACGGCTGGCGTCGCCAACCAAAACTTTGCCGGCAAGAACATTGGTGATCTCGCGCGCCACCTCTGTTGTTACTGCGCCGTGTAACAATCGCGTAATCGCCTCGGCCAGCGCTGTTTGCGCCAGGCGAGTCTTGCGATTCTCTTGGTGACTGGCCATTATTTCGCTAATCTCGGGCTTTGACATATCCGTAAAAATCTTCAGGTAATCCTCGACTCCTTGGTCGTCGGCGTTTATCCAAAACTGGTAAAACTGGGTTGGCGACGTCATTTTCGGGTCGAGCCAAACCGCGCCGTCCTCGCTTTTGCCAAACTTTTTGCCGGTTGTTTTATTTATAACCAGCGGCGTGGTAACCGCATGTACCTCTGCGCCGCGAGCCTTGCGCACCAGTTCCACGCCCGACAAGCAGTTCCCCCACTGGTCGGAGCCGCCCAGCTGCAGTGTCACGCCGTGCACGTCATACAGATGCAGGTAGTCCATGCCTTGCAGCAAAGTGTAGCTGAACTCGGCATAGCTGATGCCGCTGCTCTCATTGCCGATACGCCTGGCTATGTAGTCGCGCTGCACCAGCGTTGTCATGCTAAAGTGTTTGCCGATGTCGCGCAGAAAGTCGATAACATTAAGGCGTTTAGTCCAGTCGAGGTTGTTTACCAGCTTAAACTGATAGCCACTAAAAACCCTCTTTAGTTGGCTTTCGGCGTTCTTGACGTTGGCGGCAATTGTTTTTTCGCCTTGCAGGGTGCGCTCGACGTCCTTGCCGCCGGGGTCGCCGATGAGACTGGTGGCACCGCCAGCCAAAATAACCGCCCGATGCCCATGGCGCATAAACACGCGCGCCATCATCATAAACGCCAAATTGCCGATCTGCTGCGACGGCGCGGAGGCGTCAAACCCTTGGTAAAAGGTCAGCCGGCCTTTATCAAGCTCTTTCAAATCGGCGTAAGTAGTTTGGTTTACAAATCCCCGCCAAGCTAGTTCTTCCGACAATGACATTCTTTCCGCGTGTTTACTCATGCTAGCAGTATACCGTATTCGCCGAATTTTGGACTTTACAAGCCAAAAATTTGATATAATTCGAGTAATCATCTTGATTGACAGGGAGAGCAGGAAAAACTGTGAACAACCGAAATGCGAATCGTGGGCGCCGCCGCCCGGGCAAGGGCACTTTTGTTACAAAGAGCGGCGCGACTATAAAACTGCACAAGGGCTTAACCGCCCGCTGGAAAGCGCGCAAAGAGGCCAAGGCGCGGCAGCGCGCCGCGTACTTAGGTTCGCTGCCCAAGAACCGCTTTAAACGTATCTTATATCGCCTGCACCCCAAGCGCCTAGCGAAGTTTTGGTTTAGCCGCGAAGGCGCCTTAATGTCGCTAAAGATCGCCGGCATTGGCATAGTCGTCGGGTTTGTGTTTGTCGTTGGCCTTTTTGCCTATTTCCGCAAGGACTTGCCCAACATCAACGACCTGTCCGGCAACATCGGCGGGACGGTAACTTACTATGACCGCAGCGGGGAGACTGTGTTATTCCAGGATTCCGAGGCGGTCAAACGTATCCCGGTTAGCGGCGACCAGATTTCACAACTTATGAAGAATGCAACCATTGCTATAGAAGATAAAGACTTCTATAAGCACGGCGCTTTCGACTTGCGCAGCATTGTTCGCGCCGGCGTAAACGACGTCTTTAACCGCAGCGGCGGCATTCAGGGTGGCTCCACCATTTCGCAACAGCTGGTAAAGCTCAACCAAGATTGGACGAACGACCGCACCATCGCGCGCAAGGTGAAAGAGCTCATCTTGGCGGTGGAACTGGAGCGCGAGTACTCTAAAGACGAAATCCTTAACGGCTACCTAAACGTCGCGCCGTACGGAGGTGTTTTGTACGGGGTAGAGAGCGCCGCGCGCGACTATTTTGGCACTACCGCCAAAGACCTCACGCTTTCGCAGGCGGCGCTGCTGGCCGGCATGCCCAAATCGCCGACGTTCTACTCGCCGTACAACGCGCTGGCCGACCAAGAGTCGCGCGAAGCATTAATTGGCCGACAGCACTACATCCTAGACCAAATGGTCGACCAAGGCATGGTTACCCGCGAGCAAGCAGACGAAGCCCAAGCCGTTGATATCCTGGCGCAGATCAAGCCAAAGCAAACCAAGTACCAAAACATCCGCGCTCCGTACTTTGTACTTGCCGCCAAGAACGAACTGGAACAAAAATACGGTTCCGAGACGGTGAACGTGAGCGGCTGGAAGGTCACGACCACGCTCGACCTTGGCTTGCAGGAATTGGCGGAGCGAGAGGTTCAGGAAGGTCATCGCCAGGTCAAGTCCCAGCTGCGCGCCGGGGCAGTTAAAGAGCGCCGCGCCAACCCCGACCAAATAGCCGCCGAGGCTAATATTGCCTTCGGCGCCATGGATGTAACCACGGCTCAGATGGTCGCCCTGGTCGGCGGGACGGACTTTACCGACCCCAACCGGGACTTTAGGGAGCTAAACTATGCGTCGTACCCCACACGCCTGCCCCCCGGCTCTAGCTTTAAACCGTACGATTATATGGCAATGATAGAACACACTACCAACACCGGAGCCGGCTCAGTACTCTACGACATCAAAGCGCCGATCCCGGGCTATGCTGGCACTTGCCCTCTAACGCCCGCGCAGATCAACCGCGGCGCTAACTGTGCCCCCGGCACTGAACCGTTCCTGTACGATTACGACTCGCGTTTCCCCGGCCCGCTAACCTTGCGCTATGCGCTTGCCGGCTCTCGCAACATCCCCGCCGTTAAGGCCATGCTGTCTGTCGTTCCGGGCAACACTACCGCGTCTATCAACAAAACTATCGAAACAGCCGAGGCTATGGGATTGCGTAGCGGCTACCGCTGCTACACCGATGACGCGCTGACCGCCGAAACCCAGTGCTACGCATCGTCAGCCATCGGCGACGGCGCCTACTTGTACCTCGACGAACACGTCAACGGCTTTGCCACCATGTCCCGGCTTGGCAACTACCTGGATAAAACCTACATCCTCAAAATAGTAGACGACAAGGGCAAAACAGTCGACGAATGGAAGCAAAAGCCGGGCGAGCAAGTCATCCGACCCGACGCCGCCTATATCACCGCCGACATGCTGTCCGACCCGCGCGCCAGCTATATGTCGCGCAAAGCACAAAACTACAAAGGCTGGAAATTCGCCCTTAAAACCGGCACCACCAACGACAACAAAGACGGCTGGATGATGGGCGCCAGCACCAAATACGCTGCCGGCGTGTGGGTCGGCCATGGCCACCGGCAAGTCGCGTTTAGCGGCTTTATGGAAACCATGACATTGCCCATCTGGCAGGGATGGATGAATGCCGCGCACGACGGCCAGGAGCCAAAAAACTGGGAAAAGCCGTCAGGCGTGCAAACGCTTCCGGCTTACATCGTCCGCAGCCATGTCGGCGGATCGTCGCAGGAGCCCAGCCCCGACAACGACCTGTTCCCTTCATGGTACCAAAAGCCAAATAACAGCGGCGGCGGTACGCAAACTATCGACAAAGTGTCTGAAAAACTGGCCACGTCGTGTACGCCCGAGCTTGCCAAGGAAACTCGAAGCGGCGGCAGCGACAGCACTTTCTCTGCAGATCTATTTGTAGGTACCGGATCGGGCGCTAACCTAAACGACCAAGACAACGTACACAACTGTAACGATGCCAAACCTTCCATCACCCTAACGACGCCTAGCACTTGTTCGAGCGCGGTAGACTGTATCTTTATCGTAACCGTCAGCCAGGGGACCCACCCGCTCTCAAGTGACCGCTTCCCCGGAACAGTTTCTCTTTCGGTGAATGGCCAGGCGTTGCCGGCGCAAAACGTCAGTGCTTCGCCCAGCACCGTTACCTTCACCTACATCCCTAGCGCGAACGGCTCGGCCACCATCGACGCCTCGGTTGTAGATAGCGTACTGTATACTTCGTCGCAGTCTGCCACCGTTACCTTCGTAATCGAGGAACCACCAGACGAGGACGATTAGCTTAAGCGCCCTGTCGGATTCTTCTCGACAGGGATGATGGTTGCGATTTCCTGAGCTTCGTCTCCGCCTCGTTCCTCGGGCTTTGCGCGACCTTTTTGTTTCTAACCTGGCCGAAGACCATCTTGCCCGCCACAGTTTGGTGCATCCGCGTTACAACCACGGGCGCCACCTGGCCAATCAGTCGCGCGCCGCCCTCTATAACTATCATAGTTCCGTCGTCCAGATAGCCGACGCCTTGGTCGCGGTTGCTGCCCTTTTGCAAAATGCGGATATCCAGCGTTTCGCCTGGCAAGGCTATAGGGCGCAAGCTCTGCGCCAGCTCGTTGATGTTTAGCACTTTAACGCCCTCGACGGCCGCTACCTTGGATAGATTGTAGTCAGTAGTGTACAGCTCTGCGCCGAGTTTTCTGGCAAGAACTAACAGTTTGTCGTCGGTTTTGTCCGCGCCCAGCACAGCCGTGCGGTCAACGGCAACGCTCGGCGCGCTGTCTTGCAGCTCGTGGGCAATGTCCAGGCCGTAGCGCGCTCGCTCGCGCTTGTGAGAGTCGTGACCGTCAGCCAAAAGTTGCAGCTCGTTCAAAATAAACTGCGGAATTACCAGTTGGTCAGCCACAAATCCGGCACGCACCACTTCGGCGATCCGGCCGTCAATCAGCGCGCAGCTATCCAGGATGATTCTGCGCTGCTTGCGGATGCCGAGGCCGCCAGCCAGCCCGCCACGGTTTTGCCCCAACAGCAACAGGACAACGCCCGCTAAAATAGCCAGTTCAATAATTATCACGATGTTACTCCTTCTCTAAGAATTGGTTGAGTGCACTGCGCACATCCGGCACCTGGTGCAGCATTGGCAGTTTTTTGCCGCTGCCTTGGGTGCGCGGGCCGATGGCACCGGTAAAACCCAATTTTTTAGCCTCGGCCAGGCGCTTGTCAGCAAACGGCACATGACGTACCTCACCGCTTAAACCTACCTCGCCAAACACTACGGCGTTAGTTTTTAGTTGCAAACCCTTGGCAGCCGAGCCGATGGCCAGGCAGACGGCAAGGTCGGCCGCCGGCTCGGTTAATTTTATCCCGCCAACTATGTTTATATAAATGTCTTGCTCGGCCAGATTTAGCTTTGTACGCCGCTCAAGCATCGCCACCAGCAAATTAACCCGATTAAGGTCGATGCCGCTGGCGGCGCGCTTGGGGTAGCCGTAGCTTGTTTTGTTTACCAATGCCTGCACCTCTACTAAAAGCGGCCTCGTACCCTCCAGTGTGGCGAGTACTATCGAGCCGTCGCTTGCCTGCCGCTCGGCAAGCAGGGCGGCCGATGGGTTGGCTACCGGCTTTAACCCGTCCTCGACCATTTCGAAAATCCCAGCCTCAGACGTCGGACCAAATCGGTTTTTTGTGCTGCGCAGCACTTTAAAGCCGCCATAGCGGTCACCCTCGAGCTGCAATACAACATCCACCACGTGCTCCAGCACTTTGGGGCCGGCAATAGCTCCCTCCTTGGTGACATGCCCCACCAGCACAACCGCGGTTGCGCTTTGCTTGGCGGCCTGCAAAATAATGTGCGTGCTGTTGGTAATTTGCGACACGCTTCCTGAGGCCGAGCTAACCGAACTAACAGTTACGGTTTGGATTGAGTCCACGACCACCAGCTGGTACTTGCCTTCCAAAACCGTAGCAGCAATGTCCTCGGCGCTTGTTGAGGTAGCCAGCCGCAGACCAGAAGCCGCCGCCCCCAGCCGTTGCGCCCGCATGCCAACCTGGTGTCCCGACTCCTCGCCGCTGACGTACAAAACTTCGCGTGTTTTGCCCACGGCGTGTGCCAACTGCAACAACAGCGTACTTTTGCCAATGCCCGGCTGGCCGGCAAGCAAGGTTACGCTGCCCGGCACCAACCCCCCGCCTAGCACCGCATCTATGTCGCTCAGGCTGGTAACCAGGCGTTTCTGATCTGTGCTAGCCAAGCTGGCGACGGCCTGACCTTGCAGTGCTGTGCCGCCGTCGGCAACGTCGCCCAGGGTGGCGGAGATGGTCGCCTCCTCGCCCAGAGTGTTCCACTCGCCGCAGTGCGGGCATTTGCCGGCCCACGCCGTGGAGGTGCCGCCGCATTGTGAGCAAATAAATCGGGTACGCTTTACCATGACACTTAGTGTATCACCTTCGTACGGCCTACTGCGGAGTGAGGATACTGTCGAGCGCCTTGTTGAGCTCGCTCACCTGCACCGACAGAGCGTTACGCTCCTGTACAAGGCGGTTGTATTCCTCAATTTTGCGGTTGAGCGCCGCCAGATCGCGGTTATACTGGGCTACCAGCGCGTTGTACGGCGCGACGCCAGCATTGTACTCCTGCACTCGGCCGGCGGCCAAGTCGGCGTCTAGCTTAGATTTGGCGGCCTGCAGCTCGGCAACTTCCTCCTTAAGCTGCTGCTCCATTTGGTCTATTTGCGGCCGTAGTTCTTCCAAGCGGCGATCGTAGTTTTCTATTTGGCTGCGGTATTTTTCGAACTCAGCCTTCGACAGATTGCGGAACTCGACCACCTTCTGCCGATCGGTAAAGTACCGGCTGTAGTAGGCTTCCAGCTCGACCGGCAGCTCATTAATTTCGGTGCCGAAAATCGAATGCATTTCGTTTGCCAAGTTTGCGCCGTCTTTTTCATAGATGGCCATTTTGCTTTTGACGCCCTCGTCGGCCAAACCGCTGCGGTAGTAATCCTCAAGCAGCGCGCCAATCCTAGCGCGGGTTTTACTGTCCAGCCGGTCGTAGGCCTGGTGGAGCATTTCGTGAGCGGCGGTGACTTGCTCGATGCCGTGCAACCGCGGGTCGGTGATGTCGTAAATATGAATGCCCTGGCGGTTGCCTTTATAGCAGCCCAGCACAGCGGCTTCCTCGCCCAGATCGCGGCAAGCCTCGTTAAAGGCGATCTTGTCGTCCAGCTGCGGTTTGTTTACGTAAAACAGGCGTTGACCGTACTCGGTCATGGCTGTGTCGGCGGCCAGCACGGCAATATCGGCAGAGGGCGTGTAGCCTCGTAAAACTACTTGGTCGTGCAAATAGTCACGGTTGACTAAAAACAACCATCCACCAGCAATCATCAGTACCAGCACCAGGTACGGTAGAAGCCTGCGAAGAAGTCTCATTATGTTTTTAGTGTAGCACTTTCGCGCGCAACGGTGTAGCTGAGTTCACCTTGCCTGGCGCCGACAACGATAATGTCACCTTTACTAACACGCTCGGCCAGAAGTTCGCTGGCGATGTGATCTTCGAGCGTATCCTGCAGCAACCTGCGGAGCGGGCGCACGCCGTTCTGTGCGTCGTAGCCATTTGCCAACAGGTGTTGCTTGGCCGCGGCGGTAAGCTGAACGCCCAGACCCCGCTTTTGCAGCCGGCCGGCCAGTTCAGCCACTTGCAGGTCGATAATTTTATAAATGTCGGGCTTGCTTAAGGCGCGGAAAACCAAGATTTTATCGATGCGATTTACTAGCTCGGGGCGCATGGCGCGCTTTAGCTCTTCGAGTACTTTGTCTTTGTTGAGTTCGTGCAGTTCGGACAAGTCCTGCAACTGATCCGGCCGGGTGGCGCGGAAGCCGAAGGCCGCCTCTTTTTGCAGTTTATCGGCGCCGATGTTGCTGGTCATAATTACAATTGTGTTGGTAAAGTCGATTTTGCGGCCGTGCGCGTCGGTAAGCACGCCGTCTTCGAGAATCTGCAGCAGCACATTAAAGACCTCGGGGTGAGCTTTTTCGATCTCGTCGAACAGCACCAGGCTGTACGGCTGGCGGCGGACTTTGTCGGTCAGCTGCCCGCCGTCGTCGTAGCCGACATAGCCGGCCGGGGCGCCGACTAGACGCGAAACATTGTGGTGTTCGCCAAACTCAGACATGTCTATCTTAACCAGAGCGTTCTCGGAGCCGAAAAACTCGCGAGCCATCACCCGCGCCAGCTCGGTCTTGCCCACGCCGGTGGGCCCAAGGAAAATAAATGAGCCTATCGGCCGCTTGGCCGAGCCGATACCCGAACGATTGCGGCGCACGGCGCGCGCCACGGCCTCGACGGCCTCTTGCTGGCCAACAACATACTTGCCCAGAGTTTTCTCTAGGCCAAGCAGGTACTTTGCCTCCGAACGAATGACTTTTTTAACTGGAACGCCAGTGATCCGGGCAACTACCTCGGCCACGTCTTCGCTGGTAATGCCGATCCGCTCGGCGTTTTTGGCGGTGGCTTGCAGCTTGGCCAGCTCATCGTTAATCTGGCTGGCGCGAGTTTTGTACTTGGCGGCTCGCTCGTAATCTTCGGTGTCCACGGCTTCGTCGATTCGCACGCTAACGAGCTTTAGCTCTTTCTGTAGCTTGCGGACTTCGGGGCTGGTTTTGCCCTTGTCTACGCGCAGGTGCGCGGCGGTTTCGTCCAGCAGGTCGATGGCTTTGTCGGGCATAAAACGCTCGGTGAGGTACCGCTTGCTTAGGTGGACAATGTCACCAACCACTTCGTCGCTTACGTTTACACCATGGAAGTCCTCGTAGTGTTTTCGCAAGCCTTTTAGGATGGCTAGAGTTTCCGGCACAGTTGTTTCTGGTACTTGCACGGGCTGGAAACGGCGCTCCAGGGCGGCGTCTTTTTCGATATGCTTGGTGTATTCGGCAGTGGTTGTGGCGCCGACAAGCTGGATTTTGCCGCGCGCCAACACCGGCTTTAGGATGTTGCCGGCGTCCATGGCACCCTCGGCCGCGCCGGCGCCGACTATCAGGTGCAGCTCGTCGATAAACACGATGGTCTTTTTGTCGTCAACAAGTTCGCCCATCACTTTCTTCAGGCGCTCCTCAAACTCGCCGCGGTACTTGGTGCCGGCGATCATCCCGGCCAGATCGAGCATAATAATGCGTTTGTCGAGCAAGCTGTCGGGCACGTCCTCGGACACAATGCGCTGCGCCAGCCCTTCCACGATGGCCGTCTTGCCCACGCCCGGCTCGCCGATAAGTACCGGATTGTTCTTAGTACGGCGGTTTAGGATTGTAATAACGCGGCGGATTTGCCCATCGCGGCCGACCACTGGGTCGAGCTTGCCGGCGCGCGCCTCGGCAGTAACGTCGGTGCCAAAAAACTCCAGCGCGCTTTTGCCGCGCTGCTTCTTGCCGCGGCGGCGATCGGTGCCGGCCTCTTCATCGTATTGCTGACGGTTAAGGAACTGTTCCAGTTCGCTCATGACGCCGTCGATGTCGATGTTCATGTCGCGCAACAACACCGTGGCGCGCGCGTTCTTTTGACCCAAAATGCTGTACAGAATGTGTTCTGTGCCGCAAAACTCCTGGCCGTAGTCCTGTGCCGTGTCGTAAGCCATGCGCAGCGTCAGCTTGGCTGTTTCGCTCAAGCCTTTGGCGCCAGCCCCGGCAAGCACGGTTTTGGCGGACATATTTAGTGCCAAACGCGCTCGATCCAATGTAACACCCGCGCCCTCTAAAATCTTGGCGCCCATCGACGAATCCTGAGCCAATAGCCCAAGCAGCAAGTGCTCAGTACCCACGTAAGCGCTGCCGAACCGGCGCGCAATGCCGTCGGCGTGTTTTAAGCTCTGCAAGGCATTATTTGTAAGGTGGTTAAGAAAATCGTGGAAGTCAGCTGAGTTTTGGTTCATATATATATGATACCAGCTAGCACTCAAGCGTCAAGAGTGCCAGCTTCTTTAGTATAGAAAAGTATCTGCCAGGTTTCGGCAACGGGCTTCAATGCGCTGTTTCCCAACATTACTGTCACGTCACCTGCTGGCGAAATTGTCGCTTCAAATCCGTCGGCATTCTTTAAAGTAACGTCAGGTCTGGGTTCGCCCATTACGCCGGTGCCGGTACCTACTACGCCGCGCCGTCCGTCCGCGTCACACGCTCCGCTATACAGGTTGAGACTTTCGCCTTTACTATTGCAAGTTCTGATAACCGCGACTTGTTGGCGAAAGTCCTCTGTCTGTCCGTAAAACAAGCACTCGGCCTCTACTGGCTTCTTGCCGCTTTGCCATTGTAGATGAATCAGCAGCGAACGCCCGAATACTTCTGGCAACACAGATTTGTAAGCTTACTAACCGACTCTACTCGCCGTGTTTTTCTATGGCTTCTAGCAGGCTGTTTTCCAATTCGCTCTTCTTCTTGAGCTTTGGCGCCACTGGCTTGGCGGCCGGGGTTTCTTTTTGCTCGGTTTGCGGTGCTGGCTTGGCCTCGGGCGCTTTGTCGGACTCGATGTCTAGCTCGTATCCGGTAAGCTTGCTGGCCAGACGGACGTTTTGGCCGCCGCGGCCGATGGCGATGCTTAGCTGATCTTCCGGAACTAACACCTTGGCTCTTTTGGAGTCTTTTTCGATAATCACTTTGCTGACGTTGGTGGGGCTAAGCGCGTTAACAATGTAGGTTGCTGGGTCGTCGCTGAAAACGGTGATGTCGATTTTTTCTTGCTCGCCAATCTCGCTGACAACGGCGTTTACGCGTGTGCCGTGGCCACCTACAAAGGTGCCGACTGGGTCAACGCCGGGCACGGTGCTGATCACCGCCAGTTTGGTGCGCACGCCGCCTTCGCGGGCAATGCCTTTAATTTGGACTGCGCCGTTTTCCATCTCCGGCACTTCGGCGCGGAACAACCACTCTACAAACTCGGAGCAGCCACGCGAAACAATCAGCTGCGGGCCGCGCTGGCCGCGCTCCACGTCTTTTAGGTAGACTTTGAGGCGCTGGCCGGGGTAATAGCGTTCGCCCTGGATTTGCTCGCTGCGCGGCATAATGCCTTGGGCGCGGCCGAGATCGACACGCGCGATATTGCCTTCCACGCGCGACACAATGGCGTTAATTACGGTGCCGATCTTGTCTTCAAACTCCTCCATAACCACCTCGCGCTCGGCTTCGCGCAAGCGCTGCAAAATAACTTGCTTGGCGGTTTGAGCGGCTACGCGGCCGAAGTCGTTGACCTTCTCGTGTACCTCCACCATGTCGCCGATTTTGGCGTTCTTTTGCATCACTTGCGCCTCTTGCAAGCTCATTTCGTAGGCGGGGTTGCCGACCGTCTCGACTACCTCTTTGCTTGCGTAGGCGTCGACGTCTCCGGTGTTGAGGTTCATAGTTACCCGCACTTCCTGCTCGCGCTCGCCGTAGTCGCGGCGATAGGCGGCGGCCAGCGCCTGCTCCACAACTTCTTGCACTTTATCTTCGGGTAAGTTTTTCTCTTCGGCTAGCGCCTTTATGGCGGCGGCCAGTTGCTTAAAATCCATTTCCATGTTGTATGGTTCCTTTCTACTTGCATGAAAAAAGCCGACCGCGCTGGCCGACCAATACCCTTATTGTAGCAGGGTGGACGTACATGGTCAACAACGTGTAGAATTGTCAGATGAGTAAGAACCCACCTCAAACCTCCCCTCCAGCCTCAGACCATTCTGGCTGCACCAGTTGCCAGTTTTGCTCTTCAGTGTATCTACAGATACACTTCCTCCCAAGAACTAACAACTGGCACTCACCTGCATGGCCTTCTCTTAACAGAGTGGAGATTTGAAGTGGGTTCTAAACGTGTACGCCGACTTTTTGCCAGCTTTGCGCCCAAGCATTACGAGCTATCCCTGGAGCCAAACCCCGAAACCCTCGAGATCACCGGAACGGTTGTAGTTTCCGGCCAAAAGACCGGGAGGCCGTCGCAGCGGCTAACCTTCCACCAGAACGGCGTTAAGGTGCTGGGCGCCAAAATTACCCGCCACGACAAAAAGGGCGACCAAGAGATAACCGTTTCGCGCATTAACCACCACCGCACGCTGCACGAGCTGCGCCTGCACACCGCGCAAATGCTGTACCCCGGGAGCTACACCGTAGAAATGGAGTTTGCCAGCAAAATCAGCGCCGGCATGCAGGGTGCGTATTACTCGGACTACACCGCCGGCGGCGAGCAAAAGCGGGTAGTCTCCACGCAGTTCGAAAGCCATTTTGCCCGCCAGGCCTTTCCTTGTATCGACGAACCGGAAGCCAAAGCCACGTTCGCACTCAGCCTTATCTCGCCCGCCAGCCAGGCGGTTATAGGCAACATGCCCCCAAAAACCCAAACTACAAAGGGCGATAAACTGCATACGCTCTTCGAAACAACCCCGCGGATGCCGACCTACCTGCTGGCGTTTGTGTTTGGCGATTTGCAAAGCAAGGAGACGAAATCAAAGAACGGCGTAGACGTTAGAGTGTGGGCGACCAAGGCACACCGCCCCGAGGCACTGGACTTCGCACTGGAGGTGGCCGCCCGCGGCCTGGACTTTTTTGAGGAATACTTCGACACTCCTTATCCGCTGCCCAAGTGCGACCACGTGGCCATACCGGATTTTTCATCGGGCGCCATGGAAAACTGGGGACTCATTACCTACCGCGAGGCTGTATTTCTGGCAGACCCGGACACCGCGACCCAAGGCGGCAAAGAAATCACGGCCGAAGTTATCCTGCACGAACTGTCGCACCAGTGGTTCGGCAATTTGGTTACCATGCGCTGGTGGGACGACTTGTGGCTAAACGAAAGTTTTGCCAACGTCATGGCCTTTGTGGCAGAGGACGCGCTGTATCCGCACTGGCGCATCTGGAACACCTACATCGCCGCCGATGGATTGGCCGCGCTGCGGCGCGACAGCATTGCCGGCGTCCAGGCGATCAAAACCGATGTGCGCCATCCGGCCGAAATCGGCAGCATCTTCGACCCATCCATTGTATACGCCAAGGGCGGCCGGCTGATCAATATGCTGGTGCAGCACCTGGGCCAAGAGGAGTTCCGCAAAGGCCTAAAAAGGTACTTCGATAAACACGCCTACGGTAACACCACCGGCGACGACTTGTGGCAAGCACTCAGCAACGGCAGTGATGTGGCCCACATCATGACGCCCTGGCTGGAGCGCAGCGGCTACCCGGTTATCGAAGTTACTCAGAATGGCCAGTCACTGTCGATCGCGCAAACTCACTTTTTAATGGATCCAGCCAAGGCCGACCCCGAACGCCGCTGGCCGGTGCCGCTTTTGGCGGATTCGCTGAGTGTCCCGGCGCTGCTTGAGGCAGACCACTTTCAGACCGAGCTGCCCGACAGCCGCTGGGTGCGGCTCAACCAGGGCGCGACCGGCCACTACCTGGTGCATTATGTAAACCCGGAGCACGCCGAGGCAATCGCCCAGCAAGCGGCTCAAAAACGGCTGAACCCGGCCGAACGGCTGGCGCTGCTAAACGACAGCGCCATGCTTGCCCGCGCCGGCAAGCAAACCACCAGTGCGACGCTGCAATTGCTCGACCACTACAAGCAAGAAGACGAAGAGCCGGTGTGGAACATAATTGCGCTCACGCTGTCGGACTTGCGTCGCTTTATAGATGTCGACCCTAGTCTGGAGGAGCCGATGCGCGCCTTTGTGCGGCAGCTTGTCGGCGCGCAGCACAAGCGGCTGGGCTGGCGCGAAAAGCCCGGCGAATCGTCGGAAGACACCAAGCTGCGCGCGCTAATTATCAGCCTTGGCGTGTACGCTAAGCATCCGGCAATTGTTGCCGAGGCGCTTAAGTTATTCGCCGAGTACAAAAAAGACTCGGCGGCCGTAACGTCCGAACTGCGCAGCGTAATCTTGGGCGCCGCCGTCCGCCAGCAAGCCAGCGGCGCATTTGACTACCTGTTAGATCTGGACGAAAACACCACCGACACCGCGCTAAAGCTCGATATTATGGACGCGCTGACCGCCACAAAAAACCCAGCCCAGGCAAAAACCTTGCTAGGCCGGTTAAAGGATGGTAAAAAAGTTCGGCAGCACGACGTCGACCGCTGGCTGGCGTACCTGCTGCGCAACCGCGACACACGCCAACTGGCGTGGGATTGGCTGCGCGAGCATTGGGATTGGATAGAAAAAACATTCGCAAGCGACAACAGCTTCGACTACTTCCCGCGCTACGTGGCGAACGCCTTTAACACCGCTCAGTTGCTAGACGAATACCGCACCTTCTTCGAGCCGCTCAAAAAACTGCCCGCCTTGCAGCGCAGCATCACACTGGGTATAGAAGAAATCGAGAACCGCGTGGCTTGGCTGCAGCGCGACGTTGCCGCGGTTAAGCAGTACTTCTTGTAGAAATCCAACCCAAACTATAAGTCTCTCACGACACCGGTTATTTGGAACTGCGAGCCGGACACCTCTATCGCGCACAGCTCGTACGCGCCTTGCCAGCCGTTGGCCTGCACCCATAGTTCGGCGGCAAAGCGCATCCGCGCCAACTTCTTAGGCGTAATGTACTCCAGCCCGGTTCCCTGGGTGGCACGCAAGCGGTACTTTACCTCGCACAGGTACACCGTGTCGTCCCGGCTGGCAACTATGTCGATCTCGCAGTAGCGAGTGCGCCAATTGCGCTGCAAAATCCGGCAGCCTTTGCGTTCTAAAAACAGCGCCGCTGCTTCCTCGGCACGCCGGCCGGCGTCAACGTTTGTCACTTGCGGCCACAGCCTCCCTTACCTGCCTAAAGTTAATCCGGTGAATGTTGGTGGCGCCAAGTTCGCGCAGCGCACGCCGGTGCGCCGGTGTAGCGTAGCCCACATGGCTTTCAAATCCAAAACCCGGGTACTGCGGCGCAAGGCCGGTCATGTGCAAATCGCGCGCAACTTTGGCGATAATACTCGCCGCGCTTACCGCCGGCACGAGCTGGTCGGCTTTTATAAGCGCTTGGCTAACTGGGCTGAGACGGTGGTTGGCAAAGTAGTTATAGTTGCCGTCCACGATGAGTTGCTCGACCGCATCGACAGCCAAAAGGACTTCGTCGACGGCTCGGTGCATGGCCAAGCGGACGGCCTCTGTCAGACCCAACGCGTTAACCTCTTCTACGCTAGCCCAGCCAACGCCAAAGCCAAGGGCGCGCTGGCGGATGCGGGCGTCAAACTTAGTGCGCTGCTCGCGGGTTAGCAGCTTGGAGTCTTTTAGTCCGCGGATTTTTTGGCTCAATATCACCGCGCCGGCTGCCACCGGACCAGCCAGACAGCCCCTACCAACTTCATCGACCCCAATAATCATACCCTCCAGGGTAGCACAGTTTGGGTGAGTAAAGAAAATCCCTCCGTAAGTGGGGTTAGTATAGACCGGGATCGCCTACTTGGCGTCTTTTGCGGCCTCGTGCTGAGCCAGAGCTGCGGCTACTTTCGCTTCGTTCTTGGCTTCTTCTTCAGCTTTTTTGGCGGCCTCGGCCTCTGCTGTTGCGGCCTTTTCTTCGGCGAGTTTGGCCTCTTCTTCCTCGGCCTTTTTGTCGTGGACGGCGTTTACGGTCTCGCGGTCAAAATCTACGCCGCTTAGGCGAGCGGACTTGCCGGTAAGTTTGCGCATGTAGCTTAGGTAGTTGCGGCGAACTTTGCTGCGTTTAGTAACCTCAACCTTGAGCACCAGCGGACTGTGCAGCAAAAAACTCTTTTCAACGCCAATGCCACTTGCTACGCGGCGGACAGTGATGCGGCTAGTATGGCTAGCTTTGCGGTCGGTGCGGATAACCAGTCCCTGAAAAATCTGCACGCGCTCTTTGCTGCCTTCGCGGATTTTCTGGTGGACTTTTACGGTGTCGCCGCTTTTTACGTTAACAACCGCACCTTTTTTAAACTTGGCTTCAATTTTCTGAATGAGTGATTTCATAGATGTATTATTTTACCTTATTTTTCGCTTAAATCAAGTATAGCACATCTGTTGAACTAATGGAATAATAAGCTGATGAATTACGCGGAGCTGGCGCTTAAGAAGCACAAGGAACTTAAGGGCAAAATTGCTGTCGCCCTAAAAGATTCTTTAGACAGTCAGGAAAAGCTCAGCATCTACTACACGCCAGGCGTGGCGGCGGTAAGCAGCTATGTTGCCGAGCATCCCGAGCAGGCGCGTGATTACACCTGGCTTAATAACTCCGTAGCCGTGGTTAGCGACGGATCGGCAGTGCTGGGACTTGGAGACATCGGCCCCTACGGCGCACTGCCGGTAATGGAAGGCAAGTGCATGCTGTTCAAGCATTTTGCCGGTATCGACGCTGTGCCGATCGTGCTCGACGTACATTCGGCCGATGAAATCGTCGCCGCCGTAAAGGCCATCGCGCCCAGCTTTGGCGGCATAAACCTAGAGGACATCGCCGCGCCTATTTGTTTTGAGGTAGAGGAGCGGCTGAAGGCCGAACTAAGCATCCCAGTATTTCACGACGACCAGCACGGCACGGCGGTAGTAGTGCTGGCCGGATTGATCAACGCCATGAATGTAACCGGCCGCCAGCTTCGCGACGCCAAAATAGTAGTTGCCGGCGCGGGCGCCGCCGGCACGGCGATCATCAAGCTGCTGCACGCTTATGCCAAACCTCGGATGTTCGCCGTAGACAGCAAGGGCGTTATAAGCGCCAGCCGCAAAGATTTGAACAACGAAAAACGAAAGCTGCTAAAGTATACCAATCTATCGGGCATTGACGGCTCGCTTGGGGATATTTTGCAGGGCGCCGATGTATTTATCGGCGTCTCTAAATCCGGGCTGCTCACGGCAGACATGGTAAAATCGATGGACAAAAACCCGATCATTTTTGCCATGGCCAACCCCATTCCGGAAATTATGCCGGCCGAGGCCAGAAAAGCCGGCGCGTCAGTGGTAGCCACCGGCCGCAGCGACTTCCCCAACCAAGTAAACAACGCCCTGGCCCTCCCGGGGATCTTCCGCGGCGCACTGGACAACCGCGTGCGCCAAATTACCCTTGACCACAAAATCGCCGCTGCCGAGGCAATCGCTTCGCTTACAGATAAACCCACCAGCGACCGCATAATAACCGAAGTGCTCGACACACGCCTTGTAAACGCAGTCGCAGCCGTGATAAAGTAATCTACATTATTTCGCTAAGATGGAGTAAGCATGATCAGAGAAGCAATTGCATTTGGAGCAATGAGCGCCGTAGCCGCGTGCGGCCCTTCAGTAAACCCTAGTCCGGACGTATCACCGTCAAGTTCGCCAGCTGCCTGCGCAAACACAGCCTATGTTAACCTCCTGCATGAGACCAACAAAGGTGGGTCTGACGGCTTTCCTGCCCGTGTGTACGGCGGCGCAGGAGATCCGAACCAGTGCGTGTACGGAACTACAGAGACTGGATATAGGACGGCAGTGGTGCCTGCGGGGATATTAGTTGTCGCTAAGTGTTTCAATAAAGAAACGAAACAAGTTACCATCGAGTCAACGATTGGACCCGTTAAAGTTGCAGCAGCCGACCACGGTAAAATTAGCGAATACTTGCCCAAATGTTGATTAGGCGACAACCCGGTACACTTCTTCGATAGTAGTCAAGCCCTGGACGGCTTTTAGTATGCCGTCTTGTTGCATGGTGATCATGCCCTCCTCTTGCGCCTTCTTTTGCAGCATTTCGGTGGTTACTTGGTTGGGCGGAAGCCGCAATAACTGCCGGATGCCGGGGGTCATTTGCAGCTGCTCGCGGATTGCCAATTGTCCGCCGTAGCCAAACGGATTGCTTGGCGACGCACCTGGCTTGTACAGCGTAAGGTTGCTGACATCAGGCCGGTCAATGCCCGCCGGCAGGTTGTCGATAACTGTTTTGAGCTGCGCCTTCAGCGCGTCGTCGGGCTGGTAGGCTTGCTTGGTGGCGTCGTCTAGCCGGCGTACCAGGCGCTGCGCCATAATTAGGTGGATGGCCGAAGCGAACAACGGGTTGATGCCAACAAAATCAAGCATACGGGTAAGCGCCGCGGCCGCGCTGTAGGCGTGGAAGGTGCTTAGAACCAAATGTCCGGTCAGCGCCGCCTGGAGGGCGGTGCGCGCCGTATCTTGGTCGCGGATTTCGCCGATCATCACCACATCGGGATCCAGGCGCAATAGCGCGCGCAGCTTTTCGGCAAAGCTGGTCTGGGACTTGTCGCCCGACACTGGCACTTGCACCACGCCCTCCATAAAATATTCCACCGGATCTTCCAGGGTGATTATCTTGCGTTCAGTGCTGTTGAGCGTGTTTATCAGCGAATACATGGTAGTGGTTTTGCCCGAACCGGTGGGGCCGACCACCAAAACCATGCCGGTAGGGTGCCGAATGATGTCGTCCACAATCGTCCGCTCGCGCGGGCTGAGGCCGAGGTTGTCCAGGTTGAGCAGCTCGAGCTTGAGCGTAAACAACCGCATCACCGCGTCCTGGCCGAACGCGCTGGGAATGGTTTCGACGCGCAAGTTTACCGTAACTTCCTCGCCGGTGGCCAGCTTAAACGTGCGATTAACATGGCCGGTTTGCGCCTCGGGCGCATCGGTGCTGACGTTAGCGGCGATGGCGATAGAGGACATTAACTGGTGGTACTTCTCGCGCGCCAGCATGGCAATCGGGTGCAGCACGCCGTCTACCCGGAACCTGATGCGCACATCCTTCTTCTGGTTTTCCAGGTGGATGTCCGACGCCTTCAGCTGATAGGCTTGCTTTACAAGGTAGGCCAGGATGTCGTCGGGTCGCACCTGCGCAAGCGTCGCCGACACTTGTGCCAGCAGGTCGCTGGACGTCACCGGACTTATGGCGATGTCCTGGTACACTACCTGTTTCGGGGGGTCGTAGAGCTTCATGTAGTCGCGGAAGCCGGCGTCGGAAATCAGCGCAAACTCCACGCGCGAATCGCTAAACCGCTGGATTAAGTTCTTTATATTCTGCTGCGATGTGGTAGTGGTAATGCCAAACCCCAAGTAACCCTTGCTTTTTTGCACCGGAATAACCCGCAGACTATACAGCTCCGGCACGCTCAGGACATCGCGGTACAACTCTTTACTTGGGATAGACGAAGTGTCCAGGTAGCTTAGCCCAAGCATCCGACTGCGCCGCTGGGTGGCAAGCTCTTCATCACGCCGTGCATCATCGCTCATGGTAGGCATTATAGCGCATCGCTAGCACTAGCGGAATGCGCGTCGACGTGCCGCTCGTTTTCTGTTATAATAGCGACAGCTAGGAGACCCGTGTCATGCCCAAACTGCCAAGATCAGTGATTGCCGCCATACCGCACTACAATATGCCCGATACGCTCAAGCGACTCCTCGGTCAGGTTTTATCCCAAGGATACAGCCAGGTGTACGTGCTCGACGATAATTCTAAAAATTGCCGCATAGAAGACATCATTAAGCCCTTCGGCAAGGCCGTAAAACTTATTTCCGGCAAACAGAATGTGGGCGCCGGCTCCAATCGCAATCGGATTCTCGAAGCCCCGGCGAGCGAATTGCGAGGAGCAATCCTCCATTTTATAGATGCAGACTGCACGCTCGTAACCAAGGACATACCGGCAACTGCACGGCGCTTGTTCGCCGACAACCCGGTGCTTGGCGCCGTCGGCGGGCTTATTTTAAACGCCAACGGCTCGAAGTACCCCTCTAACTTTAGTCCGCACATGTCGCGCTTGTACGGCCTGGCCACGCGAATTCAAAGAGCTATCGCCGCCATCGCGACCCATAGTCCCAAAAGAGCTAGGCGGCTGCGGCGTGCATTCCAGTTTTTTCTGACCGGCTGGCCGGATATAACCGAACCAGCGCAAGCGCGCGATGTCTTTTGTTTAGCCGAAGCTAATTTCTTCATCCCTTACGACACTTTCGCAAAAATTAGCGGCTTCGACAGCACACTGCGCTACCACGAAGCACAAGATTTAGCACGCAGTCTCGAGCGGTTGAGTCTAATCCGGCGCTTCGACCCGGCGGTGGTAGTAAAGCACCACGCCGTTCAGGTAAGAACAAACCGGCTGGCCGAAAAAGCCCAGGGTTTTAAACATCTAGTGCAAAAGTACGGCCTGCCGCTCTGGTAACTTGTTATTCCAGCGCATCGTAAGTAGTGGCGGCGAAGTCGGCGATGGGCGCGCTTTTACCTTGCCCTTTACTCAGGATAGCCACCACGTATTGCCGGCCGCCCGGCAAAGTCATAATGCCGATATCGTGGTAGTTTTGCTGCTCGTTCCAGCCGACTTTGGTTTCCCAGGTCGCCTCGGGTGCGCCCTTGGCCAGGCCGTTCCGGAACTTTTGGTCTTGCACGCGCATGGCATCCCTAAGAAACGCCGTGTTTTCGGGCGTCAGGTCGCGGCCTTCCACGATGTACTGCAAAATTAGCGCCGTGTCGCGGGCGGTCGTTGTGATGCCAGCGAAAACAGTGTTTTTTATGCCCATGTCAACGACACGTTTGCGGAGCGCCTCCTGCCCCATGCTGGCCATCATGGCCTCACCACACGGGCTGTGCGACTCGCGGATCATTTTATCCACGCATTGTTTGCGGGTAAAGCCGCCGGTGAGGATTTCTTCCGGGTTCTGCGCGCCATTCTGAAAATCAACCAGAGCCAGGTAGGCCACAAATATTTTGTACAAGCTGGCGGCAAAGTATTTTTCGTCGGGGTTGTGCGCGGCAATTACCTGGACGTTGGCCGGGTCGTACACAACTATGCCGTATTCCGCCGACTGACGCGCCACCCATTGGTCGACCACCGGCTGCAAGTCCACCTGCGGCGGCTTTGAGGTTTCGGCCTGGGACGACTGCTCGCTTGTTTGGTTTGTTGAACCGTTGCCCGGCGGCGACGTATCCCCGCGAAGTGTAAACCACCACCCGCCAAATAGTAGAGCCGCCGCAAGCACTGCCAACAATATCCACCGTTTTGACTTCTTTTGCCTGCGCCGGACTCGCAAATGCGGTTTCATGATTCTATACTATACACCATGAGCCCGATGCGAAGTATAATCCTAGTAGCACACAACCTACGCAGTGCACATAATGTCGGGTCGCTGCTGCGCACGGCCGACGGCTTGGGCGTAGACAAAGTGATTCTAGGCGGCTACACACCGCACCCCGAGCATGCCAACGACCGCCGCCTGCCGCACGAGGCGGCCAAGGTAGCCGCGCTCATCCAGAAAACGGCGCTGGGCGCGGAGTTAAGCCAAAACTGGAAATACCACCAGAACATTCTGCCGGTTATTGCCCATCTTAAAAAGCAAGGCTACGCGGTTGCCGCGCTGGAACAAACCGATGCCTCGCGCGAACTGCCAACCTACCACCCGCCGCAAAAAATAGTCATATTGGTAGGGCGCGAAGTTGAGGGCGTTGAGCAGGAAGTACTGGCCGCCTGCGACCTGTCGCTAGAAATCCCCATGTTCGGCAAGAAAGAATCATACAACGTCGTACAGGCCGCCGCCATGGCCTTATACCACTGCCGGTTCACTCAGTAAAAGTTGGTGTCGACCCGCCCCACATCAACTCCCTAGGCACCTCGGAAGCACAAAATGTGTTATATAAGAACACATTTTGTGACCCGCACGTGTCCTGGGGAGTTGATGTGGGGCGGGTCTGATATTTAGCAAAAGCACTACGAACCCATCTCAAACCTCCCCCGTCATAGCGAAAAATTATCCGGTGAGTGCCAGTTGTTAGTTCTTGTGAGAAGGCGTAACTATCGTTACGCCGACGAACAAAACTGACAGCTGGTTCCGCCAGATAGTTTTGTAGCGGCGGGGAGGTTTGAGATGGGTTCTTTGTGCTATAGTAAAAATCAAGATGGTTCTAGTATCAAAAACAAAACGGCCTTCGTCCATCCACCACAAGCGCCGACACGGGCGGCACCACAAGAAGTCGAACGACTATTCCAAGCCGTATTGGCCGTATTTGCCGCTAGGGATTATTGTTGGGCTGGGTCTGCTGGTCAATGGCTTTTGGGGGGTGGTGCAGCAGACTATTCTGGGCTATGCCACTAACATGTCTGTTAGCAGCCTGGTTTCGGACACCAACAGTCAGCGGTCGAGCGGCGGGCTGCAGGCTCTGGCCGCAAACAGCAAGCTGAACCAAGCCGCGCAAGCCAAGGCAAACGACATGGCCGCGCGCAATTATTGGTCGCACAACACTCCGGAAGGCAACCCGCCGTGGGTGTTCTTTGCCAGTGCCGGCTACGACTACACCGCTGCCGGCGAAAACTTGGCCTACGGGTTTGATGACAGCAGCGCTACAATTACTGCCTGGATGAACAGCCCCGGTCATCGCGCCAACATACTAAACGGTGAGTTTGCAGAGGTTGGCTTTGGGATTGCCAACGTCGAAAACTACCAAGATACCGGCCCGCAAACTGTGGTTGTAGCCATGTACGGCACGCCAAAGGTTGCCGCGGCCAGCGCCCCGGCGCCAGCCGCTCCGGCCAAAAACTCGCAGCCAGCGCCAAAGCCCGCACCAGTGGCCGAACAAGCACCGCCAGCCGAAGAACCAGCTCCGTCAGAACCAACCCCAACACCAGACATCGTAGTCGCCGACAGTTCAGAAATGGCACCAGCCAGCCAAACTGTCGCGCGCATTCAGCTACTCACAGCGGCCGCGGCTCCCTGGACAATCTTGGTTGTGACCATAATGGCTACAGTTGCAATCGCAATTGTCTTCCTACGCCACAGCTTGGTCTGGCATCGAGCTTTGCTGCGCGGCGAACGGTTTATCCTAAAACATAAATTCCTGGATGTTGCCCTGGTACTTCTGGGAGTGGTCGGTTTTGTACTTACGCGAACAGCAGGCTCTATCCACTAGATGTCGTTGCCTGACCCCCCATGCACTTTTCCGGACACGTGCGGGTCACCGAATGCGCTACAAAGTGTAGCACATTCGGCGCTTCCGAGGTGCCGGAAAAAGTGTATGGGGGGTCAGGCCGCTACTGGAGTTTCACGTTTTCCTTACCGGCAAGCTCGTACAATTTATCCATTGCTTCGCTATTATTCAGCAGCTTGCTGGGAAGTTTGATGATTTGTTTGTCGGTACCGCTACCCAGAACCAGCACTACCTCAGTGCCGCCGGGGTGCGCGTCTATGGTTTGCTTTAGACCTTGAAGCACCTTCTGGTCGGACGCGTCAGCTAGCCGAACGTAAACGCGCGAGTCTTTAGGCCGCGCACTCACTGCTTGCGGGCGAGTCGCAGCCGCAGCAGAGCGCTTTGTGCCAGGAACCTTCTGTTTTTTGCCGGTCGGGGTGTAGCCGGTTGCCTGCTCGGCGGTTATCTCTCGCGCATCATCCACCAGAACTTTTAGCTCCGTTCCAATGGTGCCGTCGCGGTCTTTGGCCGAAACCTTTCCGCGTGCCAGCACAATCCGGTCGCGCTCCCACAACCCTGCTGTCTGCTGGTAGACACCGGGGAACAAAATCAGCTCCAGCGAGCCAGACTGGTCTTCCAGTTTAACAAAGGCCATTTTCTGGCCGTTTTTGGTAATAATTTCGCGCATGTCGACGATAGCGCCGCCAACCACCACCGCCCTATTATCGTGCTCGGGCTTTAGCTGGTTAATAGGGTGCGTCTGCTCGCCCAGAAAGTCGGCAAACATGGTTAGCGGATGCTGGCTGAGGTACAGCCCCAGCAGCTCACGCTCCCACAATAGCTGGTCGCGCGGAGTAAACACCTCCGCCGCTTTTTCCAGCGTGAGCTGCGGCCGGTGCGCTATGCTGTCGTCACCCAACGCGCCGAACAAGTCCACCTGGCCGCTTAGCGCCTCTTTCTGCAGGCGATTGCCGTAGGCCAGCATAACGTCCAGGTTGTGCAGCAACTGAGAACGGTCGCCATACCGGTCAAAAGCGCCGGCTTTAACCAAACTTTCCATAGCCTTGCGGTTGACGATGCGCGGACTTACCTTGCCCAAAAAATCCTCGAGGCTGGCAAAGCCTTGGTCTGCGGCACGGGCGCGCAGGATTTCTTCTACCGCACCGGTGCCGACGTTTTTTATAGCGCTCATGCCGAAGCGAATTTGATTGGTCTTAGGCACTACAGCAAACTCCACAAACGACTCGTTTACATCCGGCGGCAGCACATCTATACCCATGTGCTGGCACTCAGTAATTTCAATCGCTAGGCGGTCGGTGTCGTCGTAGTCGCTGGTCATCAGCGCCGCCATAAACGCCGCCGGGTAATGCGCTTTTAAGTACGCTGTCCAGTAGGCAATTTGAGCATAGCAGGTCGCATGCGCCTTGTTAAACGAGTAGTCGGCGAACGGCTGGATTTGCGCCCAGAGCTGCTTGGCCTGCGCCTCGGTTAGCCCCTGCTTTACGCAACCTTTAATAAACTTCGGCTCTTCAGCCTGCATGATGTCACGCTTTTTTTTGCCGATCGCTTTGCGAACCAAATCGGCCTCACCCGCGCCGTAGCCCGCCACCAGCTGCAGCAGCTGAATAATCTGCTCCTGATACACCATAACTCCGTAGGTATCGCGCAAAATCGGCTCCAGCGATTTGTGCAAATAATTAACCGCGCCCGAACTATTCTTACCCTCGATAAACCGCGGAATTTCCTGCATGGGACCCGGCCGGTACAGGGCGTTCATGGCTACCAGGTCGCTAAACTCGGTCGGCTTCAGCTCTTTCAGGTAACGCTTCATGCCGGCAGATTCAAACTGGAATACGCCGGTGGTGTCGCCGCCACGGAACAATGCGAATGTTTTGTGATCGTCGTTAGGGATTTCGCCCAGTTCAATTTCTTTGTCGTAAACCCGGCGGATAATTCTAAGAGCGTTCTTAAGGATAGTCAGGTTAGACAGCCCTAGAAAGTCCATCTTTAACAAACCGAGTTCCTCGATGGGACCCATGGGATACTGCGTGGCAATCACGCCTTTTTGCGCCATTTCCAGCGGTGCGAAATTAACAATGTCGTCGGGCGCAATCACCACACCCGCAGCATGCACGCCATGCGAACGGATCGTCCCCTCCAGCTGCATGGCCAAGTCAAACACCTGCTTGGCAGATTCGTTGGTCTCGTACTCGCGCTTAAGGTCGGCGTCGTCTTTAACAGATTTTGCCAGCGGAATGTGCCGACCCTGTATGGGCTGCGGGATCATCTTGGCCCAGCGGTCGGCCTCGGCGTAGGGGATTTGCAACACGCGCGCCACATCGCGCACGGCGTTGCGCGCTGCCATACGGCCAAAAGTTACGATATTGGCCACGCGGTCGCTGCCGTATTTTTGCACGCAGTACTGGATAACTTCGTCGCGGCGGGTGTCCTGGATGTCGATGTCGATATCCGGCATAGAGATACGGTGCGGGTTTAAAAAACGCTCAAACATTAAGTTATATTCCATCGGGTCAGTTTCGGTAATACGAATTGCGTAGGACACAATCGAACCAGCCGCGCTGCCACGACCCGGCCCAAAAATCACACCCTGGTCTTTGCCCCAGTTAATAAAATCCTGAACGATTAGAAAGTAGCCGTTGTAGCCCATATCGTCCATCACGCCCAGCTCGTACTCGGCTCGCTCGACCAACTCGGGGGCGAGCAACTTGCGCGCTTTATCCACGGCAATTATGTCACGCTGGTCAACGGAAATACCGCTGTAGCGCCAGGCCAGCCCTTGCCAAACTAATTTATGCAGATACGATTTTTCGTCTTCGCCATCTGGCACCGGGAACTGCGGGATTAGGATTTTCCCAAGTTCAATCTCTATGCTGCAGCGGTCGGCTATCTTTTTGGTGTTGCTCACCGCCTCCGGGCAAAACTCCCTCCACCGGGCGATGATGTCCTTGGGGTCGGCGACATGCAGCTCAAAGTCGGCCAGGCTCATGCGCTTTTCGTCGCTCATAAACGAGCCGGTCTGCACGCACAGCAAAATCTCGTGCGCGGCTTGGTCGTCGTGCGCCAAATAATGCGCATCGCTTGTGACCACCGGCGGGATTTCCAGTTCTTTGGCCAGTTTTATGAGCTGCTCGTTCACTCGCACTTGCTCATCCCACTTGCTGGGATGCTCGGGGTGGCCGTGATCCTGTAGCTCGATGTAGTAGCGGTCACCAAAGATGCGCTTGTACCACTGAGCGGTCTCGGCGGCTTTGTCGTACTGACCCTGGCGAATAGAGTCGCCCACTTCGCCGCCAATGCAGCCGCTTAGAACAATAATTCCTTCGTTATACTTTTCGAGCAAAATATGATCGATGCGGGGTTTGTAGTAAAAACCCTCCAGGTTGGCGATGGTGCTCAGCCGCATGAGGTTGCGGTAACCTTGGTTATTCATGGCCAGTAGAATGAGGTGGTAATACTGCTTGTCCTTGGACGCGTCTTTGTCGGCGATAGTACGCGAGGCGACATAGGCTTCCATGCCGATGATTGGCTTGACCCCCTTGGCCTTGGCCTCTTTGTAAAACTCGATTGCACCGCTGAGCGTGCCGTGGTCGGTTTGGGATACGGCGCTCATGCCTGCAGATTTTACATAATCCATAAGCGCCGGCACTTTGGTCAGCCCGTCGAGCAAACTGTATTGGGTGTGGTTGTGCAGATGCACAAAATCTGCGGGCTTGAGCGCTCGTGCTCCCATGTCTCCTCCGTATCTAAATAGTATACGAAAAAGCGCGCCCAATCGGGAGCGCTTCTTTTACAACACGTAGAGCTATTTTTTCTTTAGATACTCTTTGAGGTGGCCTGCGGCTTTGGCGGCCTCTTTAATAGCTTTGTCGAGGTCTTTGTCTTCGGCGGTGCCTTCATGGGCGGCGCTGAGCAGATCGCGAGCCTTTTCTTTGGCGGCGGCGGCGGAGACCATAGCTTTCTCCAGCTCGGTGCGCGCCTTGCCCTGCAGCTTGCCGGCTGCGGTTTTTGCCTGGCCAAGCAACGCGCTGAGTTCGGTATGGAGCTGTTTTAGCCGCTTTTCGGCCTCGGCCAGCAACTGACCTGCCTTATTTTTTATATCCTCGCGGGTTTCTTTGCCGCTCTTCGGAGCGGTTAAAATCCCGGCTACATACCCGACAGCGCCGGCTATAATTGCACCGAACGCTACTTTTTTAGTTGAGTCTTTCATTGTTTGTCGCCTCCTTTTCGCTCGTCTTGCTGTTTATTGTGTACAAAGTTTACAACGCCTTTGGCGAACCGCGACAGGCTGAGCGCGCCAACTGTTTGTTTTACAACCTGACCAACCGCCTCGGCGGAAGTAACGAAGCTCTCGGCTTTTGTGGCCACGTTTTGTAATGTCCTAAGAAGTCTGATGGTTTGTATGCCGGCAATGATTGCAATAACCAGAAAAACGGCCAATGCTGTTGACAAAAAAACTACGAGAATCTGCTCTGCAGTAGTCATATACAATACTATACGCCTATTTTATTTTGGAGCGCAAGTACTGCTTAAACGGCTCAGCCACGTCATCGTGCTGGAGCGCAAAGTCGACCACAGTTTTTAGGTACTCCAGCTTGTCGCCGGTGTCGTAGCGCGTGCCGTTTTGGAACTCCATGGCAATCACGCGGCGGCGGTCGGCCAGCATTAGGTTAAGCGCGTCGTTAAAGTACAGCTCGTCGCCGTCTTTTAGGTTGCTCTGCGCTTCGTGCAGGTATTTAAAAATGTCCGGCGTTACTACAAAACCGGCGATCTGCGCGAAGTCTGACGGAGCTTGTGCCTTGCTGCCCGGCTTTTCGATAATCGCATCGACATCCAAAATCCCCGGGCGCAGCTTCTTGCCGCCAACAAAGCCATACTTTTTAAAGCTGTCCTCGTCTTTCACCCGCATGCAGCAGGTGACCAAACCGTAGTACTGTGTGTAGGCCTCGATCATTTGCTGGTACATCGGCGGGTCGGATACCACCAGGTCGTCGCTCCAGACATAAATAAACGGCTCGTCGCCGATGAGGTGCTCTACGCAAAGCAGAGGCGTGCCGTTGCCATACGGCCCTTTCTGGCGCACATATATAAAGTTGGCCAGGTCAGAGATTGACTCAACCTGCTCGATGAGGGGCTGTTTTTTCTCGCCGCCCATGCGCAAGTTGGCAATCAAATCCTGCGTTGGAACGTCAAAGTGGTCTTCAATACTCCGCTTGTTCTGCCCGGTAACAATAATAATGTCCTTTATACCAGCAGCCACCAGTTGCTCCACCAAATATTGAATGATCGGCTTGTCGACAATCGGCAGCATCTCCTTCGGCATGGCCTTAGTCTGCGGCAAAAATCTGGTACCAAACCCAGCCGCCGGAATTACTGCTTTGCGAACTTTGGTCATGTCGTTTCCCCTATCCCTAACTGTTTCTTAATGAGCTTTTGCGCGATTGCCGGGTTGGCGCGGCCTTGGGACTGCTTCATTACCTGGCCGACTAGAAAGCCGATGGCTTTGGCTTCGCCGTCCTTAACATCTTGCGCGGCCTTCGGGTTTTCGGCTAGGACTGTGGCGACGATTTTTTCCAGCTCGCCTTCGTCTGACTCCTGTATGAGGTTGTGCTGCTTGGCGTGGGCGGCGATGTCTTGGGGTAAAATTTGTTCGGCCAATAACGTCCCAAGCAATGTTTTGGCGTTCGACGAGCTGAGTTTGCCGCCGGATGTCAGCCCAAACACCTCGCGGTATACGTGCAGACGCTGCTCGTTATCGAGGTGAGCTTGTGCGATGTCGCTCTTGCGGCGCAGCGGGATTTCGAGGTTGACTGCCCAGTTGGCGATGGCCTTGGCCAGCGGTTTTTCGCCCAGCACGGCCTCAATGAGTTGCAGATAGCTGACGGTTGGCTCGTCCAGTTCACCCTCCAGCAAGGTGTCGGTTTGCGCTGGGTCCAGGCCGAGCGCCTCCAGACGTTTGCGCCACTGGTGCGGCAGCACCGGCATTTCTTCTCTAACTGCTGTAATCATATCGTCGGTCAGTTCGATGGGCGGAATGTCTGGTTCGGGCATGTAGCGATAATCTTCGGCGTTTTCTTTGCTGCGCTGGGCAAACGTACTCTGTTTGGCATCATCCCAACCGCGCGTTTCTTGGACGATTTTTTCGCCCTTTTCGAGACGTTCAATCTGGCGATTAACTTCATACTCCACCGTCTTTTCAACAGCACGAAAGGAATTGAGGTTTTTGGTTTCTGTACGCGTGCCCAATGTGTCGGTTTTACTGACGCTGACGTTTACGTCAAAGCGCATGTTGCCGTAGTACAGGTTACAGTCAGACACGTCCGCGTAACGCAGGGTCAGGTAAAGCTCGCGGGCGTAGACTTTAGCCTCGACAGCGGAGTGCATGTCGGCCTCAGAGACAATTTCAAGCAACGGCGTGCCAGCACGGTTAAAGTCGACCAAGCTGTAATCGGCTTCTGCCGGATGGGTGCTCTTGCCGGCATCGGCCTCCATTTGCACGCGGTTGATTCTGACCGTTACCGGTTTGCTGTCGACATCGACAGTCAGAGAACCGCCCTTGATGATAGGCTGACTGAGCTGCGAAATCTGGTACCCCAACGGTAAATCCGGGTAAAAATAATGCTTGCGCTCGAAGTAGCTGTATCTTTGCGGTACGGTATTAAGTGCAAAAGCGGCGCTCATGGCCAAATGCACTGCCTCACGATTGAGCACCGGCAGCACGCCGGGCAGGCCAAAACAAATCGGGCTAACTAACGTATTTGGCGTAGCGTCGCGCGCATCGTTGCCGACTGCCGCGAACAGTTTGGTTGCGGTTTTCAGCTGCACATGGCACTCAATACCGATGGTAGAGGTGTATTTGGCACGTGTCTCTTTACTTACCATCAGGCAACGCTCCTAAATCTTTTAGCGCCTGGCGGATGCCCACCAGTGCCTGTTTGATTTCTTTTTCCTTGAGCTTCATGTCTGGTTCGCTCTCCACTTTGTTGCGTAGTTTGTGGCCGAA
Source organism: Saccharimonadales bacterium (SeqCode) (assembly GCA_050730855.1). Classification (GTDB taxonomy): domain Bacteria; phylum Patescibacteriota; class Saccharimonadia; order Saccharimonadales; family UBA4665; genus DASRJJ01. The sequence goes on along the minus strand of JBOHNU010000002.1, from coordinate 57,541 downwards.
CCATACACTGTCGTTGTCGCTAAACAACCGCTGCGCTTTAACCAGCCGCTCGCCCATATTATGGCCGCGTATGCGGTTTTTCTTGAGCGCAATGTCCAGCAAATTGTCGGCTTGCAGCAGGGCGACGTCCCAGCGCTCTTTGTTTTTAAGCAGTTTTTGCAGCTCGCGCCACTCTTTCTTAAAATACACCTTATCCAGCGGACGCTTGCGGCGGCGCCACCATATAAACAGACCGGCAAGCGCACCCAGAACTATAAAGCCGCCGCCAACGTACATACCTATGTCGATCATTTCAGTGCCTCCTCGGCCGCTTTGGCAACGCCCAGCAGCTGGCGATCTTTGCGCTGCGGCGCCATGATCTGCAACCCCACCGGCAGGCCGTCGTCGGCCAGACCAGCTGGCACCACTGCGGCCGGAACTCCAGCCAGGCTAACGGCCACGGTCATTACATCGGCCAGATACATCTTGAGCGGATCGCCGGCGTTCTCGCCAATCTTAAACGCGGTGGTTGGTGCAGTAGGGCCAATTAAAAAATCGACCTTGCTGTAGGCGTCGTTAAACTCGTTAATAATTTTCGTGCGGACGGTCTGCGCCCGGCGATAGTAGGCGTCATAGTAGCCGCTGGAGAGCACGTAGGTGCCGATCATAATGCGGCGCTTGGCCTCTTTGCCAAAGCCGATGCCGCGCGATTTGCGGTAGCTTTCCTCCAAGTCTTTACCTTCACCGCTGGAAAACGGATATCGTTGTCCGTCGTGGCGGGCAAGGTTGCTGGAAAGTTCCGCCGGAACAACTATGTAGTACACGGCCAACGCCAAAGGCAGCGACGGCAGGCTGACCTCAACGACCTCGGCGCCGGCCTGCTGGAGCTTGGCCGCTGCGGCTTCAATAACAACTTTGACGTTGTCGTCCAAACCCTCGCCCATATATTCCTTGATAATGCCGATTTTCTTGCCATTCAGCGACACTAGCGCGGCATCGTAACCGTCCGGGTCGCGCTCAATAGTTGTGCTGTCAAACGGGTCACGGCCGGCAATAATATCTATAATAACTGCCGCGTCTTCCACTGTGCGGGCAAGCGGCCCCATAACATCGGTACTGCTGGCCATCGCCACAACCCCGTAACGCGAGGTCAGGCCATATGTCGGCTTAAATGCCACGCAGCCCACAAAGCTGGCCGGTTGGCGGATGGAGCCACCGGTGTCGGTGCCGAGCGCGAACGGCGCTAAATCCAACACGACTGACGCAGCAGAGCCGCCAGATGAGCCGCCCGGAACACGAGTTTTATCATGCGGGTGTTTGGTGGTGAAGAAGTCGCTGTTTTCGGTGCTCGCACCGTGGGCAAAGGCGTCTAGGTTGGCCTTGGCCACGCAGATCGCACCTTCGGCCTCTAGCCGCTCGATCACTGTTGACTGATACGGAGCAGTAAAGCCGCGCAGCATATTGCTGGCGGCCGTAGTCTCGGCGCCAAAAACTAAATAATTATCCTTAGCGATAAACGGCACGCCGGCCAAACGACCGGCTTTTTCGCCCCTATTAACTGCCGCATCAATGCTCTTAGCGCGCTGGCGGGCGCGCTCGTCAATAACGACAATTATGGCGTTGTACTCTTTTTTGTCTTCGATAGTTTTAAGCGCCTTCTCAACAAGGTCAACAGCTTTCAGCTCGCCGGCCTGCACTTTAGCGGCCAGCTCTTTTATTGGCAGCCACTGGCTCATTTAATCATCCTCTTTACCTTTAGCTGGCGGTCTTGCGTTTTGGGTGCCAGGCGCAGCAAGTCGTTGGCACTTGCGCCGTAATCTTGTACTTCGTCGTCGCGCATGACATTGGTGAGGCCGGTTACCTGCGTAGTTGGCTTTAGGCCGGTTACATCGGTGTTTTGGATTTGCTCGACATACTGCAAGATGTTGCTTAGCTCCTTACGGTACAGCTCGACCTCTTCGTCGGTAATGTCGAGCCTGGCCAGCCGAGCCAATTTAAGCACATCGTCTCGTGAGAGTTTTGTCATTATTTGCCTAGTATAGCAGTACCTACCAGAGGTAATCAAGCCGCGCAGTGGCCGCAACTACAACAGCTATTAGGGAAAGTGTAATCTTCGCGTGCGGGGAGCATGGCGATACCGCGGGCTTGCTTGAGTGTGGAGAGTTCCGGCTCGGTCGGCCAGGGGTTGAACTTGCAACCCTGCAGGTTTATGGATTGCTGCTGCATCACCGGCGCGGGCTGGCCGGCTCCCGGGCAGTTACGATGGCCGAAGCCCAGCCAGTGGCCGACCTCGTGGTTCGTAACCATGGCGCGGTAATCTTCCAGCCCGCCGCCCGCATTATTCCAGGCATCGGTGGCGCCTTGCCAGCGGTCGAAGTTAATTACTACATTGCGGCCGGAGCGGCAGCTCCAAAACGAATCGCACAAGCCACCAAAGCTAGTCATCTGCGATGGTGCGCTAAGCCACAATGAAAAGTCGCAGCCCGACTCTACCCGCTCAAACGCCACCTTGCCGCCAGCGTTCCAGCCGCGCGGATCGCCCAGTACAGCGGCGGTTTTGGCAATAAACCCAGGCAAGTGCGCTTGATCTACGCCTTTTGTCGCGGCGCAGTAGGTGTACTTGGCCGGCGCTCGGTTAGCCGAGAGCACGAAAGTTATGTTTGCCAACTTGTCGAGCGCGTAGTTAGCGGCCAAAGCCGCATTGCCGGAGTTGTACACGTCACCCAACCCGGCCGCGTAGGCTTTGGCTTTTTCGGCCGAGAATGCCATCGACCGGCCGCTTGGCACAAACCAGCCGCCGATGTCGGCTCGTCCTGGCTTAACCTCCTGGCCGCTTAGCGTAAACTTAATCGCAACTCCCAGTTTTTCGCGCAGCGATTGCAGCGTGCCGTCCAGGCTGGCGTCGCTGAGCGCCGGCTCAACAACCTTGGTCGGCACAGTAACCTCTCGCCTTCCCGTCTCGATGGCTGCTAGTACCTGGGATTGAAACTGCGCCGCGTCCAGCTCGTAGCCAGCCTCGGGCACAGCAATTTCGAAGTTCTGGCCGCTAAACACAATCCGCTCCGGCAGCGCCGGCTTGGAAAACGCTGGTGCTAGCCTAGCCTGCTCGGCAGAGAACAAGGTATTGTCCACCGCTAGCTCCACCGGCACCGTCCTATGCACCACCAGGTTGAGCAGCGGCAGCCACGAACGCTGTTGTCGCAGCCGCTCGCTCGTTGCTGGCCAGTCTACACTCACACCAAGTCCAGTAACCTCCACAACCTCCTGCTTGTCACCGGTACTCAGCGCAATCTCCGGCGGCAGTAGCTCCTCCACTGCGACTTTGTCGTCTAATTCATCGTAAGCGACGTTGCCAACCGGCACCGCCCCCAACCGCACATGGGGCAACACTTTACCGCGGTACAAAAACCACATGGTGGCATTGGCTAGCGCCAGCACAACCAGTAAACTTCCCAAAAGCCACAGCGCACGCTTGCGCCAGTGCCGGGAAGTTACTCGAAACCGATTCCGCCGTTTGTAGGTTTTACGCACGTTACTACAAGTATAGCAAGGCGCTATACGCCCATTCGCCTGCAAAACAAACCCTTTCGACATTTCCGAAATCTACAGAATCTTTATCTGCAAAGGGTGCGGCCCTTTTAGGCTCCTTACAGTTTGGACTTCACGTCGGATATGAAATCACGCAGTTCGGCGGCTTTTTCGAATTGGAGGTTGCTGGCGGCTAGATCCATCTGGGCGGTTAGGTCTTTTATAAGGTGTTTGTACTCGTCTTTGGGGATTTTTTTGAGGTCGAGCTTGGCTTTCTTGGCTTCTTCCGGCAGATCGGGGCGCATGCCTTTATCGATAGATTTGCTTATGCCGGTGGGCGTAATGCCGTGCTCTTGGTTGTATTTCTCCTGGATTGCCCGGCGGCGGGTGGTTTCGTCCATCGTTGCTTTCATGCTGCGCGTAAGGCGATCGGCGTACATAATAACTCGCCCTTCGGCATGGCGGGCGGCGCGGCCAACGGTTTGGATGAGCGCTTGCTCGCTGCGCAGGAATCCTTCTTTGTCGGCGTCCAAAATAGCCACCAGCGATACTTCCGGCAAGTCCAGACCCTCACGCAGCAGGTTAATACCGACCAGCACGTCGTACACGCCCAGGCGCAGGTCGCGCAGAATGTCGGTGCGCTCCAGCGTTTCGACGTCGCTATGCAGGTAGGCCACTTTAATCCCTAACTCTTTTAGGTGGTCGGTTAAGTCCTCACTCATGCGCTTGGTGAGGGTGGTCACCAGCACGCGCTGGCGCTTGCTGGTGATAGTTCGGATTTCGGCGATGAGGTCGTCGATCTGCCCGTCGATGGGACGCACCTCAATCGGCGGATCGAGCAATCCTGTTGGGCGGATTACTTGTTGCGCCGGCTTAGGGCTACGCGACAGTTCGTATTCGGCCGGCGTGGCGCTGACGTAAATGGCTTGGTTGATGTGTTTTTCGAATTCGGTAAATGTGAGCGGCCGGTTGTCGAGCGCGCTCGGCAGCCGGAAGCCGTGCTCTACCAGCACCTCTTTGCGGGCGCGGTCGCCGTTGTACATGCCGCGAACTTGCGGCATGGTCATGTGACTTTCGTCGATAAACATTAAAAAGTCGTCGGGATAATAGTCAAGCAGCGTGGCCGGCTGCTCGCCGGGCGCGCGGTCGGTGAGGTAACGGCTGTAATTTTCGATGCCTTTTACAAAGCCGGTTTCGGCCAGCATGTCGAGGTCGAAGCGCGTGCGCTGTCCGAGCCGCTGCGCCTCTAGCAACTTGCCCTGTTTTTTAAACAGTGCCAGGCGATCGGCCAGTTCTTGCTCGATGTTGCCCAGCGCCACCTTGAGCTTGTCGTAGGGCGTGACGTAGTGCGATCCAGGGAAAATAGTGTGTTCTGTCGGTTTGGCTAGAATTTCGCCGGTGAGCGGGTCGATTTGCAAAATACGTTCGACCTCGTCGCCAAAAAACTCCACACGGTAAGCCAGCTCCTCGCCGGCCGGAAAAATATCGATAACGTCACCGCGCACGCGGAAGGTGCCGCGGCTAAAGTCTATGTCGTTGCGCTGATACTGGATGTCTGTGAGCTGGCGCATGAGCTTGTCGCGCACGCGGCGCTCGCCGGTTTTTAGCCGCACAGATAAATCGTTGTAGTCAGTCGGCGAGCCGATACCGTAAATGCAGCTGACGCTGGCTACGATAATCACGTCGCGGCGGGATAGCAGCGCGTCGGTGGCGGCGTGGCGCAAGCGGTCGATTTCTTCGTTAATGTCGCTGTCTTTCTCGATGTATGTGTCGCTGCGCGGAATGTAAGCCTCGGGCTGGTAATAATCGAAGTAACTCACAAAATAGTGCACCGCATTGTCGGGGAAAAACTTTTTAAACTCCTCATACAGCTGCGCGGCCAGCGTTTTGTTGTGGCTGAGCACAAGCGTCGGTTTTTGAATATTCTGAATGACATTGGCCATACTAAACGTCTTGCCGCTGCCGGTTACACCAAGCAGCGTCTGATTCTGCAAACCATCTTCAACACCTTTAGTCAACTGCGCGATAGCCGCCGGCTGGTCTCCCGTCGGCTGGTAGTCGCTTGTAAGTCGGAACTTGCTCATCCACCTATTGTAACAGGTTAGGAAGCGTCCAATAGGAAGTCCCCGACCTGCACTATTTGTAACAGGCACCCGTAAGCGCGAAATGTGCTATTTAAGCCCGTTTCATGACCCGCATGTGTCCTGTAATATAGTGCAGAGTCGGGGGCTTCCTAGTTATTAGTAAAACGCTGGCCGTCCGGCGCCACGCAAACTTCGGGGAAACTTTCCTGAACCGGATAGCCAGCCGCTTTGCAGTCGTCGAACGAAGTAATGTTGGCGGACTCTTCCTCCGGCCGAACCCAGGCAAACCAAATAACAAATAAAAGCCCAACAGCCGCCAGCAGCAGGATCAAAATTTTACTAAAGGCCAGCTCGTTTTGTTCTCTCTGTTTCATTTGCTTCTCGGATTGCCGGCGATGATGCCTAGCACTTCGTCCAGATTGTCGGTTATGGTATACAGTTCCAGATCTTCCTTGGCAATGGCGCCGGTTTTTTGCAAAACGGTTTCTTGCAAAAAATCCTGTAGCTTGTCCCAGTAGTCTGTGCCAACTAGCACAATCGGGATGCGCGGGATGCGGGCTGTTTTTTGCAGAGTGAGGATTTCGAACAGCTCGTCCAGCGTGCCAAATCCGCCCGGGAAGTACACAAAAGCGCGGGCGGTAAACGCCAGCGCCACTTTGCGACTGAAGAAGTAGTAAAAGTCGGCGGAATGCGTAACATAGCCATTAACCTGCTCTTTCGGCAGCTCGATGGTCATGCCAACCGAGTCGCCTTTGGCCTCGCGCGCGCCGCGGTTCCCGGCTTCCATAATTCCAGGGCCGCCGCCACTTACTACCGTAAGGTGCAGCTCGGACACCACCCGCTTGGCGAGCTGGCGCGCCAGAGAGTAGTATTTGCTGTCGCGGGCGATCATCGACGAACCAAAAAAGGTAACAGTGTCGGGATGCTTACGCAGCAAACGAAAGGCGTTCATAAAATCGTCGTCTATGCGCTTCATGCGCTTTTTTATTTCGCCGTCGGTCAGGCTGTCGATGTGCTTTGCGCCAAGCGTTGCTATGGTTTGCAGCGGTAGTTCTGTTTTTTGTTTAGCCAAAAACTTTTTTATCATGCCGGTACCTCCTGTTTTGGTTGGTTATCGAGTAGATCGCCGGAGAGTTGCTGGCTAACGGCCGTCTCGAGATTTTCCTGGTGCAGATAGCGAGACATCAACTCATGCCACAGATTAGCGCGGAAAAAATGCACCACGCGGTGCCCAAACGCCAAGTGGTTTGCCTGGCTTATGGCTACGTCTAAGATATTGAGCGACACCGGCTCGTCCTGATCCATCAGCGCCAGCATGGCGGTGCCTTGCCAAAAGCGCAGCGACGGCTCCAGCCGCACCAACGCCTCATCTGCTTTATGCCACGACAAATCTTCCGGTTGCACATGCGGCTCAAACAGCTCCGGATGGTACGCTTCCTTAAATGTGGCGTAGTAGCGCTGCACCATGCGCCACGGCACGGGCCGGCCGGCGAGCGTTGCCGAAGTAAGCAGCTCGCCCCGCGACGACTGCTGTACAATGCGGCCAAACGCCGGCTTCACCTGCTGCAACTTTATGAACGAGCTGTAGGCGCGGATTTCGTTCATTTCCTCTATTGCCAAAAGCAGCGTGGTGATGGCCAGCCCGTCCAGGTGGTCGGCCGGTGGCAAAAGCACCACCGCACCCAGCTCGCGGAAGCCAGCCATAACTTGCCGGGTTTGGCCGGCAAAATCCCGGCTTGCCTGCTGCCACTTTGTGGATTTGGGATGGAGCACGCTGATGCGCCTCGGCTCGAAATCGCCAGGCGAGAGCTTTACATACTGAGCCAAAAACGACTTGTGCCAAGACGGAGATTCGTAAATAAGCGCGGCGGCGTACAGCTGCGCCGCCGGCTCGTGCTTGAGCATTGAGTCGGCCGAGCGGTACCCAAGCCGCTTCATGGCCGTTTTGGGTGGCTTGGCGCGCAGCATTTTTTTGGCGACACTGTTTTTTAGCGCAAAGCAGGCCGCAGGCGCATCCAATTTTCCCAGAAAGTGGCGCACGCGGTCTGCCACCAGCGGCGGCGGCGCATCCACCGGCACTCCCAGCCGGTAGCGCACTAGCGCCTCGTCGTGTACCAGGCGCTGACGCAAAACTTCATATAGCTCCTGGCCGCTGGTGTCGTTGGGGTCAAGCCCCAGCTCGGCAACCTTAGCTTTAACCTGGCACACCAGCTCGCTTGTCAGGCGGATGTCGGCGCTGGGCGCGCCCGCTGCACGCTCGAGCTGCCGGATACTTTGACTAAACGTCGGTTCCTCTGCCCCCAAAGCATTGCGTAAAAAGCGCGTCATATCTACAAACAGATTACCACAAGCGAGTTCGCGTATAAAATACTAGCCTTGGAACACGGTCGCTTTGTAATCGGCTGGCGCTTTTTGTAAAAACTCCTCGAGCCGAGCCTTCGGTAATAAACCTTCCTGTGCGCCTATAAATTGCGTGACATGCATGCTGTTGACGGGAGCCCAAGAGAGCGCCGTTTCGAGCGGCTCGCCCATTGCCAAAGCAGCAGTCAGCGTCGACGCAAAAGCATCGCCAGCTCCAGTGCGGTCGACTGGTGCGGCTACATCAGGATAAATCGGCATGAACAGTATTTTTTGACCATCCGAAGCATAGGCACCGTCAGGTCCGTCGGTAATGACAGCTATTTTTATACCTAGCTCGTGTAGTGCGCTAATCAATCCGGCGACGTCGCCACGATCCTTGCCAGTAACCTGTGCCGCCTCCTCGCGGTTCAAAACAACAATCTCGGCGCGGCGATAGAACATAGCCATTTTTTCAACCCCCCACAGCAAGTGATACATACCAGGCTGAAACGCTAGTTTAATGCCGGGGTTTTGCTCCAGGTAGCTCAGCATCGCCTCATGCAGTGGCCAGGTATTTTCGCCCAGCACGCCCAAGTACAGCCAGTCCGGCTTTTGTGCCGGCTCGTGCCATTGGTACGAATAATCTTCGAACCTTTGCAGCTTTGTACGGTCGGCACCATATTTTAAATAAAAATGATAATTCGACTTCTTTCCCGCTTCGACGGCCAGATTTTCGGTGCCGACTTTTTGCTCCTTAAGATAAGCGATCATTTCCTGGCCAACCGCGTCGTCGCCGAGCCAGGCCATTAGGCTGGAGCCAAGCCCCAGCCGCGCCATAGCCACGGCGGCGTTGGGGGCGCACTCTACGGCCTTAACTACATCTAATTGCTTGTATGGCAATTTCGCACCCAGCTCGAAACTCATCCGCTTGTAGCCTTTATCGTCGGTACTTACTGTTACATAGTCCTCTGACAAAGTTATAAAAGCACCACTAATTATGTCTCCGACGCAGAATATCCGCAGCTCGTTCATAGCGGCTTTTCCCCCATTTCCATGTCGTGAATTTTAGCATCGGCCTTCAGAATGCCAGTCTTGGCACCCACTTTGTTCACTACCGAAGTCGAATTAGCACTAGCGAACGTAACCGCTTCGCGCAACGACTTGCCCTGCGCCCAGGCACACACGAAACCCGAGCCAAACGCGTCACCTGCACCGTTTCTGTCTACCACTTTCACGTCCTCGTATACGCCGGCCTTTATGTACGTTCTACCATCGGTTGCGCCGACCCCTTTTGGCCCATCCGAAATGACCACAACCGGCACGAGTTTGCTGCCTGCACGCGCTAAATCTTCGAGCTTCTCGCCTGCCGCAATCGATTGCATTTCTTCTTTATTTACAATCAATACTTCTATAAACGGCAACAGCTGCTTGAGTTTTTCCCGCTGTTTTAGTTCGGCTTTCCCCGGATTCCAGGCAACCTTAATGTCCAGTTCTTTTGCTTGCTTAAACAACTTTTCCAAAATGTCCACGGCTCCAGATAGATTAGACATGTACAGCCAGTCCACGTGGCCGAAATCGGACAAATCGAAATGAGCCGATTCGTAGTGCGTCGATGCGCCACGATAAGTAAGCACCGTTCGCTCTCCATTACTTGCCAGCAGAATTACCGAATATCCTGTGTTGTGTTTTTTTGAAACAGTCAGCCGTGCGTCTATTTGCTCGCGCTTCAGCTCTTGCCGCACCGCCTCTCCGGCCGGATCCTCACCGATCGCACCCATAAAAATGCTGGTTTGACCTTGCCGAGCAAACGTTGTGGCAGCATTTGTCGCGCCGCCGCCGGTGCTAAAATTAATTTGGTCGACATCGGCCTTGCCGCCCATTTTAAGTTCGGCGTAAAATTCCCCGTCGGCCTCTTTAATGGGTTTTAACGCCTCACTCCTGCTTAAGTAAACATCTTGTACTGCCGCCCCGATAGAAACAAACTTCATTAATCCTGCCCCTTACTCACGAAATTGTCGCGGCTTAGCGCCGTTTCGTCAAGTTCTCCTTTACAGGCGGCCGCAGCTAACTGCAACTGATGCTCGAATACGCGCTGCGCCTCGCCAGTGTTAGAACGATCTTTCGCCCAGGTTTTTAGCACCGGGTCTTGTAGGGCGCGGTCGTACGAGAACGTCAAGCTCCAGGGGTGTGAGCCATGCCGCACAATGCGGTTGAGGTTAACGAATGCGTCATTGGGAGTCTGGCCGCCGCTTAGGAACACCACGCCGCCCAGCTCTTTTGGAACGTGACCGGTCAAAACGCGCACGGTGCGTTCCGCAACATCGCCTGGGTCAATCGGCGTGCCGCTGTCTTTGCCCGGCAGCACCATGCTGGTTTTTAGGATGGCGCCGGGTAAATGCACGCGGTAGGCACGCATAATCTTAAACAGCATGTCGAGGGTGTGTGCCATGGTTTGCTCGCACTGGCTGGCGGAGTGTGCGCCGTCGAACAGCACTTCTGGCTCGACGATCGGCACGATGTTTTCTTGCTGGCACAGGCGGGCGTAACGCGCCAGGTTTACGGCGTTTGCAACGACACATTCATTTGTAGGGATGCCGTCCCCAATCGCGATAACCGCGCGCCACTTGGCAAACCTCGCGCCGGCAGCAGAGTACTTTTGGAGTGCTTCGGGCAGACCGTCGAGACCCTGTGTAACCTTTTCGCCCGGGAAGCCGGGCAGATCGACCAGTCCTTTGTCTACCTTTATGCCCGGCAGGATACCCTTGCTTTTGAGTGCCTTGCGAAACAGCTGCCCGTTCTGGCCGGTTTGCCAGAAGGTTTCATCGAACAAAATAACTCCGGTCAAGTAGTTTTCGATATTTGGCGTGCCAAACAGCAGGCCGCGGTATTCGCCGCGCGTCTCGGCGGTAGACTCCACACCCACGCTGTCGAAGCGTTTTTTGGTACTGGCCATGCTGGTGTCGGCGGCCAGCAGCCCCTTGCCCGGCGCCGCTAGCGCTTTACAGGTTTCTTCCAATAGCTCCAGATTCATTTACTGCCCCTAATCTTTTTGTGGTCGAGTACGTGGTGGACGTTCATGGCGATATGTATGGCAGTTAAGCCAAAGTGTTCGGCCAGTTCGTCGGGCTGGCCGGACTCGCCGAAACGGTCTTGCATACCGACGCGCTTCATCGGTGTTGGCAGGCGCTCAGACAGAAGCTCGGCCACGGTTCCGCCCAGCCCTGCAGCAATCTGCCCTTCCTCGCACGTTACGACGGCGCGGGTTTTTTGCGCGCTTGCCAGGATTGTTTTGTCGTCCAGTGGCTTGATGGTTGGCACATGTATAACTTCAGCATGAATGCCGTCTTTCTCTAGGATTTCGGCGGCCAGCAGTGCTTGGTAGGTCAGGCCGCCGGTAGAGACGATGGTTACGTCGTGACCTTCGCGGTAAACGTAGGCTTTGCCGATTTCGAACGGCGTATGGTCGGTGGTGAACACTGGCGTGTCGGCACGGCTGAGGCGGATGTAATTGGGGCTGGGGTCTTTAACCATAGCCAGCGTTATACGCTCGGCTTCCAGGGCGTCGCAGGGCGCAAAGACCTTCATGTGCGGCAGGCTGCGCATCAGGGCGATGTCTTCAAGCATCTGGTGCGTAGCGCCATCCGGCCCCACGCTCAACCCGGTGTGCGAGCCGACAATTTTAACCGGCCGTTCGTTCAAACAAATAGTGGTGCGGATTTGCTCCCAGCACCGTCCCGGGCAAAACGCCGCGTAGCTGCTGGCAAATGGAATTTTACCCATAGCCGCCAAGCCGGACGCGGTGGTCACCAGGTTTTGCTCGGCCACGCCTACCTGCACAAAGCGGTCCGGGAACTCGTCGGCGAAGGCCTTCATCTGCGTGCTTTCGGAAAGGTCAGCGCACAGGCCAACCACTTTGTCGTGTTGTTTGCCAACTTTGAGCAGCCCCCGGCCGAAGCCCTTGCGGTTGGACTCCTGCTTTATATCTTTTGCCTGTAAATCCGCTACAAGATGATGTTTATTCATGCTCGCTCCTGATTTTTCCGCCAAGCGTCCGCAGCTGCGAAAGCGCGTCTTTGGCTTGCTCGGCATTGGGCGGCGCGCCGTGCCAATGGAAATCGTACTCCATAAAATCCACGCCCTTGCCTGGGATGGTGTGGGCGATTATGACCACCGGCTTTTCCACAATTGCTTTAGCCATGCTGCAGGCGTCGATGACAGCCTCGATGTCGTTGCCGTCAATCTCGAGCACGTGCCAGCCAAAGGCTTCCCACTTGGCGCGCAGGTCTTCGAGCGGCATTATCACTTCTGTCGGGCCGTCAATCTGAATGTTGTTGCGGTCGACAAGAACGGTTAGGTTATTGAGCTTGTACTTGCCGATCAACATAACCGACTCCCAAAAATTGCCTTCGTCGTGCTCACCGTCGCTGACCACACAGTAAACCCAGCGGTGTTGCACTTTATCCATACGCAGACCCAGCGCCATGCCGGCAGCTTGGCTAAGGCCGCAGCCTAGCGGGCCGCTGGTTGTCTCCAGCCCGGGCAGGCGTGTGCGTTCGGGGTGGCCTTGTAAGCGCGTGCCAAACTTGCGCAGCGTTTTTAGCTCGGACTTTTCAAAGTAACCGGCGTGCGCCATTGCCACGTACTGCACCGGGCAACAGTGGCCATTGCTTAGCACCAGCCGGTCGCGCTCCTCCCAATCCGGCCGCTTCGGGTCGTGTTTTAGAACATTAAAGTACAGTGCCGTAAAAATATCGGACAGCCCCAGCGGCCCGGCGGAGTGACCGCTTTTGGCCTCTAAAAGCATCTTAATAATATCTTCGCGAATCTCGTTCGCTTTTAATTCCAATTCTTCAATCGAGAATATCTGACGCATAAGTCGTTACCCTTTATGTTTTCATATTACACTGTGAGCTTCGCTTTTCAAAAGCCGGCTATTTTAGACCGACTGCACCGCGAAGCTGTTCGTACGCCGCTCGCGGATTGTGCGCGTGCTGGATAAATCCGCCGACGTTTAAAACGTTGACGCCACCGGCCGCCAATAAATTGGCGTTTTGGATGTTGATGCCACCGTCCCAGCCGATTTCCAGCTCGGGCTTAAGCCGCCGCATATGCAGCGCCTTTGTAAGAAGATGCGTGTTGGCCTGCCCGCCGAAGTGGCCGAGGTTGCCCGAAAATATTAAGACGTGATCTATCCAGTCCAGTGCCTGTTTAATCTTTTCGACAGAGGTGTGCGGTTTTAGCGCTACGCCAACACGGATGCTATTGGCGCGCATGCGGCTGGAGAACGGCAAAAACTGCCCCTCGGCCTCGGCGTGGACAATTACAAGCTGCGGCGCAAGGCGCAGATAATCGGCCGTGTGGCCGAACGGCCGCTGGAACATCACATGTAAGTCGGCCGTAACACCGTGCGGCCACCAAACGCTTTTGAGCGAAGACAGCTTTACCGGTGTAAAAACGCCGTCCGCAACATCGATGTGTATACGCCGCACAAACGGCGCCAGCCGCTCCATTTGCTCGCGATACTCGTCAGACGAACGTGCGGTAACGGTAGGACAGATAGTGACTTTTTTGTTCGTTGCCATGTATAATCGCCTTAACTCATTTTAAGAGTATACCGCTTATGGCTGACAAGCAAGATCTCGAACCACTACTAAACACGCAGCAAAACCTGCTAGCGACAATTATGTCGCGCGGCGACAGCATCGATAACAAATCGCTCGGTATTGTGGCGGTCGATGTCACCCTGCTTATTTTTGTTGCCGGCCTGTCTGACCTTGGTTGGTGGATGTTGGCGGCGGTTGCTCCGCCCGCTATCTCGCTCGTATTTGCCGCCCTAGCCCTACAGTCCAAAAAATATCTGGGCGCATCCGTTTTGCTGGACGACTTCCCCGAATATCTAGAACTCAACCGAGAAGCCCTAGTGCTACAACTTCTGGCTGACACACAGAAAGCCATTACATACAATCAGCGTGTCAACAACGCACATTGGCGAATGACGCTTACATCCGCGGCGATGGCCTCATTTGGAGCTATAGGACTGCTTATAGTATTATGAACATATGAATAAGCAGGCAAAACCTCAGGATAAAAAGACAACCGCAACCAAGTTAACACGCAGGCGGATAGTTTTGCCAAAACCGAACGAAAATATGATCATCAAAAAAGGGTTGTACTGGAAATAACTGGCGTCTCTAGCCCAATTCGTCGATTTGTTTTATACGTCGCTTAAAGCGCGGGGCGGCGGCAAATGGCGTGCGCAGCCAAGTTTGCGCGATACCCAGTGCTTGTTTGTTGCTAATGGAGCGGGCGGGTAGGCACAAAATATTGCTGTCGTCGTCGTTGCGGGCGGCGCGGGCTTCGTGCTCGTTCCACACCAGCGCGGCGCGGATGCCCTTAAAGCGGTTGGCGGCAATGCACATTCCCTGGCCGCTGCCGCAGATAAGGATGCCGCGCGCCTCTTGGTCGCCCGTCGCCTTCATGCCGGTAACTACTTGCTCGGAAAACTGCGGAAAGTCGTCGTCGGGGTTGCGGGCTTGGTCGCCTTCGTCAGTAACTTCGTAGCCGAGCCGGGCTAGCTCCTCGGCTATAAAAGCCTTCATGTCAAAGCCGTTGTGGTCAGCGCCGATAAAAATCTTAGAACCCATCTCAAACCTGCCCGTTTACGGCCACCTCCTGGATTTGCGGCGTGTTGTCGCCGCCCTTGTGCAAAATTGCGCCTGTGTCGGCCACAATTTCGACCAGGCGGTTACTGTATCCCCATTCGTTGTCGTACCAAGCGACGACCTTGAGCATGTTGCCGTCGATGACCGCTGTTAAATTAAGATCGACGATGGCGGAGTGGCTGTTACCGATGAAGTCGCTGCTTACTAATTCTTCCTCGGTGACGGCTAGAATGCCCTGGTAGTACGGCTCTGCGGCGGCTTTTTTAAAGGCCTCGTTGACTTCCTCGACCGTGACCTTGCGTTTGGTGATTATAACAAAGTCGCTAAGGCTTACCACGGGGGTCGGCACGCGGATACTCATGCCGCCGAAGCGGTCTTTGAGCGACGGCATTGCCCTGGCCGCGGCAATACTGGCGCCGGTGGTGGTGGGTACGATGTTCTCGGCTGCGCTCCTCGCCTCGCGCAGATCTTTAGCTGGAGCGTCCTGCAAACGTTGGCTGGCGGTGTAGCTGTGGACGGTGGTCATCATGGCTTTTTCTATACCGAAGTTGGCCTCAATGATTGCCGCCACCGGCGTAATGCAGTTGGTGGTGCAGCTGGCGTTGCTAATCACATCAGTCGCCGTCTCAAGTTTGTCTTCGTTTACACCCAGCACGATTGTGTCGGCGCTGTCGCCCTTGGCGGGCGCGCTGATGATCACTTTCTTAGCCCCCGCGTTAATGTGCGCCTGGGCTTTTTCGGGATCGGTAAAAAGACCTGTTGATTCTATGACTACATCGACGCTCAGGTCTTTCCAAGGCAGGGCGGCCGGGTCTTTCTCGGCGTAAACGCGGATTTTCTGGCTGGCGACAATAATGTTTTGCTCGTCAAAGTTTACTTCCTGGCTATAGACGCCGTAGTTGCTGTCGTGTTTGAGCAAATGCGCAAGAGTTTTAGTATCGGCAAGGTCGTTGATGGCGACGATTTCCAGGTCGCTCCTCTCAAATGCAATCTTAAACGCCGAACGCCCGATACGCCCAAATCCATTAATTACTACTCGCGTTTTCATCCGACCTCCAGAATCTATTACAATACTTTTGCTTATATTAATTCTACAGATTGCGAAAGTCCGGCGCAAGGCTAGTAGTGGCCGTAGAAATATTTTTGAAAAACATGAGCAAGTTACTATAATGATGCATATAAATGGGGGTTACAGTGCGGAACATCGGTAAAACTAACAGGTTTGTGTCGAACAACAAGAGAGGGGTTTCGTGGCACGCAGTTTTGAGCATTGCTGGCGCTTGTCATTCTATCGCTCCCCGGCCGACACGGCGAGACGGCGCCGTTCCCGCTGTGCGAAACGCACGGCATTTTGTTCCAGTATCCTGGAGGCACCAATACGCAGGTGCATCACATCGATATGGTTACCGGGGACGATTCCCAGCCTTCCGGCAGCCCTATCGCCAACCGCACCATAAACGCCATTGGGTATAACGTAAAAGACCAGTTTGTTTACGGCTGGGATCACACACAGGAAACACTCGTCCGTATCCACAACGACCATACAGCCGAAAACCTAAGCATCAGCGGCTACTCGCATGTCGGCGGCCATCAAATCATCATTGGCGACGTTGACGACAAGGGGCATTATTGGTTTATCAACAGCAGCAATGACAACTGGTACCAAGTTGACCTCACTGCTGCCACGCCGACGCTGATCACTTCGGGATCAGCAGCCGGTCCCACCGGAACTGCGGGAGCTGACTGGGCATGGGTTACTGGCACGGATAACCTCTACCGCACCATGGACGACGGCGCCGGCCCCAACACCGTAACACTTTGGGCTTTCAATCGGACAAGCAAAACGTGGTCGAGCCTGGGAGTTTTGTCCGGCATTACTGGCACCAGCCGCACCATCGGCGCCAATTACGCCGACGCCGACGGGTTCCTGTACTCGTCTTCCAACAGCACCGGCAATATCTGGCGCACAAACGTCAGCACACAGGACACGGCACTGTTTTCTACCGGCCCTTCTTCCGGCAGCAATGACGGTGCCCGATGTGCACAGGCCATAATCCCCATTGATTTCGGCGACGCGCCTTCATCGTACGGCACATTACTGGCCGATGATGGCCCTCGGCACAGCGTCCCTGGCTTTAACAGCACAACCAACACCGCACCGCTTATGCTGGGTACAAAAATCGACATCGAGACCGACGGCTTCCCCGGCGCCAACGCTACCGGCGATGACGACGATGATATAGACGACGAACGCGGCGTAACGCACATCGTAGCCACACCCAGCACACCAACGACTCTCGCTATACCCGCCACAGTCACCAACAACAATTCGTCTGACGCAACGCTGGCAGGATGGATCGACCTAGACAGCGACGGCACTTTCGAGCCAGGCGAGCGCGTCACAGCCACAATTCCGGCAAGCTCGGGAACGGCCGTATACGAACTAACATTCCCTAGCACAACATTTACCACTAACACCTACGCTCGGTTCCGTATGTTCAGCGGCACCGTAGCCGACCCGCAGCCCATCAGCTCCGCTAGCGCCGGGGAGGTAGAGGACGTACTAGTGCAAGTCGGCAGTTACACCGTCAATAAAATCGCAGACCCAAGTGAGGGCACAACAGTCAAATCCGGGCAAACCGTTACCTACACGCTTACTATCCAAAACACGGGGACGACCGACCTTATTAACCTAAAAATCGACGACGATCTGACCGACGTACTAGACGACGCCGAACTTATAGGCTCACCGTCGGTCAGTCCCGCCTCGGCAGGTACGGCCAGCGTGAGCGGCAACACGCTAGAATTTGCTGGCGATATAGCCAACGGCCAAACCGTCACCGTAACCTACGCTGTAAAAGTCGAATTTCTGGGGAGCCTCGCCAACAGCAACCTAGACAATACCATCCTGGCGGCACACAGCAATTGCCACCCTACTGTCAGCGGAGGTACGGCTAGTACTGACGACCCGGACTGCAACACCAGCCATCCGGTACTTGGATTGGCGGCCACGGGCATGAACATGGTGGTCGTCTTGGGAGCAGCGGGGAGCCTCATCGCTCTTTCGGCATTCTTACTCTGGCTCAATAGTCCCCGTCGCAGCACTAAAACTACCGCAAGCCGTTAAAATGAAGTACATGACCAGACGGCGCTTGGTGATCGCCTTGTGTTTGCTCCCGGCAGGCATTGGCGTGTACATTGCGCTGCTCGTTTTTCCTACCACGGTATATTCTCCGCCTCCTGCCGTGGCTCTAGAAAATCCAGCGCCACTGGTTGTCACTAACGACGACACTGCGCCAAACCGGCTACTTATACCTAAAATCGGTGTAGCAATCCCTTACCTAACCGGCGGGCCGAAAGTACTAAACGAAAACGCATGGCACCGCTACCCCGAACACGGCA
Source organism: Saccharimonadales bacterium (SeqCode) (assembly GCA_050730855.1). GTDB lineage: Bacteria > Patescibacteriota > Saccharimonadia > Saccharimonadales > UBA4665 > DASRJJ01. The sequence goes on along the minus strand of JBOHNU010000002.1, from coordinate 39,546 downwards.
ACCCGGCCAAAGGCGGCAATTTTATTGTAAGCGCGCACCGCTTTAAACTGGGGCTTACCCCTGGCGCAACCCAGCGCAAGTCGCCGTTTTACCACATCAATAAGCTCACTCCCGGCGACAAAATTTTTGTAGATTTCAAAGGCAATCGCTACGAATACGAGGTAGTGCGGCGCTTTACCGTCAAGCCGCATCAAACCGAAATTGAGGCACCCAGTGAAACGCCTAAACTAACTCTCTACACGTGCACCTTTAAGGGCGAACACGACGGCCGGGAAGTTGTGGAGGCCAGGCCGCTGTTTGAAACCGCTCATGCTATACTACGGCCATGAAGGTTAAAACTCCCAACAAAACAACTAGGACGGCGCCGGCCGGCTTTTGGCGGCGGCACAGGCGACTTTGGTGGTGGCTGGGCGGCATCGTCGCAGGCATATTAATTCTTTGTATTATTGCTGCGATATGGTTTCGCCTAAGTCCATGGCCTGGCGCCATGGTCATTCGCTACGTGTTCGAAAAAGAAGGCGCGAAAACTGCCGCCGGGCTGGAAGAGCACGCGCCAGCTAGCGGCGTAGCCATTATAAGCGATCAACAGTACAAAGCCGGCGACACTGACGCACTGCTTGATGTGTATATGCCCGATAGCGCTCAAGCTGGCGGCCAGAAACTACCCGTAATTATCTGGACGCACGGCGGCGCGTGGCTGTCGGGCGACAAAACCGACGCGGCCGGATACTACAAGCTGCTTGCGCAGGCAGGGTTTGTGGTGGTGGCGCCCAACTACTCTCTGGCGCCCCAACATACGTATCCACTCCCCGTACATCAGTTGAATACGGCGCACGCCTACATTCTTGAAAACGCAGAGCGCTTCCATGCCGACACAGACAACATTATTCTAGCTGGTGATTCGGCGGGTTCGCAGCTTTCATCGCAGTTGGCCGTGATTATCACCAATCCTGCCTACGCGCAAGAGGTAGGAATCGTGCCTTCACTCCTGCCTGCACAGCTGAAAGGCGTGGTACTCAGCTGCGGCATCTACAAAATGGAGGAGCTGGCGCATCCGGCAGCCGCCTCACGCCTGCTTGGCTGGGGGAGCGATGTAACAGTCTGGGCGTACAGCGGTACGAATGATTTTTCCGCCCCTGTAATCCGGCAGATGTCGCCTTACTACTACGTCACTAGAAACTTCCCGGCAACCTTTATAACCGGCGGCAATGCCGACCCGCTCACGGACGTGCAGTCCAGGCCGTTTGCCGCGGTGCTGTCGGCACTTGGTGTTTCCGTTACAAGTCTGTTCTACGAGCCAAACCACAGCCCCGGACTCCCGCACGAATACCAGTTCAACCTAGATAATGCCGACGGACAGAACGCTCTGCAGCAAATCATCGCCTTCGCCCGAACCCGTACACAATAACCAGTGGGGTGGGTGCTAGCAAGCCCTGCTCTATAGCTCTTCAAAGCTCAAGACGCGTACTACACCTTCACTGATGTAAATGCTTTCTTGCGGCTCGAAGGTGCCGGTTATGCGCACTCGGTCGCCAATGCGCAGCGCGCTGACAGCCGCATCGCCGCCTACTTGCGTAAAGTCGAGGCCGTAGTACACATCATCGGTGGTCTGGATGCCAAACGCGCACTCCAACGTTTGAGGGCCACTACCGGCTTTGGGCAGGCAGACATACTCGCCCTCAACGGTAAGTTGCTGGCCGCTAGATGGAGGCGTGCCAACGTCCTGCTTGTTTGCTGTAATGGCCACGACGGCATAAATAAACACTCCCGCCAGCAGCACAATAGCCACGACGGCTAAAACTTTTTGTATGCTCCATTCGAACTTGGTTTTTTTACTTGGCATTCCCTCATTATAGCGTTGCGGCAGCGGACAGCACAAGCCTATGAACTCATTTCTATTGGTTCACGGGGGCTATTTCTCGAGCAGTTTGTTTTGCAGCACGTAGCGGAGCATCTTCTGCTGGCGGTCGTAGGTGATTTCTTTTAGCAAATCCTCAGGCTTTTTCCAATCGTAAGCATCGTGCTCGGCGCTAAGAGTAACTGTAGGTTCACTAAAAATATGCTCGATATATAGCAGCCACGTGCCGTTGCCGCGCTTCGAATCAACTTCGCTGAATGCAAACACCAACTCCGGATCTTTCAGCTCAATGCCCGCTTCCTCCTTGGCCTCGCGGATGGCGGCTTTGTGCGTGTCCTCACCGGCGTCGACCCAGCCGCCTGGAAAATCCCACTGGCCCGGCCGGCGCTCGTCGGTTTGACTCCGACGCAAGGCCAACACTTCGCCCTTTTCGTTTACTACCAACACTTTTGATACGACGAAGGACTTCATGGATACTACTTCTTAAAACGTTCGATTGATTCTTCGATGATTTTTTTGGCGGCTTCGGAGTCGCCCCAGCCGTTTACTTTGGTGCTGCCCGGCTTTTTGAGGTCTTTGTAGTGCGAAAAATGGTGCTCAATCTGTTGTTTCCAGCGTTCGCCCAGGTCGTCGAGCGACTTAATGCTATCGCCAGTATGGCGGTCGTCGGCCGGTACCACCACAATCTTGTGGTCGGCCTCGCCGTCATCGGTAAAGTCCAGCACACCAACAATGCGAGCTTCGAGCCATACGCCAGTCGGAATCGGCTCGGCACACACAATCAGAGTGTCCAGCTCGTCGCCGTCATCGTCCAAAGTCTGCGGGATAAATCCGTAGTTCACCGGCTTGGCAAAGATACTTGGTTCGACGCGGTCAAGCATAAATGCAGCGCGCTTGCGATCCCACTCCACTTTGAGGGTTGAGCCTTGCGGAATCTCAACAACGGTATTGACGCTGCCGTTCTGCCAGTCGCCCGGGGTCAGCACTTGGTTAAAATCTGCCATAATTACTCCTTTTATTCTCTGGTTGTATTGTACTATAAGAAGATAGCTATGAAAATTATTGGACATCGCGGCGCAAAAGGTCTGGCGCCAGAAAACACGCTGGCAGCGATTGAAGCTGGCATACAGGCGGGCGTCGACGAAATTGAAATCGATGTTCGTGTAACGAAAGACAACATCCCAATTTTGTGCCACGACCCAGCACTAGATGATTTTGTGATCGCCGACCAGTCTTTTCATGAATTGCGTCAACACAAGCCCAACCTGATTACCCTCGAGCAAGCCGTTCGTACCATTAACCGGCGCGTGCCAATTGATATTGAAGTCAAACCAAATGTGTCCACCGTACCGATCATCGCGCTACTAAGACAATGGCTGCACCAAAACTGGCTGCCGACAGATTTCAAGCTAACTTCGTTTAGTTTTAGAACACTCAAAGAGCTGCACGCGGCTCTGCCAGAGATTCCTGTTGTCGTACTCGAATCCTGGTCAGGCGTGCGAGCAACGCATCGCGCACGAAAGCTGGGGACGAAAATCGTCTGCATGAACCAGCGCTTTTTGTGGCGTGGGTTTATTCGTTCTATGCAAAAAAGCGGCTACGAACTGTATGCATATCCGCTGAACGATCCAGACAAAGCAGCTCGCTGGGCTTCTTCTGGGCTGGCCGGTGCTGTGACCGACTACCCCGACAAACTAAAGTAGCACCCACGCAGGGTATACTGTAGGCATGTACGTGATTTTGGAGTCTGTCGAGAATGTGGCTGGCCACATTAAAACGCTGTGGTTTCGACCGGAGAAGCCGGTGCGCTACACTTCCGGACAATTTACCGAACTGTACCTACCGCATGACGATGCGGATGGCCGCGGTATTCGCCGTTGGTTCACACTTTCTAGCTCGCCGACTGAAGAACTGCTCGGAATTACTACTCGCTTGCAGCCTTCAGAAAGCAGCTCGTTCAAACAGCAACTGGCTAACTTAAAGCCAGGAGCCAGGCTACACCTAGCCGAGCCAATGGGTGATTTTGTGTTGCCGAAAGACCCGTCCATTCCGATTTTTTTTGTTGCGGCCGGGCTTGGCATAACACCGGTGCGCAGCATCATTAAGTGGCTGCATGACACTGGCGAAAAGCGAGCTGTCAAGTTATGGTTCGCCACAAAGCCAGATGAGCTAGCTTTCAAGCAACTATTCCAGGACTACAAAATGGATTTCAAACCGATTACTTCCGGCTCGCGCAGCAAATTTACAGCCGAGGCGATCAAACATGCAACACCAGAAAACTCATACATCTATATCTCAGGCCCTGAAGAATTAGTTGAAACATTATATAAAAATGCAAAACGGCTTGGGATTGACCCAAGCCGTTTAGTCGCCGATTACTTCCCGGGCTACCCCGAACTATAACTTATTCGCTGTAGTCGCCGGTGCCGGCGTGTTTGCGGCCGTGTTCTTCCAGATATTCGCGGATGCGCAGGGCGGCGGTGGCGCCTTCGCCGGTGGCTGTGGCTATTTGCATGGTGGCGCCGCTTCGCACATCGCCCGCCACGAACACGCCCGACATATTGGTTTCAAGATGCTCGTTTGATTTTACAAAGCCAACTTCGTCTAGCTCGATGGCGGACTCTTTCAAAAACTCGGTGTTGGGCTTTAGACCGACAAACACGAATACACCGTCGGTGGGAAACTCCACTTTTTGGCCGGTGGTTTTGTCGGTGCCAATCACTTTGGTTACGCGCTTGATGCCTTCTATTTCCTCGCCCACGATTTCGTCGGTGGTGGTGTTAAAGTGAATGGTAATTTTATCTTTGTATTTGTCGCTCATTACTTCGTGCTGTAAGATTTCGCTGGCCTTCAGGCTGTCGCCGCGCACCAGAATATCGATGTGCGACGCAAACTTAGTCAAAAACATCGACTCCTGTATAGAGGAGTTACCACCGCCCACGGCCACCAGCCGCTTTCCCCGGTAAAACGCACCGTCGCAGGTGGCGCAGAAATGTACGCCGCGGGCGTAAAACTCGGACTCGCCGGGCACTCCGGTACGCTTGTAGTCAGTGCCGGTGGCGATAAGCACAGACTTGGCCAGTACGTCGCCGTCGGCGGTAGTGATGCGCTTGTACTGCCCCTCGTCAGTGATTTTATTAACTTCGCCCAGCTCAATTTTTGCGCCGAACCGTTCGGCTTGCTGGCGCAGATTTTCGGCATAGTCCAGCCCGGCAATGCCCTTTGGAAAGCCCGGATAATTATCCACCCAGTCGGTTACGGCAGCCAGGCCACCGATAACGCCGCGCTCGTACAGCACGGTCTCGATATCCTCGCGCGTGGTGTAGATGGTCGCGGCCAGCGCCGCCGGACCGGCACCCACCATTAGCACGTCGTGTACTTTTTCCCCGGGAGTTTCATTAGCCATATACAGTATTCTAACCTACGCTACGGCTGGCGCCAATTTAGCCAAGTTAAAGCCGACTACAACTTGCTTAGAGTTGTCCTGGCGGGTCACCACTGTTACCGGCACGGTTAACGCGCCGCTGACGGCTAGGGCTTCCGCCTGGCGCTCTGGGTTTTGGTCGAGATTGACTTCTTCGTACGGAAAACCTTTCCCGGCCAGCCATTTTTTGACCATTGGGCAGTACGCGCATGTTGTGGTGGTGAAAATTGTTATGTTCTTGACCATTTAGTTCCCCTTCGCCCTTTGTTTTTGTGCTTACGCTTATTGTATGTAGCGCCTGTATTTTATGCAAGACTCTACATATTGTGTTTTTTACGTTATTATTCGCTGGCGGCTTGGATTACACCGTTTACGGTAACGTCAAACACCAGGTCAGCGTTTGGCGGGATACCGCTGCCGGAGGGCGGGCTTTCGCCATATGCCAGGCTGGCGGGGATAACAATCCGGCGTTTGCCGCCTTCTTTCATGCCTTGCAGTCCGTCGACCCAGCCTTTGATAACTCCGCCGGGGCCATCCTTTAGCTCGACCGTCGCGGTGCGTCCGGTGTCTAGTGAGCTCTGAAAAATAATGCCTGTGGCCGCTACGGCGCCGGTGTAGTGTACGTCAACGGTGTTGCCAACGGCAACTTCCTGGCCGGTGCCCGGCTCTAGGTCGATAATTTGCAGGCTTTCTACTTTTTCTACTGGGGTAAAGCCGGCTAGCGGCGTGCCTTGCAGGGTGTTCATGTTTAACTCCTGGTTTGTTGTTTGCTGATTATCGCCGCCCCAAATAAGCTCCCACGCCACTAAAATGCTCACACCTACCGATGTGGCAAAGAAAACAATTGCTAGAACTAGCGCGATTACTCTGTCTCGCCGTTGCGCCATATATCCTCCATTCCCTTGGGCTTTTTATTATACGCGACTAATGCGCCGCGGGCTACTGGTTTGCGTGGTAAAATTCACCGCGTTAGCCGGTTTTACGCTATACACGCTCGGCGCGTAGAGCCGTTTTTGCCGCTGCGGCTACTCCGTCCAGCAGCGCATTTACTTCTTGGTCGGTAAGCGTGCGCTCGTAGCTGGCCAGGCTAAGGCGCAGGGTGACTTGCTTGTGCTCGGCGTCCCCTTCGCGCTGGTAGATATCCACAGGGCCGAGGGTGTGGTAGGTGGCGTCGGGGCGGTGTTGGTCGAGATGCGACCAGACAAAATCGAACACTTCCTGGTACGGGGTACCGGCCGGCACACGCAGGCAAATGTCTTGCTCTATATTGGGGAAGCGCGGCAACCGGAGGTAGGCCGGGTCGCCGTCGTTTTTAAAGGCCGATAAAAACAGCTCGAACCCGGCGGTGAAGGCCGGCAACTTTAGCGCCTTGATGACAGCGGAGCGGTACTCGCCAACCACGCCGACTACCAAATCGCCGCGCATGATGGCCGCGGAACGATTAGGCTCGAAAGGCTTGGCCATTTGCTCGATTGCCGCGCGCTCGCCAAACGAAGCGGCGCCGAGCGGCACAAATGCCAACTCGCCTGCCAAGCCAAACAATTCAAGCAAGTCCATCAGGTATTTGCGCGCTTGGTAGTACGGCGCACCGATGTACTCGGCCTTGGCCGCTTTGTCGTCGGCGGCCAGCACCAGGGCGACGCGCGGCAGCTCACGCGGCAGTTGCTCGTCGTCCACTACACCTTTGGCATGGACTTTGCCCAGCTCAAATAGCGCAAACTGGCCGTAGCCGGCTTTAACATTGAGGTGCACTTTCTCCAGCAAGTTTGGCGTTAGGCTGAGACGGAAATACTGCAGGTCAGGGCTGAGCGCATTGGAAAGCCGGAAAGCCAGCTCGCGGCTTTGGCCGGCTTTATCCAGCAAATTGCCGTGTACAAAGCTGTAGCTGAGCACCTCGTTGGCGCCGGCCTGAGCCAACCGCTCGCGGATGCGGCGCTTTGTTTCGAGCTGCGAATTTCTGGCCGCGGGCGCAAGGTCGCGCATGGGAAGCTTCAGCGGCAAATGGTCGTAGCCGTACAGCCGTCCGACTTCCTCCACCAGGTCTTCGGCAATGGCGATGTCGGTGCGCCAAAACGGCGCGGTTACTGCCAACTCGTCGCCGTTTATTTCTACGCGAAACTCCACGTTGCGTAGTAGCAGCGCCATGGCGTCGGCGGTCAGCTTCCAGCCCAGGCGTTCATTGATAAACTGCGCGGTTACGGCGACCGGCGCATGGATGTTGCCGCGCGCCATAGCCTCGGGCGGCACGTGGTTGATGTCGATGAGTTTGCTGGCCACTTTGCCGCCGGCGTATTTGCGAATTTGATCCACAATTTTGGCCACGGTCGCCAGATTTTGCAGCGGGCTTTGACCCTTGGTAAACCGAGTCACGGCGTCGGTAAAAATACCGTGGTGCATGGCCGTGCGCCGCATCGAGTACATATCCCAGTTCGCCGCCTCGATAATAATATTCTTTGTATTCTCGCCAACCTCAGTATCGCTGCCGCCCATTGCACCGCCCACGCAAGCCAAGTGATTTTCGCCGGCTACAACCATCATCGCCTCTTTTCGAGGCGTTATCTCTTTGCCGTTTAATAGTTTGATGGTCTCGCCCTCACGCGGGTAGCGAATAGTCAATTTTGCCGTGTCGCCTCCCGAGAAGGCTTTTACTTTGTCATAGTCGTAAGCGTGAATCGGCTGGCCGGTCAGCAGCATGTAAAAATTGGAGTAATCTACGATATTGTTGATGGATTTTACACCCGCACGCGCTAGGTCGACTTGAAGCCAAACCGGACTTGGCTTGATTTCGACATCCCTAACGACAACCGCAACAAAACGCGGCACCAGCTCGGGCAGTTCGTTGATAATTTCCAGCGGCAGTTCGTCGCTTTCGACATCTGGAAATTCAGGGTTCATGCGGTACCATTCCGGGCTTTTGTACGGGCGGTGAGCGATTCCCTCCAGCTCGCGCGCCAACCCCAGCCAGCCAAAACAGTCCGGGCGGTGCGTGAACATCTTGTTTTCCATGTCGATGACTTTGTCGCCGCGCAGATGAAAGGCGTCGGCAAACATCGTGCCGGGTTTGATCGACCCGAGTTCTTCGTCGATTTCCAGGATTCCTTCATGGCCGTCGCCCAAGGTCAGCTCTCTGGGGCTGGCCATCATGCCGTTGCTCACCACGCCACGCAGCTCGCGCGCTTCGAGCACAAGCGGGTCTTGCTTGCCGACGGTGCTAGGCACGGTGCTGCCCGGCGGCATCCAGGCTGCCAACATGCCAGAGCGGACGTTTGGCGCGCCGCACACCACTTGCACCAAGCCTTGCTCGTCGCGCTCGACGCCTTTAACTACACCGTCGTCGTCAACTTTACAAACATGCAGTTTGTCAGCGTTGGGATGGTCTTCACAGGAAACAACTTTTACGATGACGACTTGTTCGAATTTTTTGCCAAAATCAATAACTTCTTCCACCGCCGCCAATTGCGCGCCGATAGTTTTAACCAATTCTTCCACGCCATCCGGCGCCGGATCGCCGGCCGATCCGTAGTGTTCGTTCAGGTATTTAGTTGCTTGGGTACTTAGTTTCATAATTTAGGCCTCTTAATCTTGGGCGAACGTTTTGTTGTACTTTTTATATCACCATGACCAGGCTGACCTAAGGATGTGATCCGACCGCTGCTCCTGGTCTTTTTGTTGCCTATCTTGACTCGTGGTCGTTCATTTGCTAAAATTCTCTTAGTATCACCAGCGGAAGATGTCCCCTTCAAAGTTTCGTCCTTGAGGGGGTTCTTCTTTTTTGGGCTCAAATATTCCAATTTCTTACGTAGGTCATTCATATCGCGCGTAAAAGGTCGGAACAATTTTAATTTAAGCAAAGCCGAGTACTTATGGCGATTGGGCACAAGCAGGGTCTTTAATTTATTGTTTTTAATCAGGTGATTTGCCAGGCAGTAAAAATCGCCATCGCCGGTTACTACCACTGCCTGATCGTAGACATTAAAATCTATCATCGCCTGCAAAACCAGCTCGGCATCACAATTGCCTTTGGTAGTGCCGTCTTTGTAGGCCAAAGTCGGACGAAAAATGCAATCAAAACCCGCCTTTCTCAAAAAGGAATACATATCTTTATTCTCCGGGATGTATCCAAGGAAAAGGTAGGCTTTTTCTACCTGCAATTTCTCGCGCAGATACACGCGAAAACGGGCAAAATCCAGCTTCCACCCCATGTCGCGGATAGCCAAGTTGAGGTTTTGGCTGTCGATGAAGGCGTAGATTATTGGTTTTTTCTTCATGCCGCGGCCTGTTGAATTTTTTTCTGAATCTTTTGGAGTTCTTCGTCGCTCATTTTGGGACCTTCGGTGGTGGTTAGATAGCCTTGGTATTCGCGCGTAAACTGCGGCGCATGTTTGTGCTTGCCGCCCTCGCCATGCATGGGAATTAGCTTTACGTGGAGGTGCGGCACTGCTTGACCCTCTATTACCAGGCCTATACGCTGCACCCCGAAAGCCTTGCGCAATACGGCCGCGACCTTTTTGGCGGCCAGAAGCAGGCCGGTGTAAGCGTCGTCGGAAACATCCAGGTAGTTGTCTCCGGGGTTTTGCTTAGGCACCACCACGGTGAAGCCGGGCGTGTTGGGCCACGGCGTCAGAAACGCCAGATACTTGTCATCCTCCCAGACTTTACAGCTAGGGATTTCGCCGCCCACTATTTTGTCGAACAATGTCTGTTGACTCATTGCTTAGCCTCACTGGATAATCTCTCTTCAAGCACGGCCATTTGCTTCATAAACGACTCGGCCGGATCAAGCTGAAAAAACTTATACAACAGTAAAATCGAAAACATTACGTCCGCCAGTTCATGCTCGACTTTCTTCTCCGCCTCGGACATTTTTCTGCGGTTCCGCACTGCCATTAGTGCTTTCATGAGATCGCCTATATCGCCGACTAACCCGTCCATGTAGTCATTTAAATCCCAGGTTTTTCGGCCGGCGAGTCGGTTAATGCCATCATAACTATTGGCTATAACTAGTGCTTTGCGCTGCATATGGGTCAGGGAAATCTTATCTATTTGTTTCATGCGAACTGCCTTAAGAAATCTAGTTTGCCGCTTTCGAAATGGCGGACGTCTTCGATGTTGTATTTCATCATTACCAAGCGCTCAATGCCGGCGCCCCAGGCATAGCCGGTATATTCTGAGGGGTCGATGCCGGCCATTTGGAACACATTCGGATGGATCATGCCGCAGCCGAGCAGCTCGATCCAGCCAACATGACCACAAACCTTGCAGCCTTTTTTCTGGCAAAACGGGCAGGATATGTTTATCTCAAACGACGGCTCGGTAAATGGGAAATAGAACGGCTGCGTTTTAATCTCTATCTCTTGTTTGAAATATTCTTGCAGGAAAGTCTTAAGCGTTGCCATCAAATGGCCGGCATGTATACCTTTTCCGACGTACATACCTTCGAACTGGTAAAACGTGTGCTCGTGGCGGGCGTCGAGGTCTTCGTTGCGAAACACGCGGTCGGGCACCAAAACGGCGATGGGCTTGCCTTCGTCCAGATTATCCTTGTACTTTTTAAGCAGGCGGTTTTGCATGGTACTGGTGTGGGCGGGCGCGACAAAGGGGTGGCCGTTTTTGTCTTTTTCTACCGTCATAAAGGTGTCGTAATCGTCGCGCGCCGGGTGGCCTTCGGGGAAGTTTAGGCTGGTGAACATGTGGTATTCGTCATCGAGCTGGCGCGACTCCTCCACTAAAAAGCCCATGCGAAGAAAGATGTCGCTGATAGTTTCGATTTCGGCCAGCAGCGGATGATTGCTGCCTTGGTCGGCGGTGAGCAGCCTTGGGCGCCTGCCGGACGGCGTGTTTACGTCAAACGGCGCGGTTACATCAATCGGCGGCAACGCCTCGGCCTGATCCTGGTGCTCGGCTGCCAACTGCTCCAACTCCTGGCGCAACTGATTAATCTCCTTGCCAAACGCGGCGCGCTCCGTCTTGGGCAACGTAGGGATTTCCGCAAACAACGCTTTTAACTCGGCCGCTTTTAAAATGTCGGCCTTGGCCTCCAGCTCGGCAAACCGCGTCTTCAGCACCGACGCAACCTGAGCAATGCGAGCATTCTGATAGTCCATATTACTGCTGATTATAACAGACCAGGGGGTGCGCAAAAATGCTTGACTTCCGAGGCGGCCTGCCTTATGTTTGACGGTACAAGTAATTCGGAACAATATATAATGGAGGGTATTATGCGCGCTACAAAAACAGTCACAAACGAAGAAATACTGGAGGTTCTGCAAGACTGACCTTAGCAAGCAAGAGGTGGGGGTAAATGCGGCAGCTTCTGCAAGCACCCGTAGCCTTGGCGGCCAAGGCTACGGGGGTGCCGCTCAAACTTCCAAAGTAGCGCCTCGCCAGTTCAGAAATCCTATATACTAAAAGCATGAGCAACTCCAATGCCGCCTTGTTCGAACGTGCCAAAGAAGTTCTGGATCGTAACGACCGCGGCGTGTATACCATCCCGGCCAAGGGGCTTTACCAACACCAGTGGCTGTGGGATAGCTGTTTTACGGCCATCGGTCAACGGCACTACGACATTGAGCGCGCTAAGCTGGAAGTTCTCAGCCTGTTCCGCGGCCAGTGGTCTAACGGCATGGTGCCGCATATGATCATGACGCCCGGCAAAAAGGAGCGCCGCCATACGGGGGTGTGGCGCAGTTGGGTTAGCCCCTACTCGCCGGAGGATGTACTGACCAGCGGCATTACGCAACCGCCGATGCTGGCCGAGGCAATCGTGCGGATCGGCCAAAAGCTGAGCACGGTGGAGCGCCGCAGCTGGTACCGCCAGGTTTGGCCCGGATTGCTCGATTACCACCTGTGGCTGTATAGCGAACGCGACCCACACGGCGAAAGTCTGGTACTGCAAATCCACCCCTGGGAAACCGGCCTAGACAACACACCGCCCTGGATGGACGAAATGGCCAACCACCTGTTGCCGTGGTGGATCCGATTTTTACGCGCCACACGCCTTGCATCGCTGCTAAGCTTATTCCGCACCGATACTCGCTACGTTCCGGCCGCACAGCGTCCGACCAATATCGACGCCATGGCGCTGTACGACGCCCAGCGCCGCTTGCGCCGCAAGGAGTACAACATCCACCGCATCCTCAACCGCTCGCTGTTTGCCGTCGAAGACCTGGCCTTCAACTGTATTTTTATCCGCGCCAACGAGCACCTGCTGGAAATCGCCAAAACGCTGCGTGCCGAGATGCCCAAGGAGCTGCTGCAAAAAATCAAACTCTCTCGCAAAAAACTAGAGGAATTGTGGGATCCCTACACCGAAATGTATTACTCGCGCGATTTTGTGACGCACCGGCTGCTCAAAGAGCCGAGCATCGCCGCGCTGCTGCCGCTGTACGCGGGATGTATCAGCAAAGAGCGCGCCAAACTAATTGTTAAGATGCTAGAAAACGAGCACGGCTTCGGCCCCGCTCATCCGGTGCCAAGCGTGCCGCTTAACTCCCCGTGGTTTAACCAAATACGCTACTGGCAGGGGCCAACGTGGTTTAACACTAACTGGCTGATAATCGACGGTTTAAAGCGTTACGGCTACAAAGAGCACGCCGAAGCACTCGCCGAAGCGACACTGGAGCTGGCCGACCAACACGGCTTTTACGAATACTTCAACCCGGTAACCGGCCAGCCGCTTGGCGCGCCCAACTTTAGCTGGACCGCCGCGCTTACCATCGACCTGTTAAAAGGAGCCAAATAATGCCCTCTCAAAGACCCTATCGCCGCCCCGCAACCTTGCAGGACAGTCTGCCAGGAACATCCGAACGTAGGCACGTCGCCTGGCTTCTAGCAGGCATCGTCATCGGCCTGCTGGCGCTGGGCAGTCTGTTTTGGTATCTGGACGGCTGGTACAAAAAAATCGGCAACCTGCCCGCACCGGAAGCCGCGCAGCAGTTTGACAAAACACAGTTCTCATTAGACGATCCGGCCAGCTCCTGGGTTGTCGTTAATAAACAACGCCCGTTGTCGCCTAAAAATTACACTCCGGCTGTAATGCGTGCTCCGGCTATGAAGCTGAAGGGTGGCGAAAACGCCGAGTCCATGCAATTGCATGAGGCGGCTGCCAGAGCGCTTGAAACATTGGACGAAGCCGCGCATGAATCGGGCTATCAGTTTATATTAGTAAGCGGCTACCGCTCCTACGACACGCAGAAGATCATTTACGACAGCGAAGTACGCGGCTTTGGCCAGACAATCGCCGACCAAGAAAGCGCCCGCCCCGGCCACAGCGAACACCAAACCGGCTGGGCTGCCGACCTCGTGGGCGCCAGCGGCGAATGCGAAATAGAAGCCTGTTTTGCCGACACACCGGAAGGCCAGTGGCTGGCCGCCAATGCTCACAAATACGGCTTTGTCATCCGCTATGCCCAGGACAAAACCGACATCACCGGCTACGTATACGAACCCTGGCACCTCCGCTACGTCGGCATCGACTTAGCCGCAGAAATGCATCGCACCGGCCTACATACGCCAGAAGAGTTCTTCGACCTCCCCGCCGCCCCCACTTACTAGCTTTGTCATCCCAGCCTCGCGAGTCGCCCAAACCGAATAATTTCAATCACAGCAATGTGCCTGACCCACCCTCACTTTTTCAGGACACGTGCGGGTCGCCGAGGTGCCGGAAAAAGTGAGGGTGGGTCAGGCAGTGTGGTTTTTTATATATTTTATGTTACAATACCTTTCTAATTTTAGGACTCATGTGAGCAGTAACCACGAAATCAGTACTCGTCAGGAGTTCCAGCGCACTTCTGGCTTTGCTCTTTACACAGATGTCAATGATCTGTTGCTAGCAGAAATTGAGAAACACCCCCCACTAAGCTAGACGAAAGATTGATATTTACATGCAACCCGAAAGTGCCAACTACAAAACAGTAGAGGAAAATCCTGCTGGTGCTTGTATGATGCACGTGATGCAACAATTTACATCAGCGCTTCCTGAAAGGGGAGAGACCTTTCGTAAACACTATGGAGTTACAAATACCGACCTAGATCGAGCGAGAGGACGAACTTTCGAACATGGTTTTGCTGACCTGGATTTCCCTTGGCATTTCGCAGCCTTACTTGCCAGTGAAATTACTGATTTCTTTATTGAACAAGGCAAGTTAACCCCGGAACAAAGAAATAATTTTACGCTACAAGACTGGGCGAATATAATCGGCACTGGTTGGTTTAGCAGGTTATCTCATATGATGGCACTTGCTCCGAACGGGACTTACGGCACATTAGGCAGCCACTTAGGTCACTACACCGGAAATAAAATAGTCGAAAGACTAAAAAGTGTAGACGCCCTAAAGGCGGACGACCCATTATTTAATTACAGTGAGCAGCTTGAGCCTTCTGAAAATTTAACATACGCAACAGCCAGTCTTAGCCGAGCCGCGATCCGTGGCCTTAGGTCGAATATGCAAAACAAAAACAGTATGGGCTGCCCTGTCGCCCGTTACTCCGTGTTACTGCCAGATGAGCTTGTTACAACCGATCCGCACGTAAAAAACTTAGTAAACCGTAACGCCATGCGTAGAATTGATGGCCGCTCTAACGAAGAGCATGTTCGATTTACTCAGGACTGGTCGGCCATTGACAAAACACTGGCGTTCTTTGCCTGGCAGCTTGACGACTACGAGCGTCGCTACGGAACGCCCTACATTATTAGTACTAACCATCGGGGTATTTTCTTGGTCACCACCCCAAGGCACCCGTAGATGTATTACGATGGCATCCCAAAACATACGAAAGCTAATAACCAAGAGTATACCATTATGACATGTAGGACTTGAATCATCTTTATTATTTAGGTAACCTAATCTGTTACTATTATTTACGAATTGTTTTTACACCGAGAGGATAACTATGAAAACCCCCGACCTACCACCCAGAGGCTCCCTAGAGAACAAAGAAGAGTATCCTATTAGCGCAAATCTCCAATTCGCGCTTTCCTACGCAGTCAGCGCAGGCCACTACATAAAAAATCGGCGTAATAATCTTATCAAAACCAAAAAGCTAGATCGAACCGACGTGACAGATGTTGATATAGCAGTCAATAAAGACTTCGAGCAGAAAGTAGCTGTGCTATCTGAAGGACGTGCGTCGGTGACGGGCGAAGAGTCTTCTCATAAAGTAGCGGGTAGCGAAGAAGAATGGATCATCGATCCCGTTGATGGTACGGGTGAATACATTGACGATTCGCTATTAGATCATGAACGAACAAGCTGTGTTGCCATTGCGCTTTTTAAAGATGGAGAACCTCAGCTTTCAGTTGTATACAACCCTTTCAGAGACGAACTTTTCTATGCCGATAAAGAGCTTGGCGGTGCTTTTTTAAATGGCGAGAGGCTTGATCTTAGCCGAGCCGAAGACCAGTATCTTGCGCTCTCGCCGGGCGTTCCCTATGATTTCTGCCATTGGGACGGGGCCATAACAGATGCAAGATTCTTTGAGGATATGCTTGAACGGCCACCGCTAGGGAGTTATTCTGCGATCTATCAGGCATGTGCAGTTGCGAAAGGAGAAAGCGCTTTTGCTGTCTTTCCTGGCAGTACCGTTCATGATATTGCTCCAGCCGATCTTTTAGTCAGACTGGCTGGGGGTGTTTCAACTAGAGTTGACGGTAGGCCTCACGATAGGAATAATTTGAATGGAGCCGTCTACTCCAGCAATTACACCATCCATGATGATGTCGTAAGAGCGTTAAGCGCCGCGTAGGTGAGCGTTACGTGAACGTACCGCCAACACTCCAAATAACACCGCAGCAATAACTTGCAAAAGCGCCAGGATGTAAAACACATACGAAACATTCGCTATAGCAGCAATACCCACAAGTGGGACGGAAACGATACTATACCCTTGGCGTACAAAACTGGCAGCCGACAAGAAAGATGCCCTCCGCTGGCTACTTGCTATACTTTGAAGATAGTTTGACTCAACAATGCGATAAACATTTTCGAGGAACGAGTAGAGGAAGAAGCCCGCAATAACCAAGAACCAAACCGATGAAGCGATGAGCAAAAAACTTGCTGTTACCAACCCCCCAGAGCCTAAGAGCTGAGGCTGCCAAAAAACACGACCGGTGTATTACAGAGGTTACATGTTGTCAAGGGATAGTCTCGCTAATAACTATCTTGCAAATTCGGTTTGTCTAGTAGTACAGGTTCTACTACCGTCGTGGTTTGGGCGATTTTTACTACGTCTTTGTCGACTTTTTTGAGTTCTTTGTGGGCATTGTTAAAGTGATTAACGGTGGTGCCCAGCGAACCACCGAGCTTTTGCATGAGCTGCTCGTAGCTCCCTAGGTGGCGCCCTAATTCGCCCACGCGCTTTTGGATTTCTTTGGCTTGCTCTTCGATTTGCAGGCTGCGCAAGCCCTGCATCACGGTTTGCAAGTAGGCCATAAACGTGGTGGGGCTTACGATGATCACCTTTTTATCGCGAAAAGCGTACTCCAGCAGATCGCGCGCGCCGCCGCTCGCGGCTCCGACTTTGTTGCTCAGCAGGTCATAATAAATGGCCTCGCTAGGGATAAACATAAAGGCGTAGTCCATGGTGTCCTCGGCCGGCCGGATATATTTGGCTGTTTCGTCGATGCGATACTTGAGGTCGGAGCGGAAAGTTTTTAGAAGGTTGTCGCGGCGCATTTTGTCTTTTTCTTCGACTATACGGTTGTAATTTTCCAGGGAAAACTTGGAATCTATGGGCAGCATGCGACCTTTGTCGAGCATAATTACAGCGTCGACAACCTCGCCGTCGCGGAACTTATGCTGCAGCTTAATCCTATCCGGCGGCAGAACGTTTTCCAGCACTTGGCTCAGGTAGTACTCGCCCAGCACGCCGCGCTGTTTGGGGTTCTGCAGTACATTTTGCAAGGTTTTAAGCTCATCGGCGACGTTAACGACGCGTTTGTTAGTTTCGTCGAGCTTGGTCAGATGCTCTGTAACTTCACGAATGATCTTGGAACTGTCGCTAAACTGCTTCTGAATAGAGTCACGCATCAGTTCCTGATTTTTGTCCAGCCTCTCGGTCAGATGGTGCTGCACGCCGTCTTTTAGCTTTGTTATGTCGTCGCTTAGCTTAGTTAAATCCTGCTTGAGCAGCAGCGCCGACTGGTTGTCGTCCGGCTTGTTCTGACGCCTTACAACCACAAACAACAGCGCCGCGCACAAAACCCCCAACACAATAACCGCTGTAAGCATAGTTACTCTATTCTAGTAAACTTTAAGCGATTTGACGATAGCTAGAGCTTGCTCGTACACCGGGTACTGCTCTAGCTCGGCGGTTGGTACTTGCTCGTAAGTCAGCTGATTCTGCACATCGGCTCCAAAGCCGCCCCTTATTAAAAAATCGCCGCTGTTAATGATGATCGACTTACCGAACGGGTCGCCCGCTTTAAACGCCACCGAGCCGGTTACAATGAAAAACTCGAAAAAAGTGGTTTCTTCGCCAGGAGGGCCGGCGTACGAAACGTTGGTGTAATGACGCTGGTTTTCGGTAGGAGCGTCGTAGCCGACAAGCAGCGAATCGCGAACCGCCGTGGCGTTGCCGATGTTCCGCTGCGCATCGGGGCTGGCGCCAAAGCCGATCTTGAGCGTAAACGGATCCTTGCGGTCGGAGCCGTTATTAAGCGCAACTTTCGGGGAGGTAAGTGTCAGCAATTTTTTCTCGGCGTCCTCCGCAACCGTCCAGTCTTTGCGGTGGGCAATTTCGACTTTCAGCGTCTCGCTCTTGTGCGTTTGCAGCTGCGCCGCCTCGGCTGGCGGCAGGGTTGGCTCGGATGTTTCTTCTGTCTGTTGGGTGGTTTGATTCTGCTCTGCCGTAGTAGCTTTGTCGCCTCTCTGCTTTAAAAAGAAGAGGACGCCGGCGGCTGTCAGAGTAGCAACAACTAGCACAACTCCTATAATTACAAGCGGCTTCTTGCCGGGGCGTTTGCGGCCGGGTTTGCCGGTGTGCAAATGGTGCGGCGGCTGGTTAAGGTCGGGCATAGGCGCTACATGGTGATCCATACACCTATAGTCTAGCATAACTCGGCATCCAAAAGACCCGGGGTAGCCCCAGGTCTTAGTGGAAGCCTCACACTTCCGTAATTTTATTGTAGCCCTGCTCTGGCTCAAACACAAGCGTTGAACCCATCTCAAATCTCCCCGCCAAAGCGAAAAACTAGCTGGTGAGTGCCAGTTGTTAGTTCTTGTGAGGAAGCGTAACCATAGTTACGGTGACGAGCAAAACTAACTACTGGTGCCGCCAGGTAGTTTTGTAGCGGTGGGGAGGTTTGAGATGGGTTCGGACACTACCTATCTTAGGTGAAGGAGTTTTTTGAGTCCAAGCGGCAGAATGCACCAAAAACAAACCACGCCGACGCCCAGCGCCACCCCAGCGGCCACATCCAACGGTGTGTGAACGCCCAGGTAAACTCTAGATAGGCCGACGCCACCAATCCACACCAACACCACCAGCCACTGCCAAAGCGCGGGAATCGGCAAGTAAGTTCGCACGGTTAATGCTAACACAGTAGCAATAGCCGAATGTGCCGAGGGGAACGCAAAGCTGGCTTCGGCCACCCGCACGTTAACCTCTGCCAGCAACTCTTCCGGTCGGGCGCGCGCAAACAGCTCTTTTAGCGCCAGCAGCAAGCCGTACGCGGCAAAAACCGACAGCGCTAGCCGCCAGGCCAACTGGTGCAGCCTAAGCACAAACGCGGCAGTCACCAACGCGGCCGCCGCCCAAAAACTGCCAAGCGACGTGAGCGCGACAAACCCCACACTCAAACTATCCGGCCAATGGTTAACAAACTGGAACAGACGCAGGTCTTTGCCGATAAATAACTGTTTGTGAACCAACAACGCGCACACTACAAAAACGGCCAAAGCCGCAGCAAACCAGACAACATACCAACCGCACCGGCGCCAATAGGGCACTTTTTCGGCCGGTTGCTGCAGAACGAGCCGGTCGTTAACGACCTTAACCGGGCTTGGCATTTTCGGCGGGCGAGGAATACTTGCTGGCATATGCGCTGCCCGGGCAGGTCGTTTAAAGGTTGAGCGCTGCGGTTTCATGGACGGCGGCTACTCCTCACTTTCCTGCGCCTTGCCCGCCTTTAATACTTTGGCCATCCAAATTAGCTCGTCGTATGCACTAGTTACGTTTTTGGTTTGCATATCGGCATACTCTGTTTTGAGATTGCCCTGTTTGTCGAACATTTCCTGGATTTTTGGGAAGTACAGCTCGGGTTTAACGGGCACCATCCACATGGTGTGGTACACCGGCAGCAGCGCCTCGCAAACGCGCACGCCGCCCCACGGGCCGTCGCTGACGCCTGCGGTGGCTACCGGCTTGTGCTTATAGTTGCCGAATTCGCTGTCAAGCAAGCGCTTGAGGCTACTGGGAATGCTGTGGTTGTACTCCGGCGTTACTACATAAAAGGCGTCGGCCTTGGCAGTAATATCTTTGTAAGCCTGGTTTTCGCCGTCAGCAGGCGCACCGTCCGGCGGCAGGCTGATATCGCGCGGGTCGACAAAAATTATTTCACAGTCGCCGCGCCTGCGCCCCTGATCGGCCACCCACTTGGCGGCCTGTTCGCTGCGGCGCCCCTCGCGCTTTGTCCCTAAAACAACGGCTATAACGATCTTGTCGTCCATGTTACTTTAAATTATACCACCCGTTTTTGCGTTCCAGCTGGTGGATGCGGGCATGGTCGAGGCCAAAATAATGGGCGATTTCGTGCCAGAGTGTATGCTTAACTTCGCGGCGCAACTCGGCAGGCGTCCGGGCGTGCTGAAGCGCCGGATTTTTAAAAATAGTAATTTTGTCCGGCGCAAAATGAGTCTGCCCGATTCGCTTGGTCAAAGGCACGCCTTCGTACAAGCCAAATAAAATGTCGTCGCAGGCCAGGCGCAGCTCCTCGCGCTGCGTCTCGCTCGGCTCGTCTTCGTAAGTAATTGCCACGTTCTTTACCGCGCGCATATGCTCGGGCGGCAGCTCGTCCATCACCTCGGCGATCAACGCCGCAAACTGCTCGTCGCTCATCTCGATCATTGGCCTATTGTAGCAGAATCGTGGATCGGTTTGACGATTTGCCTCATAACAAATATGCTTAAAGCATAGGCATTAAAATAGGAAGGATTAAATGGGCAAATTCTTGGCAAATCAGCGAGGAGTTGGACACGTTGGCGTAATCGTGGCGATTGTCGTTATTTTGGCGGCTGGCGGCGTTGGCTGGTGGGTCTGGCAAAACCAGAGTAAATCACCGCAGCAAGAGGCCATTAGGAACGCGGTGTGCGACTACGACGACAAAGACATCTGCAAATTCTTCGCCGCCTGGAAGGTTACCGACAGTTATTCGGTAGAAGCCGTTACCGAGGTCGCGGGCAGCGATCCGTCAACTTTATTGTTTGAGGTTGAAGGAGATAAAATACACGTACTGCTAGCCGGCGCACTAAAATACGAAACAATTACCATCGGCAACATGCTGTACACCAAATCGGGCGACGTCTGGTACAAGCAAACCTTGTCTGAGGAAGAAACCGAAAGATACCAAGCCAGTGTCGACACGGACTTTGCCGAACCGACAGAAGGCGGAGCTATTACGTACGTTAAGGCGGGGACGGAAGATTGCGGAGACCTCAAGTGCTACAAATACGAAGTCGTGGACTCCGGCGCGCCCGAGATCAAACAATACTTGTGGTTCGACACCAAAGATTACCAACTGCGGCGTCTGCAAATTGTCGAAAGCGGCGGCACAACCACTAACATGACGGTTAGCTACAAAAAAGTAAAAATAAGCGAGCCGAGCCCGGTAGAAGAATTAGGCGAGGGTCAAAGCGTGCCTGGCCAGGATCAACCAGTCCCGCTGCCCAGCACTGGCGACGGAAGCATCGACCAGGCAGAGCTGGAGAGCTACCTCCAGCAGTATCAGTAGTCCGTAATTTCGACCTTCGTGTGACCTAGCAAGGCAGCTACACCGTCCCTCGTCTCAGAGGTGATGTCATCGAAAGTAGTGCTAGCAAATACTTCAGATACCAGCTCAAGCGTGCCATTATGACTACCTTCGGAACCTACAATGTCGCCATTTCGTAAAAGTACCGCATCCTCCTGTAACCTGGGTACATCTTCGGAATTAACCGGTCGCCAAGAAACCCTATACCCGAAATCATCCTTGCTGAGAAACTCCTCCACGGCAACCCAGGCCATTACGCCCCCGAAGACCCCATGCCCAACGGTCAGTTCGACGCTTATGCCGTACTCGCTGAGGTAGGAGCCACTAATAGAACCATCCGCCACCAGTTCGTAGCAGTGGTCCCATACGTCGCGCCAAGTTAGCGGCCGCTCTTCACCACCTTCGTCAAACTCAACCGATGCCATTACTTGCTCCGTTTGCGCTTGTTGGGGTCGAGTTCTTTTTTGCGGAGGCGGAGGTTCTTGGGAGTCACTTCTAGTAGCTCGTCGTTTTCTATGAAGTCCAGGCACTGCTCCAGGCTAAAGATGGTTGGCGGCGTCAACTGCACTACACCGTCAGAAGAACTGGAGCGCATGTTGGTCAGGTGCTTGGCTTTGCAAACGTTGATTTCCATGTCTTCCTGACGGGTGTTGAGCCCGATAATCTGGCCGGCGTAAACCTTCTCTGCCGGGCCAACGAAGGTGGTGCCGCGAGCTTCGGCGTTCTGCAGGGCATATGGAGTAGTAACGCCCTGTTCAAAGCTGATCAGCACGCCGTTGCGTAGCTGTTGCAACGCACTGCCGAGCGGCTGGAAACCAGTTACCAGGCTGTTCATCACAATCGTGCCTTTGGTGTTGGTCAGCAAAATGTTGCGCATACCAAGCAGTGCGCGGGTGGGCATTTCGTAGATCAGCTTTGTCACACCCTTCGGGCTGGCAAATTGTTCCTTCAGTGTGGCGCGGCGTTGGCCGAGTTCCATCTGTACGGTGCCGACGTGTTCGGCTGGAACTTCGATGTTTACTTCTTCCACGGGTTCCACGGTTTTGCCGTCTTTTTCGTGAGTCACGACCTGCGGGCGCCCCACTTCAAACTCAAAGCCTTCACGGCGCATGGTTTCGATTAAGACACCCAAGTGCAGTTCGCCGCGACCGGCAACCGTAAATCCAATGCCGTCGTCTTCGACGCGTAGGCCCACGTTGACTTCCAATTCTTTTTGCAAGCGATCGCCAATTTGACGTCCGGTGTTAAACTCACCTTCTTGACCCTTGAACGGGCTGGTGTTTGGCCCTAAATAAATCCTAAGCGTTGGTGCTTCGACTTCAATAACCGGCAATGCCTCTGGCTCTAGGGCGTCGGCAATTGTTTCGCCAATCTGAGCGTCGGCGATACCCGTTAACTGCAAAATATCGCCAGCTACGCCGCCAGGAACTTCAAATTTGCTAACGCCGTGACTCATAAAAACCAGCTCCACCTTGGCTTTGGTCTGCGTGCCGTCTTTCTTGCACAACACGACTTGGTCGCCTGAATTTACTCGCCCGCGCGTAATGCGGCCGATGGCGTACTTGCCCTTGTAGGTATCCCATGCCAGCGCAGTAACCAACATTTGGAATGGTTTTTCCAGCTCAATCTGCGGTGCTGGAATTTTTTCTATAATAGCTTCGAAGATTGGATCCAGCGATGCCTCGGCGGTTGCATCAGCTAGTGCGGTTGCCCATGCCTTGCCTTCGCGGCCGATGGCGTAGTACACCGGGTAATGCAGCTGATCCTCGTGCACGGCTAGCTCTAAGAACAGATCGGCTAGCTCGTTTTCGACTTCGGCAATACGGCTACCGGGCTTGTCAATTTTGTTGATAATCACAATCGGCTTCAGCTCGGCCTCAAGCGCTTTTTCTAGCACAAATTTAGTCTGCGGCATCGGGCCTTCTTGGGCGTCGACGATCAAGACGCAACCGTCTGCCATGTTGAGCGTGCGCTCAACCTCGCCGCTAAAGTCGGCATGCCCGGGTGTGTCGATGATGTTAATGCGGTAATCGCCGTGCTGCACCGCCGTCACCTTGGCGGTGATGGTAATGCCGCGTTCGCGCTCTTGGTCGCCGCTGTCCATAATCAACTCCTGGTTCATCTCGGCTTGGTTGTCGCGGAACGTCTTAGACTGTTTAAGCAGTCCGTCCACTAGAGTCGTTTTTCCATGGTCAACATGCGCGATGATCGCGATGTTTCTGATTTTGGCCGGGTCTTGCGTGTTGTCCATAAAAAAACCGAAAGCGCCTCTCGCGCTTTTAATCTGTTAATTATAGCACGAATAAAGCACTACGGCAATGTCTTCTGTACATTCGCGATCTAGGTTATACTACATATTCTAGTGGCTATTGTATCGATAATTCTTGGAGTCCTTGCGCTGGTGGGGTTCGCGGCTGTGTGCTCGGGGCTTAATGTGGCGTTTATGTCGCTCAATGTGGCCGATCTTAAGCGCAAGGCCAAGTTGGACAACATTTACGCCCAGAGGTTGCTGCCGCTGCGCCGCAACGCGCACCTCACGCTTGCCGCCATTTTGCTTACTAACGTCGCGGCCGCGTCGGCCACGCCCTTGGTGCTGGATACGCAAATCAACGGCATCGCGGCGGGCGTTGTGGCCACACTGCTCTTGGTTGTGTTTGCCGAAATTACGCCGCAGGCGCTATTTACCCGGCGGGCGCTGGCTTACTGTGGTAAGCTGTCGTGGCTGTTGCGCTCGATGATTTTCCTAACCTACCCTGTAGCCAAGCCGCTGCAGTTGTTTTTAGACAAGCTATTTCCCAGCCAGCGGCACGAGCTGCACACCCGGCACGAACTGGGACTGCTTATCACCGAACACCTCGGCGACACCGCCAGCGAACTGGATGAAGACGAAGTAGAAATTATCCGCGGCGCGCTAAAACTCAGCGAAAAACGCGTGCAGGAGATTATGACGCCAGTGCGCAACGTCTTTTGGCTTACACCGGATGCGAGTATCGACAATAACACCTTGCAAGAGATAAAAAGCCATCGGTGGAGCCGGATTCCGGTGTTCAACAAGCAACTTACCACCTGTTTTGGCTTAATACTTATGAAAGACTTAATCGACATCGAGCCCGACAAAAAACTGTCCGCCGACGACCTCGACCTCCACCCCGCGCAAGTAGTAGGCAGCATGACGGCGCTCGACACGCTGTTCCGTAAGTTCATTAGCGGCGGCACACACCTCATCCCGGTGGAAAAAGACGACCGCATCGTGGGCATCGTCACCATCGAAGACTTGCTAGAAGAAATTGTCGGCCACGAAATAGAGGACGAAACCGACCGCTCGCGCCGCAAACCAAAACTCCCAATACTCAAACGTTCGCCCAAGAGCAAAACTAAGGTGCGGACAAACCGGTAACGATACCATCCCCGATGATGTACAGTGCCGCCACCGGACTCCACCGTATGGCGCACCCCAGCGTGTGGCCACGAACAAGCCGGTAGGCAAACACTCCGACCACCAGCACTCCATAAATCCCAAGCAGCCACCACAACGCCGGCGCCCACAGTGCCCACGCCAACCACAACGCCAAAGCAAACGCCACAAGCGGGATAATTATAGCTTTTTTAGCCAGCGGCTTACGTCTAATGCCTGCCGCCAGCGGGCAGCCGCAATCAGCAATCGCTGCTTTTTGTCTGTCGTTAAGTTTTAGTGACATACTTCCACTAATTTTAATCGACGCCGCCGCTAAAGCAATATATTTTACATAATCTACTAAGTATTGTATAATTAGCTAAATGATACTGAACTCGTGGGGTAGTCGCCCCGAAACTGAGGTCAATGTTTCGGTTGACTATTCTGGCGAACAAACTAGCATAGGTAAAATACGTCCCACGCCGAAAGGGCGCCGTTACCTCGCAGCCCTTGGACATATAAATGTCTATCAGTTCAACTTGTGGGGATTTTATGGCGGATTTGATGACCACCCTTTCTACCAAGCGACCGGAGCAGGCAGCAGCATTTGCTGCCGGAGGATTCGCGCGGGCGCTGATGCGGTCCGGATTTTTTGAGGAACGTGGGTTTAGTCGTTATGGCGCCGCTGCTACGATTGCGCTTAATCTGGGAGCGAGCACGCTTTTGCGCGAAACCGAACCCCGGTGGCTTGGCTACGCCTCCGCAGCAGTCGCCACTTCGATAGGATTTGTTGCCGCCATCACTGCCCGGGACGCCCTGCCAAACGTAACGGTTACCGCTACTCAGTCAACTCCTCTTGCCGCCGCTCCACCACTGCCTGGCGGCGAACTTCCCCAACTGCCCAGCACAGCATTACAGCCGGAAGCTCAATAAAAACGTATACTAATGATATGGAACCCCTAGCCGAAAAGATGAGGCCCAGGACGCTCGACGAAGTTATTGGGCAGAAACACTTGCTGGAGCGCGGACAGATTATCCGGCAAATTATCGAGCGGAAGCAGCCGACGAGTTTGATTTTGTGGGGCCCGCCGGGCAGTGGCAAGACCACGCTGGCGCGGATTATCGCGCGCGAGACCGGTGCCGAGTTTGTAGAGATGAGCGCCGTTACCGGCAAAAAGGCCGATGTAACGCGCGTAGTCGAACAGGCCCAGGCCAATCGCCGGTTGGGTATGCGGACAATTCTATTCGTGGACGAGATCCATCGCTTTAACAAAGCGCAACAGGATGCCTTTTTGCCATACGTCGAGGACGGCACGCTCACCTTGATCGGCGCCACCACCGAAAACCCTAGTTTTGAGGTGATTACGCCACTGCTTAGCCGTTCGCGCGTGCTGGTGCTCGAGCCGCTCAGCAAAGACGACATTATTACCATCCTGAAACAGACGGCCAAGGCCGAAAAAATCAGCGCCAAACGCTTGTCGGCTAAAAGTATCGACCTGCTGGCCGAACTATCTGGCGGTGACGCTCGGGTGGCGCTAGGCAACCTGGAACTTGCCCTGCAATTAACTGACAAAACCATTACGCCCGAGGTAGTAACAACCGCCGCACAAAAGCGGGTACCCGGCTACGACAAAGCCGGCGAGCAACACTACAATATAGTCAGCGCGTTTATAAAAAGCCTTCGCGGCAGCGAGCCAACAGCGGCGTTGTATTACATGGCGCGTATGTTGCAAGCGGGTGAAGACCCCAAGTTTATCGCCCGACGGATGGTCATTTTCGCTAGCGAAGGTATAGGCATCGCCGCACCCGCGGCGCTCAACCAGGCCGTTTCAACCTTCCTGGCCGTAGAGCGCATAGGGCTGCCGGAATGCGAGTACAACCTATACCAGTGTGCCATAGTTCTGGCCAAAGCGCCGAAATCGCGCGAAGTCGCAAACGCCATGTTGGCCGCCAAAACCGCCGCCCGCGAACACCCCGACCTGCCCGTGCCGCTGCACCTGCGCAACGCGCCAACCAAACTCATGAAAGACCTCGGCTACAACAAAGGGTACAAGTGGGAAGCGGGGTTCGCACACAAGGCGGGGTTCCTTCCACCGGAACTGTCCGGAGCCAATTTCTTCTAGATTTTGTGCATATGTGCGCGTAGGCGTTTGGCGTGATGGCGGGGGTGCAGTTTAGTAAAGTCACGCTCGAGATACGCATCCAGCGCCTTGTTTGCCGCCCAATGCAAGGTGTTAATAACAATAATGGCCGGACCAACAATGGCAACCGTTCCGGAGTGGTACGTCTCAAACAACAATGCCAAAATAATTGCGGTAATGCCGTTTTGCTGCGCGAAGGCAATGTGCCAGCGGTCGCTGCGCGGCAGTTTGCGGGTAAGCAAAAAACCGACGACAATCTGCGCCACGTACGCCGCCACACCAAGCGCAATGCCCTTCCAAATCGCGATGCCGTTTACTAGCAAAATACCCAGCAGCACGGCGGCAATACTGAGCGCCCAGTGCAGGCCGCGCTCGATCGCCTTAACGATCGGCGGCCGCATAAACAGGCCGAGCAGCGCAATGCCCAGCATCCAAAAGTAGTACACCGCAATCGACAGCGCGCCGACCAGCAGGCCATACATACCCAAAGCAACCAACACGAGCACTAGATAATTCGTAGCTTTTGAATGGCGTTTCATCAGCTGCCACAGTAAAAAAATGCCAGCGGCGAAAAGAATGTTAATGCCCGTTTCTAGCACGTAGCCGGCCAACCCGACATCTTGCAAGGTACCACGGATCGGCTCCCAACTGGTTCCCACAAAAAAAGCGATTGCCACCGGCACGTACAACGCCATAATAACCGTCATCGGGTCGTCAAACGACGACCAGGCGCGAATAATCGCCTGCGCACTCTTAGACATGCGCTTGCCCTCCAGCGCAGCCGTGGCCAGCGGATCGATCTGCGCTACAACAACTCCAAAAATAAAGCCAATCGGATTTTGTAAAACCAACGCCATAACCGCTCCGATAATCGCCGCCTTCAAAAACACGCCAACGGTAATAGCCTTGAGGATAAGTTTGGCATGCGTGCGCATCTCGCTCAGCGGGATGCCATAAGTACTGCTGTACAGGCCGATGGCCAGCAGCGCACCCACCGTTAGCAGATACCACTGCGAACTCTGCACGCCATGAAAATCAAAAATATCGGCAACAGCCAAACCAGCAAGAACAAACAAGTATAAAAATATTTGCATAAATAAACGCAGTAACTTGTAACATAGTATACTCCTTCACCCGCCTTGCTGCAAACAGATCGGCAAGCGTTACAAAAAAATGTTGCGCAAAGGTTCGACCTTGCGAACTCTTGTTCATCGGCTGTTCCACAGGGTAGCACTTATGCACAGTCGGACTCGCCAAAACTTTACATACAGGCTATACTACAAAGTATATGAAACGAAAACTAAGCACGATCGTGCTTTTTGTTTTACTCATCATGACCGTCTTCGCGCTTGTCAATCTGGACAAAGCCGAAGCACGGAACGACTCACTTCAACCTATTGGTGGGCGGGATGGAGCTAACTAGCCCGGCGTTTGCCAATAACTCCCCCATACCCCGCAAGTACACTTGTAAGGGCGAAGGCGTTAGCCCGCCGCTTACTGTCAACGGCGTACCGGCCGGCACACAGAGTTTGATGCTGGTTGTCGAAGATCCGGACGCGCCGGGCGGCACTTTTACGCACTGGACGGTATGGAACATTTCGGCCGCTACCACGCTGGTACGCGAAGGTTCTGTGCCGGATTCCGGCCTGCAAGGTTTGAACGGTTTTAACAAAATCGGCTACGGCGCACCCTGCCCGCCCAGCGGCACTCACCGCTATTTTTTTAAGCTGTACGCCCTCAACCGCGAGCTGGCGCTGCAGCCGGGCGCACACGCTTACGCCGTTACGGCCAGCCTGGAAGGTCATGTGCTGGCCAGGGCAGAGTTGGTAGGGCTCGTCTCGGCGTAGCGCGCGACCCGGAGCTTAGAACTCAGCCAGCGACTACGCTCTCCCATGGCAGGTTGGGCTTGCCGAAGTGGCCGTAGGCGGCGGTTTGACTGTAAATGGGACGCGCCAGCTTGAGGCGTTGGATTATGTCCTTCACCGACGTGTCGATAAGTTTGTCTTTGAACTTATGTAGCTCCTCCTCGGTTACTTTGGCAGTACCGAAGGTTTCGATAGTTTGCATGAGGGGTTTGGGATGGCCGATAACATATGCCAGGCCGACTTCGCATTTATCTGCCAAGCCGGCGGACACGATGTTTTTGGCGATGTAACGCGCGGCGTAGGCGCCGGAGCGGTCGACTTTGCTCGGGTCTTTGCCGCTGAAGGCGCCGCCGCCAACGCGAGCGTAACCGCCGTAGGTGTCGACCACGATTTTACGGCCGGTTAGTCCGGCGTCGCTTTCCGGTCCGGGTATGTGCCACAGGCCGGTGCCGTTGACCACTATGTGCTCGCTTTCCGGCAGCCTAAAGCCGTACTTTTTAAGCACTGGGGTAAAAATCTTTGCAATAACGTCTTGGCGTACTTTTTTGGCAGGCACCTCTTCGTCGTGCGCGACCGCGGCGACCAACTTTTCTATCGCCGCCGGCTTGTCGTCCTCGTAACGCACGGTTACCTGCGCTTTGCCGTCGGGGCGCAGCCATTTTAGCTCGCCTTTCTGGCGTGCTTGGTCGATGCGGCGCGTTAGGGCGTGCGCCAGCGTAATGGGCAGGGGCATCAACTCCGGCGTCTCGGTGCAGGCGTAGCCGAACATCATCCCTTGGTCTCCTGCCCCGTCGGCGTCGGCTCCCATTGCGATTTCGGGCGATTGCTCGTGCAGATTGTTAAGGAATGTAGATTGGAGCGAGAAACCCCACGACGGCTCGGTGTAGCCCAGTTCTTTAATTTTCTGGCGGACGATTTTCTCAAAATCAATCTTTGCCTTGGTTTTGATTTCGCCGTACAGCGCCACTTGATCGGCGCCGGCCACGGTTTCGATGGCGGTGCGCGACTTGGGGTCTTGGCGAAGCGCCTCATCTACAATGGCGTCGCTTATGGCATCGGCGATTTTGTCGGGGTGGCCGGCGCAGACCGACTCGCTGGTAAAGAGTCTGGCAGTAGGTTTTGGCATAAAAAATCCTTTCTTGTGCGGCGAGAAAGGATACCAGGGTGGTAATATCTTCCCCGCACTGCGGGCTAGATGAGGCACCACATCGCAAGCGATAGGTTGCCGGCAGATCGACGAGCTAGATCTCTCCCTGCACTCTGTATATTCTTAATTGTTAATGTTGGTACTATACACGACGCGTGCGGCGTTTGGCAATGAGATGCCAAATCAGTTTGTGCAGGTCGATGGCCAGCAAGACGGCTACCACCGGCACTACGATGGCCACGACGGCATCTCGCCAATCAACGGCGGCAACGTGCAAGAACGACCCTAGCGGCGTCATAAAGATCGCCATTTGCAGCAGAACCGAGAAGCCCAGCGCCTCCCAAAGCAGCTTGTTCGGACGTATAAAGTTATAAATCCACGATTTGTATTCGAAGTTAACATTAAGCGCGTTAGCCCACTGCACCACGATAAGGCTCAGGAACGCAATGGTTTGGGCGTACGGCAAACCCTTATCGAGGTTCGTGCTAAAAATCCAAAGCACGCTTACCATCATAACCACGGCAATGGTTACAATGCGCGAAACTTGCCGAAAATTAAGCAGCGGCGCACGGGGCGAGCGCGGCGGCTGCTCCATTTGGCGCGACTCGCTCGGGCTCAAACCTAGCGGAATAACCGACACGCCGTCGGTTACTAAGTTGATCCACAGTATCTGAATAGCGACTACCGGAAGCGGCATGCCCAACAGCAACGCGCCAAGCATTGTGAGTACTTCGGCCGCGCTGGTGCCCAGCAGATACATCAACATCTTCCGAATGTTCGCCAGCGCCGTCCGCCCCACACGAACGGCTGCCACGATAGTGTGGAAATTGTTGTCCATCAGCACAATGTCGCTGGCGTCTTTGGCGGCGTCGGTACCACTGCCCATGGAAATGCCGGCGTCTGCCTCTACAAGCGCTGGAATGTCGTTCACGCCGTCGCCGGTCATGGCCGTGATTTCGTGGTTTTTCGTCGCCTTAAGCAGCGCGTACTTGTGTTCTGGCAGCACCCGGCCAAACACCCGCGTGGTTTGGAGCTTGGCGAGGATGTCCTCGGGGCTGCCGGATGCAAGCACGGAACTATCGCTGACTTGCTCGCGCGTGGCAGAAATACCAACCTGGGAGGCTATAAATCCGGCGGTGTTGACGTGATCGCCGGTAAGCATTATTACCTTGATGCCTGCCCGCTTGGCCTCGGCTACGGCCGCGCCCACGTTAGGCCGCAGCTGGTCGGCCATACCAACAAAGCCGTCGAAACTCATGTCTGCAAGGCTGGCAGCGTCCAGCTTTTCAACTGGCGACGGGAAATCTTTGTGCGCGAAAGCAATAGTGCGGTAGCCGCGGCTGGTGAACTCCTCCAGCTTTTGTTTGACTTTTTCGTCGTTTCTATGGTGTTGGCCGCAGTGGGCGATTACGTGCTCTGGTGCGCCCTTAATGAACAACGCGTAGCCTTTGGGGTGTTGCCACAGCGTGCCGCTGACGCGCTGGGCTTGGTTGAAGGCAAAATCCTTTACCTTTTTCCAGCCGACCGGCGTCTGAATGGCCGGTACCGAGGCAAGCAAAATGGCGTCCAGCGAATCCGCGGCGTGGTCGGCGTCGCCGTTCAGGCTGGCTCGTATAACTTCGTCAAATACATGTAGTGTGCCGTGTGTGGTGTGCTTGTCGGCGACCGACAGATTGTTTTGGGTGATAGTACCGGTTTTGTCGGTGGCAATGAGAGTAACGGCACCCATGGTTTCGATGCTCGCAATCTTCTTAACAAGCGCCTTTACTTTTGCCATGCGCCGCGCACTAAACAGCAACACAATGGTAAGCGCCACCGGCAAGCCCTCGGGCACCGCCGAAACCAAAATAACCAAGCTAAAGCGCAAGGCTTCGTCGAGCGCAATGCCGCGCCAGATTTCTAGCCCCAAAGCCACGGCTGCGGCAAAAACAATAACGACTATAAGCCGCTTGGTGAACACGTCAATCTTGCGCTCAATGGGCGAACGACCCATATCTGCCTGTGCCGCCAGCGAAGTAATGCTCCCCAGCTCAGTTTCGTTGCCGATCCCTGTGACTAACATCTGCCCGCTGCCAGTTTTGACGTACGTGCCCTTAAACAGCATATTTTGTTGATCGTACACTTGTTTCTGTCCGTGAACGGCGGCCGCTTGTTTGTGGACGGGCAGCGATTCGCCGGTTAGCAGCGCTTCGTCGGCCTCAACCTGGTTGGCGTGGATCAGCCGCCCGTCGGCCGGCACCTTCATGCCCTCTTCGACGTGCACAATATCACCGTAGGTCAGCTCCTCACTGGCAACTTTGAGCGTTTCGCCGCCGCGCAGCACGTTCACGTAAGAAACATCCTGCTGCTTGAGCGTGCGCAACACCTTTCCAACCGAGTATTGCTGGGCATAGTAAATGATGGCGTTGATACCGACGATAACGCCGATGATAATCGCGTCCAGCCGCGCGCCTTCGAACAGGCTCAAACCCATGGCAAACAGCAGCACAATAACGAACGCGCTGGCAAAGGGCTCCAAAATGCGCTTAAACAGCGACTCCTTCCGCGGAGCTAAAGCGTTTGAGCCGTACTGCTTTAAACGCGCGGCGGCCTCATACGGCGAAAGCCCGTTAGGCGACGTCTTGAAGTGCTCTAAAACTTGATTAACTTCAAAATTGTAAACAGGTGTCTTAGTTTTTGGCATACCACTTTATTGTACCACTAGCGCTTTAGACTTGCGCCCCTGGAAAAACGCTTTGGTTTTTGCTACAATTTGATCTGTCTTAAAGGTCACAACATTGGGAGTTGGCCAAGCGGTAAGGCAACGGGTTCTGGTCCCGTGATCGGGGGTTCGAATCCCTCACTCCCAGCCACAAGGAGCATAATTTTTCTTTCATTTCGGAATGACCCTCATCACCGCTGTTGATAGGGTCATTTTTCATAGTTTGGTTCTTCATTCTTGGCCTCCGATTATTTTTCTTGTTTCTAACACGTTACTGGCAATTGCTTGGGTAAAGGTCGTGAACTCAACAGATAAAGAATTGTTGTCGAATGTTATATCTTTGAATAGTTTGGTTATTATGAGCCGTTTTTGAGACGGTGTCTTTTTGGGGTATATCTGGGCTGCTTTTTGGGATAACTCTAGTAGTACTAATGTCTGGTCGAGTCGGCTAGCGGACGCCCTGTCGATGAGTGCCAGCTGCCGTTCTAGGTCTTCCTTTTGCTTACGAAATGATTCGTGCTTTTCTTGGTAGACCGTCTGAGGAATGTCGCCTGCGAGTTTATCTTCGTACAGGCTGTCGTCCATGCGGGTGAGCCTGTCTATTTGAGCCTTAGTCGTATTCCATAATGCCTCCTTTTCTTGAATTTCGTCTTGATGTTGGCTACGCATGGTTTCGGCAACCCACTGAATAATCTCTTGTGAGGGACAAACCAGCTTGTCGAGCATGTCAGCTACGATTTGCTCTAGCCGATCCTCGCGCAGCAGCTTACGACCTTTGCAGGCATCGCTCTTACGCTGGCAGGTACCGTAAAATCGCCCTTTTTGTAGTTGCCAGGTGACGAGGCCGCCACAGTTGTTGCAGCGAATAATATTCTTGAAGACGGGATCGTGCTGGCGATAACGACTTGGACGTTTGCGGCCCAGCTTATACTGGACTTTGTTGAAGACGTCTTTGGAGATAAATGTTTCTTGGACTCCCGGGGTGTCCTTGCCATTGAAACGGTTGATGCCGATGTAAAAAGGATTGTGCAGCATCTTCTGGACTTTGCTTTTGTTGTACGGCCTGCCGTTGCGGGTTCGGACACCCAGGTTCTTCATAAATTCGGTGACGGTGATTATTGAATGGCTCGGCTCCAAGTAGGCGCTAAAAACTTTCTTTATAGCGACTTTAGTATCGGGGTTGGGGATATGTATGCGCTTGCCGGTTCGGGTCACGGTCATGTAGCCAGGAGGCGGTACGCCTGGCAGCCAGCCTTGGGCGAGTTTCTCCGCCCAGCCTTTCATGGCTTCTTCGCGAAGGTTGTCTACATACTTTTTGGCGTTGGCGATGTTCATGTTCCAGGTGTACTTGACGTTGGAGTTGGCATTTTTGTGCAATACAATGCCTTCCTTAACGGAATGGAGCCTTCTATTGGTGTCCGCTTCCAGCCAATCATCCAGATCGACGGCGTCCCTAAAGTTTCTGGTGTACCTGTCCGCCTTTTCAACGACGATATTGCAGATGCCATTTCTCTTGAGGTTCACGAAGTGCATCATCTCGTGAAAAACCGTGCGGCTTTGTTCCTTTGAGGCCGACTCGGCAATCTGAAAGACCTTTACCAAACGCAGGTTAAGATTGGTCGAGTAACCGTGCAGGAGCTTGTACTGGGAATCGAGCGAATAGCCCTCATATTCCTGGCCCTTTGTCGAAACACGCGCCAATATAACGGTGCCAGCGTAATTGTCCATACTAACCGACTCCATCGGCAATACTTACGGAGACAGGCTGATCAACTTCCGTGCTGACATCTTCTCCTAGGAGTTTAAAGAAGGCGATTAGCGACTCAGCAACTTCTGAGGCTTCCTCATTGGTAACTGGTCGGCGTTGTTGAGTCTCTAATATAAGTCTCAGCGCTTCGATATTGTCTATGTGCTCTGTCTGCATGATACCCTCTGTCATATAGAACTAGCCTTACACGACTAATTATACTAGTCGTAGACGACTAATTTCAAGAGTAAAATTTATAGTTTATTCTTGAGTGTATATAGATAATGGGGATTTCTATATACTAATAAGGTGATAACTCCAGACGAAAGCCCAGCCGCACTAGCTAATCCTTTCTATGTCGTCTCATTGCAGAACCATATGTTCTTTGATCACAAGTCGAAGACCGCGAAAGAAGATTGGGTACTACTGAACGCAAACCTTATAGATGACATCGGCGCTAAGACGTGGTTAGACGAGTTCCTTGATGTCGTTTCACTGCCGAGGGCCAAGTATGACGGTCATGATGTTATTGACCCTAGCATTACAGTCAGAGCCTCGGACAGATTGCAGGGCGAGCATGAACCCTTGGTGACACGAAAGCAATGGATAGAGGCAAATACCAAGCTCATTAAAGAGTTGGGCACGGCCGAATGGCTATATCTTATGTTGGGCGTCTTGGAAACGGGCGGCCCCAGCTAGCAATAAAACGGTCGTACGTAAACCCCTTTTTGGAGCAAATACCTATCTGTTATTTATTGTTCACAGTCTCTACTATCCTTTATACTACGTAGAGAATGCCTACTACCGAAACACACTACGCGCTCAATACCAAACAACTCGCTATCCTAAGATTGCTTTACCGCTTCCGCTTTGCTACTTCAAATCATCTTGCCTTCGCCCTAGACATCAAACACATCAGTAAAATAAACCAACGGCTCCAAATACTACTAGACCAAAAATATATTGGACGAAACTACGACGGCCAGTACAAAATCCATGGCAAACCAGCAGAATACTATTTACTTCAGGATGGCATCAAAGCATTAAAGCAACAGATGAGAGATAAGTGTGACGACAAGGTGCTGCACAACTTGTACAAGGACAAAAATGCGAGCCAACAGTTTGTTGCTGAAAGCCTAGGCGTATTCACGATTTTCTGCCAGCTCAAAAAGCGGTACGGCGACAGCCTGCGATTATTTTCCGCGAACCAGATAGCTGCGTACAAGCACTTTCCAAGGCCGCTCCCTGATGCCTTGATCCGGCTTGATGTTAATAATAAACAGAAAGAGTTCTTCCTCGAAGTGGTATATGCGGCTAAACCGTTCTTTCCGTACGTTGGGATGGTCAGACGGTATATCAAGTATTCGGATGAGGGTAAATGGCAGGAAGCTACGGATACTAAACTACCGAAGATATTGGTCGTGTGCGAGACTGTTGGGTTGCAGATACGTTTCCAGCGGCAGGCGGCACGTTTTCTTTCAAGGCATTATGATGAAGAGCCAAAGGTGTTTACCACGAACATGGCCAAGCTTCAGGATATGGCCGGAGTGGGCCGCGATACGATATGGCGGGATGCCGAGGAGTCGGAGACAGCGATTGCATTAAGTTCTATATAGTACCTCCCGCTCGCCGCAGCAAGCGGGAGGTTGCCTGCGATTAGCAGGCTGCATTTGCTCCATATATCTCAATAAAGCAAACACATAAGCCTCTCATGGCTCGTTTCCAGCATAGCATGCGAAACGCCCGGAAGCCGACATAGCAGCTTCCGGGCCGAAAGAACGGGCTAATACTCGCTGGCGAGCATTACGGTCAAGACCCGCCGACAATCTAACGAAAGCGGGTCTTCTCCGTACTTTAACTCCTGATCATAGTAATCTATTTTCCAGAACACTTTTTCACCGTACCAGTGAACAGTACCAAGTCGTGCTCACCATATGGGTCATCGTCTTCACTAAAGGCACTATATTCCCCAATTAAGCTGAAAAACCTAAATGATTCGCCGGTTTCCGATAATAGCTGGTGAATACCTTGTGTATATACCGCTTCAATTCCTAACTGATCGCGGTTTGGGCCAAGGACTCTCCTTCGGAACCTATCGTTCAATGCCGCGATCTTTGCCGCGCGTTCTAAATCTGCATCCATGTAAAACCTCCTCGTAAAGTTATTTCTGAACTTTCGAGCGTTCGACCTCCCGCTCTGTCGGACGGGCAAGGTCAGAACTGGGTGCGTCAAGGTGGAGCTCCATACTTGCAGAACGACCTTGAGGCGGCCAGTTCTGAGCTTATACTTGGGAGACAGTGGGAGGGCTAACCTCCATGCATACAAAGGCTGTTAGTTTATACTTATTAATTGGAATCTAGTGTCACCTCACTCTGAAAACAAAGGATGAAGCATGAGGAAAGAAGTAAAATCATTTTTAGCCGAACATGAAGGCCAGGATTTCTTTGACATTTTAAGCGAGAGTTTAAAACTGAGGGCAATTATAAGTGCCGATAGGAAACCTGAAGACTCAACTGATCCAGATGAATTAGCCGAGCTATACGCTTTCAACTTTTTGCCGCAGCATGATGAAAATGAACCCTCTTATACGTACGGCCCTCAATGGGTGCTTCCGGACGATAGCGGAGTAATGCGCGAGTTTCCCAGCAGAAACCTCGTAACTAATGGCATGATTAGCTACTGGTTTAAGCGGCTATCTGAAACAACTAACAATGTACTAAAGAGCCGCTACGCCGATCTAGTGTACGATTTTACGGATAGGGACACAGACCCAAAGGGGAAATTTTCTGCTGCGGCTCAGGTTATCGCTGCCAATTTTGCGCTTATAGGTAAGATTGAGAAAAGTGCCTTCCGACAGTACACATCCCGCGCTCTTTACTTAGTGCTCCTAACAAATAATGCTGCGTATCGTACAAAATTTATTGAAAAGCTCGTTGAACTCAGTGCTAATAAAGAATATAGCGGCTATGCGTTCACGAACTTAGTGAGCGACAAGAAATGGCGGCGGCACCTCACAACAGATCAAATTAATACCATTGTCGACAACTTCGATAAATATCTGTCGGCTACATTGCCTTCGAAGAATTCTCAGCCTTGGACCGTAGATGAACTTGCGGTTAGCCTCTGTAAATACTATGCAGAAAACGAGGATGAAGCGAACATACAAAGGGTTACAGGCTTGCTCGAAAAGAACTTTAGAGACAGCGAGTACTCTAATTCTAACGGGATGCTAAAGAGTAATTATCTTGAAACTCTTCGGACAATATATGAGGAGTTTGCACAATTTGGGTTTGCACGGGTTAAGCGAGATGAGATAACAAACGAGCTGACCTCTATTGCTGATGAGGTAGAAGCTTCAATGCAGGAACATTCATTCTCTACCGAGATCACCGAGGAGCAGCAGAAGCAGCTCCAGGAATTTATTAATTGGCTGTTTGATGATAAGGGCAATCCTGCGTCCCTTAAAACTGCGGTGCATAAGATGGTCATCAACTTCTTGCCAAAAATAGATGCAGAAAAGGCGTCATTTGAAAATCTTAGAAAAGAACACCCCATCGGTTTTCTGTTTACCGAAACAGTCGTCGGTGAAGACGGATTTAATATAGCCAAGCTTACTGGTTACGATGAAGAGCCCGATAAATACTTCATTAAGCATTACTCTGAAAACCTACAATTCAACAGCTTGATCGTACGCATGGCAATGGATGAAATGCGTCGCCGATTTAAACCAGAGGATTTAGTGCCAGTCCTTATGGAATCACCCTTGTTCCGCAAGGAGGAGGAAAACTACATTGGCCGAGCGATTAAAGGTTTCTGGGACAAAGACTTCCTTGTTTCGTCGCATCTTTTTATTCCGCTCATTGAAGATGGCTTTAGAATACTGCATCGCATAAATGGTTTGCCGATCATTACACCGAATGATGATGGAGGCTTTGACTACTACAATAATTTAGAACGCTACATAGA
The DNA here is from genome assembly GCA_050730855.1 of Saccharimonadales bacterium (SeqCode). Lineage (GTDB taxonomy): Bacteria > Patescibacteriota > Saccharimonadia > Saccharimonadales > UBA4665 > DASRJJ01. Next base: position 1,339 of record JBOHNU010000002.1, on the reverse strand, counting down.
CCATGATGTGGTTAGTGGAGTATTTGGCCCGATCGGAGACAATTTCCGTTATTATGCCAAAATATTGCTAGTAACGCGTATGGGATGGAACCTGCGTCACAACTTTGCGCATGGCATAAATAAGAGTAGCCTTCTGCGTCCTGATGCCTCGGAACGACTTCTGCATGTATTGTTTTGTCTAAGTCTTGTGAGACCGGCAAAAGCCAAAAGTGAGGATTCCTGATAGATAAAGAGCTGCGACCGCTTATTAAGGGTATCGGAACGGGTGTGCTATTCGATGCCTGTTTCAAAGCTATAGACAAAAATCCTTTAGCAATGACACGAGGTAATGAAAGCCTAACTCTTGACTATGAATACGAGGGATCCACACCCGAAGTTATGTCACGTTTTTATGGTTTGAAAACCTGTGAGCTTAGCGTTGCGGAGGTGCTAGCACTTTGCTACCTGGGAGAATATCTACGTGAGCGATTCTACAAAGGCCTCAACTATACATATAGTGTCTCGGTACAGATAGAAAAAAATGTCCAGCGCGATGATGATTTGAAGGAATGGTACTTTGGTGATGGCATGATTCGCTGGGAGAACGCCGAGGGCAGTTGGGGCGCATTGCCAGTACAAGAGACTAAGGCAATTAATTATACTGTTCACACAGCCCACAGGATAATTGAAGATGAGATTATCAAGGTGATAAATAAAAAGACACTTTCGGCCGTACGAAAAAAATACAATAGCGTGTGTGGCCTGGTCGTATCAGTAATGCCGAAACACTCCAATATTGACTATCGGAGAATTCTTGCCGCAATTAATATCTCAAATTATAGTGCCGTCTATCTTATCGAATATAGTAACAGCTTTAAAACGGGAACTGTGATAGATTTGCTTTCATATAAGAACAGCGAGCCTATAAAACCCTTGTCGATTACACCCCAACTGAAGCGTATTAATTAGTAACTCCCATTTATGAGTAAATGGGAGTTGTCTATTTTCCTGCGGAAAATAGATTTGAGCTAATAGTCATCTTATTATCGCCGCAAATCGAAGTGCGAGTTGCCGATTATTCTTGCCTGTCCGACAGTAGCTGAGCTCATTTATGCCAAGCGGCACACGCGCAATAGTGAAGAGATTTCTGTGAGGTTTACAACTACAGAGCAAGTTAAAAAACTAGGGATTACGGGCAAGATTTGAGAAGAGGTCTAGGGCTTTGACCGCGCTAAATCATTCGCTTCTAGTCGCACTTGACCCGTGACACAGTGAGCAGATAGTCTTTATCTTCTGTTTGGCTGGTCTGTAGTACGTCAAAATGGTTGTGCGTAAGCTGCGTTATAACTTCTTGCACACT
>JBOHNU010000001.1:0-340143 GCA_050730855.1 Saccharimonadales bacterium (SeqCode) | reverse complement strand
TGCAGTATCTGTAGCTCGCTCCGCTCGACGGCCGATACCTTCGGTGCTTTTCTCATGGTGACTATTTTGTGTCACCGGGTGTCCTGATTCAAAACGGAATGGACGTAAACATTCATATGACCGAAAAACATCATACGTCAACTCATGAAACGTTTATCTTGCCACCGCAGCTATCCTTCGATACACTGCGATCCGTGGAACGTCCGTTCAGCGACACAACAATCGAGCGCATAGTAGTTGGTGATTTGTCAGGCGAGGGTTTTTCGGCAGCGACAGATATCCAGAGATGGTCGAGCTTGGCCAGGCCAACGGCAGCTGAAGTAAGCCTGATGCACAACCCCTCTGCGATTGCGGGTATACACAAAAAAACAGCAGATATGATTCGTCAGCATGGGCATTTTCATATTGACCCAAATAGAGTCGGACCACAAGAAAAAGAAATACTTCGGCTTGCTATACAAGCGCAAAAAGACGCTTTGGCTGCAGACGATGGTGGAGTGCTTGAAAGGCGCGTTCAGCTGTGGAGGCAAGGGCAAGGTGCAGGTGTCAAGTTAGTGACAGGAGCGAAATATGCACACTGCAGCGTTTCAACAACGAAGGGTCCTTTAGACTTGAGTGATCGTTTTGGAAAGAAAGTTAATGGAGTACGCGCCGTAATTTCGTACCAAGAAGGATTGGGCGACAATTATATCCATTGGGCTACAACTGGTCTAACTTCTCATCAGCTGACCCACGGCTCATCGCCATCGTTTGGCCGCAGAATTTATCTCAATCCTGAACCAGCTTTTCAGACCGAGATATTTACTTCAGTGATGCAACGCCTGGACCAAGCCGGTTTAACGGTAGGCGGCAAAATGATAGATCGTGCACTGGAACTGGCCGTGGCTAGTGCAGCCAACCCAGCAGTCGGCAAAGAAGAAAACGTACGGGCAGATGGTATTGTTCTTGGCTTGGTTGCGGCAGAGGCTGACGTTGCTCTCAGAATTACTGAAGATGTCTACAAGGAAAATTATGCCGCTTTTCGGGGCCGCCCGACGCCTAAGATTCCCCAAAAAGTTGCCGAAGGTGTTGCGGTGAGTGATGAGTCGCCGGATGTTAAGGAGTCACTCACTACCCATCGTGCGATTGCCCTGGGCGCGGCCGCAGAGGCTGCACGGCAGGTGTTAGGCTTTAACTTCAGGCAAGGGCAACATTTTGATGCTCGTCAATTGCGCAATGCGTTTGAAGCTTCATGGCGGAGCGTTGCCGCGACTTCAGGAATCAACTTCAAGAATTTTGCCTGGAACCTTCATGCCTAGTGTTTTGCGGCCAATCAAGTAGAATTATCTTACATGATCGTGACGATTACAGGAGTGAATGACTTTGCGCGTAAAGGCGAACTAAATCAGTTAGTAGCGGTTTTTTTGCGCGAGCATGATGCCATGGCTGTGGAGCGCTTGGATGGTGAGGAGGCTAGCGCCGAGCAGATGCAGGCCGCGGTACAGAGCCTGCCGTTTTTGACGGCGCGAAAGCTGGTTATCTTGCGGGAGCTGGGCAAGCAGAAATCGTTTGCCGAAAAAATAGAGGACGTCCTAAAGGATGTGGCCGACACGACTGACCTAATTATTGTGGAGCCAAAGTTAGACAAGCGCCTCAGTTACTATAAAACGCTTAAAAAGCAGACCGATTTCCGCGAGTTTGGTGAGCTGGACGCGCCAGCGCTGGCGGCCTGGGCTATAAAATATGCCAAAGAGCAGGGCAGCAGCCTGGGTTCTGTCCATGCCAAACTGCTTATCGACCGCCTGGGCGCCAGCCAGCAATTGCTGCAAAGTGAGCTGGACAAGTTGCTGGCGTACGATAGTGACATTACTAAAGCGACAATCGAATTACTGGTGGAGCCGCTGCCGCAAAGCACCGTGTTTGAGCTGCTGGATGCGGCATTTCAGGGCAAAACCGAGCGCGCGTTTGCCCTGTACCACGAACAGCGCGCGCTCAAGGTGGAGCCGCAGGCAATCATCGCCATGCTCGCCTGGCAACTGCATGTGCTGGCGGTTGTAAAGGCGGCCGGCCAGCGCGACGCCGACGACATCGCCAAAACCGCAAAACTCAACCCCTTTGTGGTACGCAAAAGTTTGGGGCTGGCGCGCAATCGAACTCTGGCGCAGATAAGACAGATGGTTGCCGATTTGCTCGGCCTCGACCTCCGGCTCAAGACCGCCACAACCGACGCCGATGAGGCGCTGCAGCTGTATTTGCTCAAGCTGGCTGTGTGACAAAAATCCTACCAGCCTGGATAACTCTATTCGTACAGTGGGAGTGTGCATAGAGGTACGCACGCGGCGATAGAGTATTCGGATCCGGTTATATTACACGGGTTGGGTGACCAGTTGCGTAATTTGGCCAGCGACCCTTCGGTTGGGCTATTTGTTCACGAAGGAGTTGTGCGCCCGGTACAGCCCAGCTTACTCGAAGAGCCGCCGATTTTTATGGAAGTAGTCCAACAGGAACGCTGCGCCGTTTCGGGGGTAGCGCACATGCTGTATTTCCCTCGCCATTTACGGCGGTAGCTACTATTTTTGGGGTGCGGCTTTTTTAGTCTCGGGCTTTTTGGCGGCGGTTTTCTTGGCAGCCGGTTTAGCGCTGGCAGCGGCTTTGGCGGCGCGGGCAAGCTGCGCTTTCTTGCGGGCGGCTTTGTTTTTGTGCATTACGCCTTTTTTGGCGGCTTTGTCTAGCTCGCTTTGGGCTCGGGCGTGCGTTTCGGAAACTTTTTTGCCACCTGTGAGGGCGCGGACAAAGGTTTTAACGGCGTCTTTTAGGACACGCTTGGTTTGACGGTTGCGAACGGCAGCCTTGGCAGCTACGCGAACACGCTTTTTGGCGGATTTGATAATCGGCATAGGTTTTAGATGTACCTTACGTTAATAACTGTTATCCGTCCACTATACCAGAGGTAGGCGGTTTTTGCAACAAATGGTTGGCAGGCTTATGCTTGTGTGCTACGCTTACAGTACACAGATTCTAAAATAAAACAAACATGGACGCACAGCAAAAACAACAGATTGCAGACAAACTTACCCAGTCCAACAATATTCTGGTAACGGTTAGTACTAACCCCTCCGTCGACCAGCTGGCGGCCTGCATTGGGCTGACGCTAGCTCTAAATAAGATGGGGAAGCACGCGGCCGCGGTCTTTAGCGGTGTGGTGCCTAACACGCTGGAGTTTTTGCAGCCGGAAAAAACCATCGAAAAAACTACCGACAGCTTACGCGACTTTATTGTTTCGCTCGACAAATCTAAGGCCGACAAGCTGCGCTACAAAGTAGAGGACAAAGTAGTCAAGATTTTTATAACGCCGTACAAAACGTCCATTACAGATAAGGATTTGGAGTTCAGCCAGGGCGACTTTAACGTCGATATTGTAGTGGCGTTGGGGGTGCATGTCCAGACCGACATCGACCAGGCCATTACGGCGCACGGACGGATTTTGCACGACGCCACGGTGGCCGCGATAAATATCAAGCCGGGCGGCGAGCCAGGAACCATCAACTGGCTGCAGCCAGCGGCGAGCAGTTTGTGCGAGCTAGTCGTGCAGCTGCTGGACGCTACCAAGCAGAAAGTAATGGACGGCCAGATGGCCACGGCGCTTTTAACCGGCATTGTGGCCGAAACGCAGCGGTTTAGCAACAGTAAAACATCGGCGCAAACCATGACGATTAGCGCCGAGCTAATGGCCGCCGGTGCCAATCCGCAGCTGGTAGCAACCAAGCTGGAAGAGCCTAAAGAAGAGCCCAAGGCGGAACCGGCGCTCGTCGTTGCCCCGGCAGAGGCCGAGCCGACTCCGGAAAATAAGCCCCGTCAGGCCGGCCCGCTAGCTGAGGCCAGCCCAACTGCGCGTCCGGAACAGGCCAAACCTTCCGAGGGCACACTAGAGATCGAGCACATCGACCTCGATAAAGCCCCAGACATTGATGTAACACAGCCTCCCGAACCGGTCACTCCACAGATAGATATAGACCACGAAGGGACGTTGCGCCGGCTGGAGGAGCTGCGAGCCAGCCAAGCGGCTCCGATGCCCGCGCCAAGCGAGACCTCCGGCCGCAAGATTTTACAGCCGTTGGGTTCGGCACAAGCCAGCCCGGGCAATACTTTGGTCAGCCCGATGACCGCCGCCGACGGCCTGTCGCTGCCGCAACCTGGCCAGGCAGATTTTGAGCGACCCTCGGGCGCGCCGTCACCGCCGCCGAGCCAGGCATCTGCTCTTCCGTTTGATGCGGGGCTTGCCGCTCCGGCATCGCCGTCTCCAGCTGTGCCGCCAGCCGCACCCGAACCGACCCACCTCGATAGTGCCCGGGACGCCGTGCAGTCGGCTCACCAGACATCGGGCGCTCCACCGCTCGAACCCATAACCGCACTAAACGCCATGCCGCTTCATCTGCCGCTGCGCGATGACCAATCGGCGCAGCCTGCCGCCGACGGTGCGCCAGCGGGCTTGTCGCTGCCGTCAATCGGCTCACCGGTAGACGCCTCTGCGCCGCCGCCAGTTCCGCCGCCGATGTTACCGCCGCCCGCACAGTGATACAATCTATCTCATGAACGGCATTCTGCTCGTAGACAAGCCAGCCGGCTGGACAAGTTTTGATGTGGTAAATAAAGTGCGGCGTATTGTGTCCGTCTCGCCACTTAATACCTCAAATAAAAAGCGCTTTCCGGTTGGCCACACCGGCACGCTTGATCCGCTGGCCACCGGGCTTTTGGTGCTAATGCTCGGCACCTACACCAAAAAAGTTCCGCAATTTACCAAGCTGGACAAAACCTATGAGGTAACCATGCGCCTCGGCCAAATCAGCACCACTGGCGATGAAGAGGGAGAGAAAACCGCTGTTTCCAGCAACCAGCCGCCCGAGGCTGAGGTAAAAGCGGCGTTCCAGCGTTTTGTGGGTGACATTATGCAAACCCCACCGATTTTTTCGGCCATTAAAATAAACGGCCGACGTGCCTACGATCTAGCGCGTAAAGGCCAGGCACCGGAGATGAAGCCACGCCCGGCCAGGGTTTACTCCCTGGATTTCCTGGATTACACCTATCCATACGTAAGGTTTACGGCCAAAGTTTCCAGTGGCACTTACATCCGTTCGCTGGTGGAGGACATCGGCAAGCAGCTCGGCACGGGCGCCTACATGCCCGCTCTCCGCCGCACAGGGGTGGGCAAGTTTTTGCTCGATGACGCAGTTTCGGCAGATGGAATCACCGAAGAAAAAATCGCCGCCAAAGTATTCTTGTCTTAACAGATGTGATGTGCTATCATTGTGGTAGTTATGATTTCAGTAGAGAAGAAACAGGCCGTGGTGTCGAGCCTGCAAACATCCAAAAACGACACCGGTTCTAGCACCGTACAAGTTGGTATTTTGACCGAGCGAATCAAGGAGTTGACCGAGCACCTCAAGGTCAACAAAAAAGATTTTGCTACCCGCCGCGGTTTGCTGCAAATGGTTGGCAAGCGCAAGCGCCATCTGCAGTACATTGCTGCTAAGGACAGCGCCAAGTACCTGGAGCTCATCAAAAAGCTAGGTATCCGCCGCTAGTGCATGGACCAAGGTCTAAATTTTTTGAGACCCTAGGCTTGTGCACATTAACTGCTAGACAACTTCTCGCGGGCAAAGACCAGATATATCGCGCTTTTTAAGCACAAGACCGCCGTATATTTGCACTGTGCCCGACGTAGATCTCCAGCAACGAAAGGATAGGATGGGACAGACAATTAACCCCTTCGGTAAAGACATTATTAAAGTAGAGACTGATTTTTGCGGTAAGCCGCTGTCGCTCGAGGTTAATCGCGTGGGCTTCCGCACCAGCGCCAGCGTTATTGTGCGCTACGGCGATACAGTAGTGCTGGGAACGGCGATGGTCAGCGAAGGACCGGCGCGCGGGTTCGACTATTTCCCGCTTAGCATCTATTACGAAGAAAAGTTTTACGCCGCCGGCAAAATCAGCGGCAGCCGCTTTATTAAGCGCGAAGGCCGCCCCAGCGACGAAGCTATTTTGATCGGCCGTCTCATCGACCGCCCCATTCGCCCACTGTGGCCAAAGGGCTACCACAACGAAGTGCAGGGCGTAGCCAGTGTGCTCAGTATGGACCCGAGTTTCCGGCCGGACGCGATTGCCATGATCGCCATCAGCACCGCCTTTATGCTAACCGGCGCGCCGTTTGAAGGCCCGGTTGCCGGCTTGCGCGTGGGCTTAAAAGACGGCAACCCCCAAGCCTTTTTACCGCTAGAGGAAATGACCCAAAACGAGCTTGACCTGGTGGTTGCCGGCACCAAAGACGGCATTATGATGGTCGAAGCCGGGGCTAGCGAAGTGAGCGAAGAAACCGTATTACAGGCTATGGAATGGGCGTTTAAGGCCATGCAGCCGGCCATCGCGCTGCAAAACGAGCTGGCCGAGAAGGTCGGAGTGGCCAAGCAAGAATACCAGCTGACATTGCCCGACGAAGCCATCACCGAAAAAGTCGCTACCTGGCTGGCAGACAAGCTGGGCGCCGGCTTGCGCGCGCCGTACCCCGAGCGCAATGACCTCGTCCGTTCGCTCCGCGATGCAGCGCACGAGCACTTCGCGCAAGAACTGGGCGAAGAAACCTACGCCGAATTAAAACGCGATTACGACGACGCTATAACCATGGCTATCCACAAAGACGTCCGCAAGGGCATTATCGAGGATGGTGTCCGCCCCGACGGCCGCCAGCCGGAAGACGTCCGTCTGCTTAGCAGCGAAGTCGGCCTATTGCCGCGCGCGCACGGCAGCAGCCTGTTTACCCGCGGCATGACGCAGGGCATGAATATCGTCACCTTGGCGCCGCTCAGCTACGTACAACTTGTTGACACAATGGAACGCAACGGCGAGCGCCGCTACATGCACCATTACAACGCGCCTGGCTACACCGTGGGCGAAGTAAAGCGCCTGGGCAGTCCCGGCCGCCGCGAAATCGGCCACGGCTATCTGGCCGAACGCGCCCTTACCGCTGTGCTGCCAACCGAAGCGGAGTTTCCGTACACCATTCGCTCGGTAACCGAAATTATGAGCCAAAACGGCAGCACCAGCATGGCTGCCACATGCAGTAGCTGCCTGGCCTTAATGGATGCCGGCGTGCCGCTCAAGGCACCGGTTAGCGGCATTGCCATGGGGCTAATGATCGAGGGAGACAAAGCGATTATATTAAGCGACATCGCCGACGCCGAAGATTTTGCCGGCGACATGGACTTTAAAACGGCTGGCACCGCCAAGGGCATAACCGCGCTGCAAATGGATATGAAGGTTCACGGCCTCCCCGTCGAGCTGCTTAAAAAAGCGCTGATGCAAGGCAAAGTTGGACGCGACCACATTTTGCAACACATGCTAACAACCATTGCCGAGCCCAAGAAAGAGCTAAGCCCGTATGCGCCGCGCGTGGAAAGCATTATGATTAACCCGGACAAAATCCGCGAAGTTATCGGCAAGGGCGGCGAAGTTATCCAAAGAATTACCGCCGAAACCGGTGCCGAAATCGACATTAAAGACGACGGCACGGTAATGATTGCCAGCCCAGACGGCGACAGTATCGCCAAGGCCAAACAGTGGATTGCCGACATCGTGGAAGAGCCGGAGGTGGGCAGAATCTACCGCGACCGGCCGGTGGTGAGCGTGATGGACTTTGGCGCGTTTGTGCAAATTACCAAGGGCAAAGACGGCCTGGTGCACGTATCTGAGATGAGCGAAGAGCGCGTGAACAAACCAAGCGACGTAGTAAAAGAGGGCGACAAAGTGACCGTCAAACTGGTGGCAATTGACGACCGCGGCCGCCTGCAACTGAGCATGAAAGCCGCCGAAAGGGAACTTAAAAATGGCAAGAGCAACGGGGACAAAAACTAACCAAACCGCCACGGGCTTTTTCAAGCGCCGGGCGGTGCGGGCGCTGGTAGGGGTGTTGGCCATCGGCTTTGCCTACCTGTTTTTCAACCAAGCCATCGACAGCGGCAATTTGCTAAGCTATCTGATGATCGGCGTATTTGCCTTCATCGCCCTGCGCGAGTTTTACGGCGCGGTTCGCTTGCGCAGCAGGAGCAATGACTAAGCAAGACCGTCTGGACCAAATTGCGGCAGATATAGCTAAAAACAATGTCTGCCCGGATTTGGCCAAGACAGCCAAGCACCTTGTATTCGGCGAGGGCAATGCAGGCGCCAAAGTGATTTTTATCGGCGAAGCCCCGGGCAAAAAAGAGGACGAAACCGGCCGGCCATTCGTGGGCGTCAGCGGCGCGTTTTTAACTGAGTTACTGGAAGGCATCGGCCTCAAACGGGAAGACGCGTACATCACAAGCATTTTAAAGTACCGTCCGCCAAACAACCGCGACCCGCGTACCGCCGAGAAAGACGCTTTTTGGCCGTATTTGCTCAAGCAAATTGAGGTGATTGAGCCAAAGCTCATCGTCACGCTTGGCCGCCACAGCGCCAACTGCTTTTTGCCTAAGCTAGTGATTGGCCAGGATCACGGCCAGCCGCAGAAGTGGCAGGGGCGGACGATTTTGCCTCTGTATCACCCGGCAGCCGCGCTTTACAACGGTGCGCTGCGCAATATAGCTAATAACGATTTCGCAAACATAAAAGATTTTATTTAGCATAAAGAAGGGAATAACAACATGAACCCAGAAAGAAACAACAACAAATTCAGAAAACCCAGACCCGGCGGCAAGCCGAACGGCGACTCGCTGAGCGTTAAAGGCGCCAGCATGTCGCGCGGCGCCGCGGTGCGCGCCCAAAAGCGGGCGCAAACCGACGCGCAGAAGATCGCCAACCAATACGCCGCGGCTAACCCATCGGCCGACGAGCGCCCCCGCCGCGCCAATGTTATAGACGATCAGCCGCTACTTAAAGTAATCGGCCTCGGCGGCCTAGACGGCGGCGGCTCCAAAAATATGATTTTAGTCGAGTACATGGACGACGCCGTCATCATCGATTGCGGCAACGACCTAGGCGTCGACTTGCCCGGCATTAACTACGGCATTGCCGACACGACTTACCTAGAGAGCATCCGTCACAAGCTAAAGGCGTATATCATAACCCACGGCCACCTCGACCACATCGGCGGCCTGCCGCACATTGTGCCTAAGTTCCCGGCGCCAGTTTACGGCAGCCGTTTTACCATTGGCATGGTCGAGAAGATTTTTGAAAACTTTGGCATCCCTATGCCGCAAGGCTTCCAGCTGCAAACCGTGACCATGAATGAGGAAACGCACGAAAAACTTAAAATCGGCGAGTTTTTTGTGGAGCTAGTGCGCATCACGCATTCCATCCCGGGCAGCACCTGCGTGGTTTTGGACACACCGGTTGGCCGGATTATTAACACCGGCGATTTCCGGCTCGACCCCGATCCGCTCGACCACGAACGTTCCGACACCGACCGCCTTACGCAGCTTGGCAACGAAGGTGTGCTGCTGCTTATGAGCGACAGTACCACCAGCGAGCGCCCGGGGCGCACCCCGAGCGAAAGCACCATCGAGCCGACGTTTATCGACCTGTTCGCCAAAGCGCCCGGCCGCGTGTTTGTTGCCGTGTTCTCTAGCAACATCAACCGAATCCAAATGCTCGTAAACGCCGCTACCCAGCACGGTCGCAAAATCGCCATGGACGGCCGCAGCATGATGAGCACGCTGGAGGTGGCCGTAAAACACGGCATGATCCGCATTCCCAAAGGCACGTTCGTGCCAATCGCCAATGTCGCCAGTATGCGCGAAGACGAAGTTGTGGTGGTCTGCACCGGTTCGCAGGGCGAACCGAGCAGCGCGCTGCAGCGCATGGCCACTGGAGACCACAAGCACATCAAATTAAAAGATCAGGACACGGTTATTTTGTCCAGCACGCCGATTCCCGAAAGTGGCAACGACAAGCTGATCGGCGCCATGGTGGACGACCTAATGAAAAAGGGAGTGCACGTGTATCGTCACGCCACGCGTGATGTGGACGGCTGCGGCCCGCTGCACGTTAGCGGCCACGCCAGCTTGGATGAGTACGGCGAGATGATTGCCATGACCAAGCCAAAGTTCTTCATGCCCATTTATGGGGCGTACCGCGCCAAGAAATACCACGTCGAGGAGGCTATTCGCCAAGGCGTACCGCGCGAGCACTGCCTAAATGTCGATAACGGCGTGGTTGTCGGCCTGACGCCCGACAGCATGAAGATTGTCGGCGATGTGCCGCACGGTACTATTTTGGTTGACCAAACCGGCGCGATTGTAAACAATATTGTGGTTAAAGACCGCGTGCTGTTGGCCGAGGAAGGCCTGGTGTCCGTTGTTCTTACCGTAGACAAAAAGAACGGCGCACTGCTAACCAGCCCGGACATCATCAGTCGTGGATTCATTTATATGCGCGACAACGAAGACCTTATGACCGGCCTGCGCGCCGAGCTGAAGCGCGCCGTTGGCCAGCGCTTTAAGCGCGTCGACCTCGACCGCTTTAAGGTAGAGCTGAAAGACCACATCACGCACTACCTGTTCGAGCAAACCCAGCGCAGCCCGATTGTTATCCCTGTAGTTAATGTCATCGGCGGCAAGGGCGAAACCCGCACAGTCCACGCCGGACGTAACGAAGGCGAAAAACAGCAAGCGCCAGGCACCACACCTGCCCAAGTGGCCGAAGAGCAGCAAAAACGCTTCCAGCAAATGCGCGAACGCCTTCTGGGCACCGACCCCCGAGTTGATTAAGGTTGTGTTTTTTGCTACAATGTAAGGTGTTAGCTTTAGCTCGTCCCTGAGCTGCTATAATACAAACACTATGGCCAAGAAGAAACAAACACGCAAGAAAAAAAATATCGAAGAAGTTGAGCAGTCGCCGTTTTGGCCGCTGGCCAGTGGCATTTTGCTGTGCGTGCTGGCGCTGTTTTTGTTGTTTGGCGCCTTTGGAACCGGCGGGCCGCTGCCGAAGGGCATGTTTAGCGGCGCGTATTTTGCGCTTGGCTGGGCGGCGTATTTGCTGCCGATGGCGTTGGTGTATTGGGGCGTACATAAGTTCACGACCGAAGGTCACCGTATTCCGCTCGGCAAGCTGCTAAGCATGTTCGCTCTTTTGATTTTTGTATCGTGCTGGCTGTTTACCGCGTTTGCTACTCAAGAAAACGGCGCATGGGTTGATGGCTACGGCGGTAAGGTCGGCGAAATTGTTGGTGGTGTTGTGCTGCAGGCGCTCGATACTTTTCCGGCAAGTCTCATGTTCTTTACTTTCACCGTTCTGACTGTGTTTTTTGCCTTTGGCATTTCGCCCAAAGTTATTTTGGGATTGGGTGGATTGTTCCGAGCAAAGGAAGGGGAAGAACCCGAGCTTTCCAAGTTTAAAACCCAGGCCGAAACCAGCGGCTTTAAGTTGAACGAGGGCGTGCCGGTGGAGCATCACGCCAAGCGCTTCGGCTTGGGGCTGAAAAACAAAGCCGAACAGCTGGCTCCTGAGCAAGATCACCAGGCGCTCACCACCGCCAGCGACCCCGACTGGAAGTTCCCAGGTCTGGAGCTGCTCGACCAAAAACAGGACAAAGCAGACGCGGGCGACGTCAACGCCAACGCCCAAACCATAAAAGAGTCATTCGCCAACTTTAACATAGATGTTGAGATGGAAGGCGCTAACGTCGGGCCGCGCGTAACGCAGTACACCATGAAGCCGCCAAATGGAGTTAAGCTGACTAAAATTACCGCGCTAGAGAATAATCTGGCGCTCGACCTGGCCGCTCACTCTATTCGCATGGAAGCGCCCATCCCCGGCAAAAAGGCCGTTGGTATAGAGGTGCCGAATGTCAGGTCGGCCACGGTTCGTCTCGCCTCAATTTTTCAGTCTTCGGAGTGGGCGGACATCAAGGGGCCGCTTGGTTTTGCTATTGGGAAAGATATTGCCGGTAAAGCCGTAGCCGCCGACCTGGCGCGCATGCCGCACTTGCTGGTCGCCGGTCAGACCGGTTCTGGTAAGTCGGTGATGATCAACACCATCTTAACCAGCCTTTTGTACCGCAACAGCCCGGCCGACCTAAAGCTCATTTTGGTTGACCCCAAGCAAGTAGAATTAAAGCCATACGACGACATCCCGCACCTGCTTAGCCCGGTGATTACCGAGCCAGAAAAGTGCATCAGCGCGCTTAAATGGGCGGTGGCCGAAATGGAGCGCCGCTACAAAGCCTTGGCCGAGGCCGGCAAGCGCAACATTGTGGAGTACAACACCGTAAAGCAGGGCGAAGGTATGCCCTATATTGTGATCGTCATCGACGAGCTGGCCGACCTTATGATGATGGCCGCCCGCGACGTCGAGGCGCTGGTTGTACGCATTGCCCAAAAAGCCCGCGCCGTAGGCATTCACCTTATTTTGGCGACGCAGCGCCCGAGCGTGGATGTTATTACCGGACTTATTAAGGCCAATGTGCCGGCGCGTATTGCCTTTACCACCGCCAGCCAGGTAGACAGCCGTACGATTATCGATCAAATTGGATCCGAAAAATTGCTTGGGCAGGGCGATATGTTGCTGCTGACCGCCGACATGCCCAAACCCAAGCGCGTGCAGGGCGCGTTTATCGACGAGCCGGAAACGGCTAAGATCACCGACTTTATCCGCGCTCAACGTCCGCCGCAATACGACGACGAAATTATCAGCCAACCGGTGCAGCTAAACGGCAAGGGCGGCGTAGTGGCCGATATGGCTGGCGGCGGTGGTTCCGATGACGATATGTTCCAGGACGCCGTGCGCTGCGTGATTGAAGGCCGCAAGGCATCGACTTCGCTGCTCCAGCGGCGCCTGCGCATTGGCTATGGACGCGCCGCGCGTCTGATCGAAGAAATGGAAGAACAGGGTATTGTCGGACCAGCCGACGGCGCCCGCCCGCGCGAAGTACTAGTTAGCAGCCTAGAAGAAGTCTTTCCGCAGAACGTCAAGGCCGAACCTGTTCCAGAAACAGAGTAGACAATCCGTCTCGAGATCGCCTCCAAAGTAAAACATAAGCATGTTACAATAATGACTTATCAACGCTTCTAGGGCGGTTTTATTCCTTGTGGTGGGCGAGGGTATCGTTTGTCATAAGGAGGGGCATGAACAACAAACAAAAGCAAAGGGTGTTATTAGCAAACAGTCGTTTACAGACCCTAGCAGAGAACTTTAAAATGTCTGCTAAAAACCACATTGGCTTTCCGGGCTCGGTTGATTTTGATTATGAGCCCGTGTACCGCTTATTCGGCCACATGCTAAACAATATCGGCGATCCCTACCGCGATCCGACTTTTCGGCTACATACCAAACCTATAGAACAAGAAGTAATCGCTTTTTTTGCAGATCTTTTTAGGGCGCCTAAAGATGATCGGTGGGGGTATGTAACTAACGGAAGCACCGAAGGGAATCTGTACGCATTATTTTTGGCTCGGGAACTGTATCCGGAGGGGATGGTTTATTTTTCGGTTTCAACGCATTACAGTGTACAAAAGAATATCCACTTGTTACGGATGCCCTCAATAACAATCCGTGCGCAGGCAAATGGCGAAATAGATTATGATGATTTGGCGCAAGTAATCGGTGCGCATCGTGATCGGCCGGCAATTGTGTTCGCTAATATTGGCACCACTATGCACGAGGCGCGGGATGATGTTAAAAAAATCAAAAAGGTACTGGCTGCGCAAGCCATTATCAACCACTATGTGCATAGCGATGCAGCACTTTCAGGCGTGGTAGCGGCCTTAACCGAACCACATCATCCCTTTGATTTTGAGGATGGCGCCGATAGTGTGGTGGTTAGCGGCCATAAATTTATCGGATCGCCTATGCCTTGTGGCGTTGTGGTGGTGCGTAAAAGTCTTAAAGATCGCATCGGCAATCTAGTGCAATACATCAACACGCACGACACAACCATCTCTGGGTCGCGGAATGGTCACACGCCGCTTTTGCTATGGTACGCCATCCAAAAGTTTGGTGTCGAGGGTTTTCGTAAACGCGCGCAGCAGGGAATCACAACAGCAGATTATGCCTTAGAACGTTTGCTTGCAATTGGTTGGGACGCGTGGCGCAACCTTCACACATTGACGGTTATGTTGGCTACTCCTCCGGTCGACCTAATTAACAAATGGCAGCTTTCGACGGCGAGTGGCTGGAGCCATATAGTCTGCGTACCAGGTGTCACCAAAAAGCACATCGACCGATTTATTGACGAGTTGTCGAATGTCGCCAATTAGTAACAGAGAGTTCACAGAGGGGCTTATATCAAGTGATAGAACGTCAAATGAGCCTTTTCCTCCAGATGGATCCGATCTTCATCTGACTAACCATTTTTACGAGTTAACAGCCAGCGATGTGGGTACTATCGCAGCTTTTACGTCAGCCCGTAATGAATCCAAAGTTGAAGCCGCTGTTTAGTAACGATAG
Source organism: Saccharimonadales bacterium (SeqCode) (assembly GCA_050730855.1). Lineage (GTDB taxonomy): Bacteria > Patescibacteriota > Saccharimonadia > Saccharimonadales > UBA4665 > DASRJJ01. The sequence goes on along the minus strand of JBOHNU010000001.1, from coordinate 325,752 downwards.
TGCTCAGGCTTGAACGGGCCGTTTTTTGGCATGCCGAGGTAGTCTGCCTGGTCTTTAGACAGTTTGGTGAGTTTGCCGCCAAGGGCTTCAAGGTGAAGCAGGGCAACTTTTTCATCGAGTTCTTTAGGCAAGCGGTATACGCCAACTTCGTATTCTTTGGTCCACAGCTCTAGCTGGGCGAGTACTTGGTTACTGAACGAGTTGCTCATCACAAACGATGGGTGGCCGGTGGCACAGCCGAGGTTCACCAAGCGGCCCTCGGCCAGCAAGATGATGCGGTGGCCGTCGGGGAAGGTGTACAGGTCGACTTGAGGTTTGACCTCGGTCTTTTTGATGCCTTTCATGTTGTTGAGTGGCTCCACCTGGATTTCGACGTCGAAATGGCCGATGTTGCACACAATGGCCGTGTCTTTCATCTTTTTCATATGGTCGAGAGTTATAATGTCGCGGCAGCCCGTGGTAGTGACGTAAATGTCGCCTTCTTTGACGGCCTCTTCCATGGTGGTAACTTCAAAACCTTCCATCATGGCTTGCAGGGCGCAAATTGGGTCAATTTCGGTGACGATCACGCGGCAGCCATAGGATTGGAGTGATTGAGCGCAACCTTTGCCCACGTCGCCGTAGCCAGCAACAACGGCAACTTTGCCGGCGAGCATCACGTCTGTAGCGCGCTTAATGCCGTCGGCCAAGCTTTCGCGGCAGCCGTATTTATTGTCGAATTTGCTTTTGGTGACGCTGTCGTTGACGTTAATGGCGGGCAAACGGAGTGTGCCTTTTTCGAGCATTTGGTAGAGGTGGTGGACGCCAGTGGTGGTTTCTTCGCTGACACCCTTAATTTCGCCCAGCATTTCTGGATGTTTGTCGTGCACCCATTTAGTGAGGTCGCCGCCGTCGTCGAGCAACAAGTTTGGGCCTTTGTCACCTTTGAACTTCAGCGTTTGTTCGGTGCACCACCAGTATTCTTCTTCGGATTCACCCTTCCAGGCAAACACCGCGGTGCCGGCTTTTGCCACAGCCGCAGCAGCGTGATCTTGCGTGCTAAAGATGTTGCACGATGCCCAGCGGACTTCCGCGCCTAAATCTTGCAACGTCTCAATCAAAACCGCGGTTTGGATAGTCATATGCAGGCTGCCGGCAATACGCGCACCCTTCAGCGGTTTTTTGGCTGCATACTCGGCGCGAATGCTCATAAGCCCTGGCATTTCCTTTTCGGCTAGGGTTATCTCCTTGCGTCCCCACTCGGCTAGTTTGATGTCCGCAACTTTGTAGTCTGCCATGTTACTCCTTTGGTAGTGTTTCCTTAAATGTTTGCGCGTATCGTTTGGCAACTTCGTCCAGTGTAAAACCGTGTGCCTGGGTGCCCATGGTTTCGATGGCGTAGGTGCCGGTTACTGCGCCAAGCTGGGCACAAACCTTGAGCGGCCAGTCGCGAGCGTAACCGTACAAAAAGCCGGCACGGAAGGCATCGCCAGCGCCTGTTGGGTCGGCGACTTGTTTGGCTTTGGCCACGCCGACCTCGATGGCTTTTGGTACTTTCGCGCCTTCAATAATCGAACCTTTTTTACCAAGTGTGGTCACCACAATAGGTACGGTTTTTTTGATGTCGGCAAGGCTCATACCAGTTTTTTTGCTGAGTACGGCTAGTTCGTAGTCGTTCAAAATAAGGACCTCGGCGGCTTTAACGCCCTCGGCCATTTCGTCGCCGGGTAGGTTTGATACTTGCTGGCCGATATCGTACATCAGGCGTAGCGCCCATTCTTTGGCTTCTTCGACTTGGCGTTTCATGGCTTTGGGGTCGTGTGGTGCAACGACCACAATTGGCTGGTCGTTTTTCCAGGTTTCAAAAGTAAGAGAGTGGCTGTCGAACATGGCACCAGGATAAAAGCCGCCCACTTGATTTTGGTCGGCGTCGGTAATAACGTTAAACGAGGCGGTGGGGAGTTCGCTTTTATAAACGTGCTTGATGTTTACGCCGCCGTGCGCCAGCTTTTCCATGTACACCACGGCTTCTTTGCCAACGCTTCCAAGCAAAATAGGCTCGTCGCCCAGCAAAGCCAAAGAGTAGGCAATATTAGCGCCAACACCGCCATATGCGTCCTTAAGTTCGTTCAAAAAAATCGAGATAGAGAGCGAGTCCAATTTTTCCGGCGCAATATGCTCGCGGTAGCGCCCACCAAAGTTCATGATGCGGTCAATGGCAATCGAACCAGAGATGACAATCGGTGATGTACCCTTCACCAAAGTATCGTAGCAGGTGGACTTATGTTAAAGCAACTTATCGATCACTGTTACATCAATAGTAAAATACTTGATCTGCCCAAGACTCAATAGCTATTTGGCGGGGTTTATATCCGGTGGTATCGCCAATGCTTTGCCGCGTGTCCAAAATCGCGCCTTCAATCACTTCTCGGACTTCCCGGTTTGTGGGTATCGTAAGTGCATCCCTGTCGCGTCTAGAAGCAAACGGATCTTGGTAGATTTGGGATAATTTGTCGCGATATACGCCGGAAGCCGCCTCCATATCGGGATGATGTAGCACATTGGCCGCTATTTGCCACATCATTGAAAGCGCGCGCGTTCTTCGTGTAGACAGTGTAGTGTAGTCTTCGCTGCGCTGGCCGCGATCAAAGTGGATAGTGGAGTGCATAAAGGCCTTTTCTCCCTGTTTGACGCCGAGTCGCCAACCCGCGGCTAAATCAGTTAGCCGGTTCTTTGGAATGATTTTTTCCTCAATTACTCTGGGTTTAATGTGTGCGCCGATGTTGTATCTGTCGTGGTAGCCGTCCAGCATTCGGGCAGTATGAGTTATTTGACTTACACTTAGTCCACCCATTGTGAAGAAATCGTCCCAAGTCAATTTTTCTTGCTCCACAAGTTTTGCGGCTCGAGCAGCCATAGTTACTTGTTCGGGGCCGTTAATCTGAGGCCAGTTGCCGTTGACCCGAAAAGCGGGCATGACTACTTCGTCAGGAAATGGCAACATTTTCTCAGTTACTTTCAACACTATACTCCTTGATGGTAAATGTTTATTTTACCATAAATTTTGTAATCTTTCGACCATGCTGACCCAAAATGGTATAGTGGGCTCATGATAAAAGCGGTGATTATCGATTTTGACGACACACTATGCCTGACCGAAGATGCCTGCTTTGCATTAGAAAATGAAATACTAGCATTGATGGGCGCAAAAACACAGACACGCGAGATGCACCAGAAGACCTGGGGGCAGCCCTTGTTCGAGGCCATCAAGGTTCGCTCACCTGGTGTCGATGCCGATAAGTTTAAACAATTAGTGCAAGAGAATATACCATTTTGGGTGGCAGAAAATAGGATGGACAGTATTCCTGTTGAACGCCTGCAGGTACTAGACGATCTGCTCGCAGCAGGCAAGGAGCTGTTTATTTTGACGTCGCGTACGCACGCCGAGCTGAAACACATACTTGCGCCGGACCATCATCTGGCTAAGCGAATCAAAGCGTTTTATTATCGGGACATTATGCAATTTCATAAGCCCGATCCTCGAGCGTTCGATCTGTTACTAGATGGTCACAAGCTGCAGCGACACGAATGCGTATATGTAGGCGATTCCCCAAGTGACGCCGCTGCCGCAAAGCAAGCCAAGATGCACTTTATCGCCAGTCTCGAGAGTGGCCTACGCAACAAAGCGGACTTTAAGGACTACGCGGTCGATGTGTTTATCGGCCATCTGCAGGATTTACCTCAAGCCACAAGCCGTCTCCGATAGTTCTATTGTTTAGGTGAGCTTTTTATGGTATAATCTTAAGCTTGCTATGATCCGTTGCGAACCATTTACATCAGATTGGTTACCCGAAAACGGGCCGCATGCTGAGTACGTTGCTGGCGTGGCGACGCGCGGCTTAGTGTCGGTCTTTTCGAGCGGCGCTGCGCATCACTTTTCCCAGAAGCAAGGCGTACCATCACTTCGAAAACCTGATGATCTTGATCTCCTCGTTGGCGACGACGCGTTTCTTGAAGCGTTTTGGACGCTTGCCCCAGAGCGGCGCAAACTAATTCCGGTTAAATCTGTGCGACTAACAAGCGCCGACGGCGCGCGACTGAGCCTAGTTGCCGACGAGATTACCGGTTGGCCGCACGCGAGCGGTGAAGGTCCAGAGATCCAGATCATGCGGCCACTTGGGCCGGTAAAGTGTGAGACTCGGGACGGTTCGGTTAATTTTTATGACACAAGGCTTGACGAAACGCTGGCTGCACATAACGTAAACGACGGCTCGTTGCCGTATTTGCATCCCAAAGCTGGTGCGATGTTTTATGCCATGTATCAGCGACCGTATCCCAAGCTCGATGCGCATAATGCGCTCATTCTGGAGCGCGCGGCTGCAGGCATGGTCTCAAGCTATGAGGTGGGCGAATTGATGGTGTCTAGGGGTTTTGGCGAGCCGCGAGTGCAGCGCATGCTGCATCAACTCGGCACTGTTGCCACCGTACGCTCAGATATACTGATTGCCGCGTAGGTATTTCTGTAGTATAATTACCTCTGTTATTAACTAACCTGCGTGCGATAAGAGTTGTACGCATCCGCCTTTAACACGCGGATTCCAAAGGAGGAAGTAAATGAATCAATACGAAATAGCGGTTCTGTATCACCCAGATCTAGAAATTGATCTGGACAAAGCCGAAACTAAGGTGAAGAAAATCGTCACCGATAACGGCGGTAAAGTTGTTTCTGAAGACAACTGGGGCAAGCGCAAGCTGGCCTACCAAATTAACAAGCACGAATACGCTGTGTACGTTTTTTACACCGTAGACATGCCGGGCGAGGGTGTGCGCAAACTGGAAAGCACCCTGAACATCACCGACGAAGTAATTCGTTTCTTGATTACCCGCCCCGACCTAAAAGCCATCGCCAAAGCCGAAGCGCTGAAGGCCGAAAAAGCCAAAAAAGCAGCCGAACGCGGTGAGGTCGGCGAATCTAGCGAAGAAAAATCAGAAGAAGAGTAAGAGGGAAAGCGAGGGGGATATGGCAAAAGGATTTAACAAAGTAATACTGATGGGCAACCTGACCCGCGACCCGGAAGTGCGCACCACTCCCAGCGGGCAGAGCGTCGCCAACTTTAGCCTGGCGGTTAACCGCACCTGGAAAGGCCAGGACGGCAACACCCAAGAAGCTGTCAGTTACATCGACTGCGTGGCTTGGGGTAAAACCGGCGAAATTATCGCGCAGTACGTGCAGAAGGGGCGTCCGTTACTGGTTAGCGGCCGGCTCGACCAACGCAGCTGGGACGACAAAGAAAGCGGCCAAAAGCGCAGCAAAGTAGAAGTGGTGGTGGAAGACTTTAACTTTGTGGGCGGCGGTGCTGGCGGCCAGGGTGGCGGTAACTTCGGTGGCAGCGATAGCTCGCCGGCGCCAAGCGCCAAACCGTCCGGCAAAAAAGATTCGCAAGCAGCCGACAACTTCGGCGACGAACCCATCAACCTAGACGACATTCCATTTTAAGAGTAACTAAGAGGAACCATGGCAAAGATTTTTAAGCACAAAACAGACGTAGCATTTTTTGACTACAAAGATTTTAAGACCCTACAGCGTTATGTAAACATGTACGGGCAGATCGAAACCCGTAAGAAGACCGGTCTTACCGAGAGTCAACAGCGCCGTTTAAGCGTGGCCATTAAGCGCGCCCGCCACATCGCGCTGCTGCCGTTTGTATCGCACAGCTAAGTTTAAAAGGAGGGATATGGAACAACTACGCCAACAAGTTATAGCCACGCAGCGTAAAATTAACGATTTGCTGGACAAGCCGGGCGACCCGGCTGCCGCACGGCTAAAAATGGAAGTGCAGGGGCTGGAGGACGATTTGCAGTCCCAGAAAAATCCGCTCACCATCGAAGACCGTGTAAAGCGCATAATCAATTTGCTTGAGGGCGATGCCAAAGCTAACCGGGTTATGAACCTGGAGCATCTGGCGATGTTCCGCAGCTGGTTTGAAGGCCTGCGCAACAGCTTGCGCCGGATGGGCTAGCAGTCAGTATCGGAGAAGATTAGATGGCACTTAGTATTACAGAGCTCAAAAAAGGCACGATTTTTCAGCAAGACGGCGTGCCGTACCGCGTGGTAGATTACAACCAGAAGGTGATGGGCCGCGGCGGCTCAATAGTGAACGTGCGTATTAAAAGTTTGCTCGATGGCAAGGTGCTGGAGAAGACTTTTAAAGGCAGCGAATCCTTAGAGAGCGCCGACGTCGGCAACCAAAACGTGCAATACCTATACAACGACTCGGCAACGTTTTATTTTATGAACGAAGATACCTTCGAGCAGTTCGAAGTGCCGGCCGACTTCGTGGGCGACGGCGCGGGCTACATCAAAGAAGGCGACCGCCTGCAACTCCAGTTTTTCGACGGCCTCCCTATTAACGTAGAGCTGCCTAAAAACGTGCCGCTCAAAGTTACTTACGCCGAAGATGTGGTAAAGGGTGATACCAGCGGCGCAGTAACTAAAGACGCAACGCTCGAAACCGGCGTTACCATCCGCGTGCCGGCGTTTGTAAAAACCGGCGATGTAATTTCGGTGGACACCGCCACCGGTGCCTACCGCGAGCGCGTGAAAGGCTAGCGTGAAGCAGCGGCTCGACCAAGCGGTGGCGGCGCGCGAGCTGGTTGCTACCCGCAGACAGGCGGAGAGCTGGATCCGCCTTGGTAAAGTGTTCGTAAACGGCAAAGCGCAAGAAAAACCCGGCTTTGCAGTTTCCGAAACAGATAAAATTGAGCTTAAAGCCAGTGAGCATTACGTTAGCCGCGCGGCGCTCAAGCTGGCATCTGTCGCCAGCAAACTGGGCATCGACTTTCGCGGCAAAACGGTTCTGGACGTGGGCAGCTCCACCGGCGGGTTTACCGACTACGCGCTGCAGCACGGGGCGCGGAAAGTTATCGCCGTTGAGGCGGGCAAGGATCAGCTGCACCCCAGCTTGAGCGGCCATGAAAAGATTGAACTGCGCGAGCAAACCGACATCCGCGACATTGAAGCGTTGGCGGCAACGCCAGACATCGTGGTTATCGACGTGTCGTTTGTGTCGCTGCGCGATATTTTGCCGCACGTTGCTACGCTGTGCGCGTCGTCCACGCAGATTGTCGCTATGGTGAAGCCGCAGTTTGAAGCGGCCGCCAGCAACCTCAAACACAAAGGCGTTATTAAGAACGACCGCATGCGCCGCGATATTTTTAAAGATTTCGAGGGCTGGGCGCGCCCGCGGTTTGTGGTTATCGACAAAGCGGATTCGGAAGTTTCCGGCGCCAAAGGCAATCTGGAGCGCTTTTATAAACTGCAAAAAGTTTGAGCTTATCGCCGCACAGGTGTTACACTCGAGTCATGTATTTCAAAAGTCGGGCGGAGGCCGGGCAGAAACTCGCAGCAGAAATTGTTAAGAAGTACCAGGGCGAACCCTGCGCGGTGGTGGCGTTGAGCGACGGCGGGGTGATGGTCGGCGCGCAGATTGCCATGCAATTGAAGTGCGTGCTCACCATGCTGATCAGCGAATCCATCGAGCTGCCGCGCGAGATCGCGCCGCTGGCCGGCATTACCGAGCAAGGCGCGATCACCTATAACACCGCCTACTCGCCAGGGCAAATCGAGGATTTCGTAGGCGAATACCACGGCTTGATAGAGCAGGAAAAGCTCACCAAAATGCAGTCCATGCACCGCTTGAGCGGCAAGGAGGGGCTAATCCGCAATGATTTGCTGAAAGACCACAATGTTATTTTGGTGTCGGACGGGTTGGCAAGCGGTTTCTCGATAGAGATCGCTATCGACTTTTTAAAGCCCATCAACACGCGCAAAATTATCGTGGCCACGCCGCTGGCCAGCATTGCCGCCGTTGATCGTATGCACATTTTGGCTGATGATATTTTTTGCTTGAGTGTAGTGGAAGATTATATAGCGACCGATCATTATTACGACACGCAGGATGTACCAAGCCACGATTTGGTAATTAAGACGATTGGAGAAGTTGTTTCGCATTGGAAGTAGTAACAGCTCCAGACGAGCTGACCTCACTCCAGGTAATTGCGTAATTTTGAGATATCCTTTAAGGTGATGTACGACTGTTTGCTTTCGAGCGTGCCGTGGCGCTCCAGCGCGGACAGCTCGCGCCCTGTGGTTTCGCGGGTGGCGCTGATGGAGCTGGCAATGTCCTGGTGGCGTAGCGGCGCGGTGAGGGCAATGCCGCCCTCGGGCGTCGGCTTGCCGAAGCGGTCGGCGGCGTTTAATAGAAAGGCCACCAGGCGTTCGCGCACGCTGCGGTACTCGAGCGTCAAAATCCGCCGGGAATGGTCGCGGTACATGTTGGTAAGCATGTCTACTAGTGGTAGGGCAAGGTCTGGGCGGGCATGGACGGCGGCCAAAAAGTCTTTGCGGCTCACCATCAGCAGGTTAGTCGGCGCCAGCGCGGCGTAAATAATGTCGCGCTCCTCGCCGGTAATCGCCCAGGTGAGACACAACAGCTCGCCGGGTTTGCGGATGATAAGCAGGTTTTCCTCGCCATATTTGGTGATGTCGAAAGCCTTAACCAGCCCCTCAGATATAAAAAAAACGCCCGGAGGGGCGCCTCCTGGGCGGATGATATATTCACCTTTCGCGTATCGCAACCTGGTTCCGGTGTGGAACAAGTTGACGAGCGCGGCTTGTTCGCTATCGGTCATCAACACGCCTATAGCATACACCTTACAACAGCGATTGGCAAATCCCATGTGATATAAGTCCTGCGGGTGGTGTGATGAACATTGCCGACGACCGTCGCCATCCGCAGTACGCTAGAAGTAGCCGACCACTAAGTTGGCAAAAGGAGGGGAGTATGGTGAGCCTACGCCACGTCGAGGGGCAACTGACGCGAGCTGGCTGTAACTACAGATTTTGGGGGCGGGCAGAGATCAGGGAGCTCTGCAATATTCTGATCCACGGAGAAACAATTATTCAAGCGGTGAACGGGCGCTATGAAGGCGGCTTTGCCATGTTGTGCCTCACCGACCATCGGCTGCTGTTAATCGACCGCAAGCCGATGTTTTTAACACTCGAAGACATCCGCTTCGACATGATATCCGAGATCGATTATCACGCGCGGCTGCTGGACAGCACCGTGCATATTATTACACCCAACCGCACGCTGGTGTTCAAAAGCTGGAACCAAAAACGTCTGCGGCAACTGCTGAACGAAACACAAGCGCGAGTGATGGAAATCCGACAGCATTTTATGCTGCAGCAGCTGCATGCCGCACGCAGCCAAAGCCAGCAAAAAGCCGCCTCACAAGTAGGCGGCCTTGTTTTACAGGGCATTGGCGCCTGGCAAACTTTTATGCCGGCCAACCCCTACGCCAAAGGCTCACTACTACTCAACCGCGGCGGGTACCCGAACTTCTATTAAAAACTACACGTTGAATCTGAACTCAACAACATCATTTTCTTGCATGCGGTAGGTTTTGCCCTCGGTGCGGATTTTACCAGATTGCTTGGCGGCTTGTTCACTGCCAGCTGCTATGAGGTCATTGTAGTTCACAATTTCGGCGGCGATAAAGCCGCGTTCAAAATCGCCGTGGATGACGCCGGCGGCCTGCGGAGCGGTGCTGTCTTTTTTGATCGTCCAGGCGCGAACTTCTTTTTCGCCGGCGGTAAGGTAGCTTTGCAGACCTAAAATGTCGTACGCGGCGTGGATCAGCTGCACCAGTCCGGACTCTTTTTGCCCGTAGCTTTCCAGCAGTTCCTGGGCGTCGGCTTGGTCGAGGCCTTGCAGCTCGCTCTCTAGTTTGGCGCAAATAAACAACGCTTTGGCGGGAGCGACGAGTTCGCGCAACTCGGCTTTGTGCGAGTCGTCGGCCAGGCCGGATTCGTCGACGTTAAACAGGTAAATAACCGGCTTGGCGGTAAGGAGTTGCAGGTCGTTCAGGTGTTCGAGATTTAAGTCGTCCACGCTGCTAAGCGGCTTATTGTCGTTTAGCAATTGTTGGGCGCGTTGGAGCGTTTCGAGCCCTGGCTTTAGTTTTGGATTGGCACGGGCTTCTTTGTCGAGTCGGGGCAGGCGGCGCGCCACGGTTTGGAGGTCGGCAAGCACTAGCTCGGTGTTGATAACGCCGATGTCCTTTTGGGGGTTAACTTCGTCGTCCACATGTATCACGTTAGTGTCTTTGAAGGCGCGAACCACCTGCACGATGGCGCTACAGGTGCGAATATGGCTCAAAAATTGGTTGCCCAAGCCCTCGCCCTGGGAGGCGCCGGCCACTAGCCCGGCGATGTCCACAAACGTTACCGTGGCAGGAATGATTTTTTGCGTGCGGTACAGTTCGGCCAGCTTTTGCAGACGGTCGTCCGGCACCGGCACCATACCGGTGTTCGGCTCGATGGTGGCAAACGGATAGTTCGCCGCCAAAATATTGTTGCCAGTCAGCGCGTTAAACAATGTCGACTTCCCAACATTCGGCAGTCCAACTATACCTATTGATAGGCTCATGATTTTATTATAACAGGGGTGGATGTATTCTCCAAACGGGAACGCCCATATGTGCTATTATTTTAGAAAGGGTAAGCACCATGGCAAATAGTACGGTTCACGTTGGGAGTGGCAAGCAGAAGCGCCGGGCGCGGTGGCCGTTTATTGTGGCGTTGGCGGTAACGGTGGTGCTGGCCGGTGGAGCTGGCGTGTTTTTGCGCTACCTGCAAAACAAGCACACCGGCCAGGCAACATTTGACCCGACTCCTCCTCCGCCGGATTCGGTGGCCGAGGCGCAAAGTTTGCTCGGGCAGGGCAAAGTTACCGAGGCTGATCAGTACGTTAAAGATCAGCTAAAGAATCAATCTCTTCCATCGGATGAGCGCTGGCAACTGTATATCGAACAAGGGCGCATCGCCTACGAAAAGCAAGATTATACCGAGGCATCAGAGGCTTATACTAACGCATGGGCTATCCACGAAAGTTATGACTTGGCTCGCAATTTGGGCGCAACCTGGCAGCAGCTTGGGAACAATCAGAAAGCCATAGAATTCTATCGAAAGGCAATTGAGCTCAATCCGCAAGACAATCCTACACGCGAAGCCGACAACAATGTGCTAAACCAAATGATTGAAATGCTTGAGGGTGGCGGACAATGAAAAAGAAGCTAGTCTTAGCTGTTTGCGGGTTTGTGGCATTTGCGGCCGGCTACGGCGCCGTGGCCTACGCCTACCCCAGTGGCGGCATTTTCGGGCGGGCTGCGAATAGGGGCTTTTTTACAAACAGTTATGACACCAGCGGCTGGGAGGTGTTAAACGTATCGTGCTCCAGCAGCGGAGAATACGGCCCGTACAATTACAACAACGGCAGCACCTGGTGCAACGCCATACCGCGGGACTTAAACAATACAACCGAATTTTTTAACTTTATTCAAGGCCGTTTAGACAACGGAGTACCAAACGGAAGTTACGGGTTCGGCAGCGGAACCTACGGTGATACGCGCGCCAGAACTGGCGCCGCGTTCATCGTACACACTATGCTTGGCACGCCGGACGGCCAGCGCAACCGGCCGCCGACCTCCGCGCAAATGACCGAGTGGCGTAACTTGGTCAACCAGTATGCTTCGGCCGGTTTGATCAGCTGGAGTACGGGGGCGTATAGCTATAACATCAACTCGTACTTTCAGGGTACGGATAACAGCCCTAGCCCGAATGACGACGCGTTCTACGACTCCAACCGTAGCGGTTTGGCTATAGTTTTTCATAACCCGAGCGGCGGCATTGCGTACGCGATCCGACGCGAGTGCGCCAACCCCGTAGGGCAAGGCACGGTTGTCAAGCTGGAGCCGTTGGCGAACTATAGTATAACTGGCCGAACCACTGTCTCGAGTACTAACGCCGTGCCAGGCAGTAACATAACCTTTAACCATTATGTCCGTAATAATGGGCCAACCAGCACTTCGCCCACCAACATTTGGTGGGTTGCCGAGAGAACCTCGCCAGCCCCGCAAGAGACTGTAGGAGGCGCGGCAAGTTCCGGAGTGTACGCCTCAGGCGAGGAGAAAAATGTTTTTAATCATACCATTACGATTCCTCTCGGAGCACCCCCAGGTACGCAATTTTGTGAACGAGTCGGGTGGGATCCGGTCAACAGCAGCGGCGTACGGGACGGCAGAGGTACGCCTGCTTGCGCGACAGTACCGTATAGTTACGATCTAACCCCCTCTATCAACGCGGCCATTACCAGCGGCGGCTCCCCGATTACCGGAAATGTGGCCGAGCCGGGAGATACAATTACATTTACTTATGCCGTGAATAACGGCGGCTCTACAGAAAGCCAGAGCATAACTTGTACCTACCGTCAGCAGACGCACGCCGGCTATAACGAGTCCGCTCCAACCAACGTGTTTACGCCCAGCGGCGCCAACTGCCCGCCCGCGCGTACGTTCCCGGCTAACAGCAATACAACTACCGCTATTGAAGCCAGTGTGCCGGCGGCAAGCGCTAACACCACCATCTGCCGGTCGTTCACAGTCTCTCCGGTTACACAAAGTGGCGGCACCAGGACGGCACAGGCTTGTGTGCTGGTTGCCGCTAAGCCCTACGCAAGGGTGTGGGGAGGGGATATCTCGGCTGGGAACGGGTTAACTAATTCGTCTGGCGTGTGCTCACAAAATAATAACGGCGCTATCGTTAGCTGGAATAAGCGATCTGCCGGCAGCAGCGCCGGTGCGGGGGTGCAGTTTGCCGCCTACGCGCTCGCCCGCATTACCGATTTTGCCACAGCCCTTTACGACCCGGGCGGCGCGCCATCCCCCAATGGGTTAAGCTTTGCTAACACGAGCGGTAACGCCGCCAATGGTGATTTTGGCGGCAGCTTCGGCAGCCTGCCGTGCATCCCGGACTATTACGCCAACCGGCCTGATACAACCCAGGCCATACCCGCCACGGTGGCCGCCATGGTAAGCGGAGAGTACGGAGGGAGCGGTAACATTACGCTCGGCGGCGGAAGCATCGTTAACCCGAACAACCGCATTACCGTGTATGTAGATGGCAACGTATTTATAAGCAGCAACATTGCCTACGCTGGCAGTTGGAGCGTCGATTCGATACCGCTGTTCGAGCTGGTTGTACGCGGTAATATTTATATAGACAATGATGTAACGCAGCTGGACGGCGTGTACGTCGCCCAAGCCAACAGTGGTGGCAGCGGCGGAGAAATCCATACTTGTGCCAATGGCTTTGCGCAGCTGCCCTTTAACACGCTGTACAGCACATGCGACACTAAGCTGACCGTTAACGGGCTGTTTACTGCCAACCGCATTCTTTTGCTGCGAACCATCGGAACCTTGGCACAAAGCAACACCAGTGAGCCGAGCACCAGCGGCAACGTCGCCGAAACCTTTAACTACGGTCCCGCCGTTTGGATTGCGCAGCCGGTACGCCAAAACCAAGGCGCCACGCCGGACTATGACGCCATCATCAGCCTGCCGCCAATCTTGTAGCCCGCCAATGCCGCTTGTGGTTTAATGAGGGTATGATTTTGGCTAAGTGGTTTACTAGAAACCGACTGTTGGCGGCGTGTGCGGTTATCGCAGTGTTTTTGGTGGCCGGACTGTCGCTATTATATGTAGCACGAGACGACGGTGAGCAAGATGACGTAGTAGACAACGCGCTGAGCTTTGCCGAAGAGCAAACAGACGCAGGCAATTACGACCAAGCGCTGGATGCCCTGAGGCAAAGCTTAGAAAAAGCTCAAAGCACCGAAGAAAAGTTGCGAGTATTAGGCAGCCTGGCGGCCGCGGCCGCCAATGCCGGCAAGCTCTCGGAGGCGATTGGCTACTACGAGCAAAAGCACCAGCTCGACCCGTCGGACGCCGCCAGCGACGGGCTGTTGGTAGGTGAGCTGTATGAACGTTTGGGCGAAACCGAGCTGGCAATCCAGCAGTTCGAGACTTATGTGGGCTACATTACGAGCAATCCCACTTCCGAGAATGCCGAAGCGCGTATAAACAGCCTCAAAGCGCGTATCGAGCAACTAAAAGAGGCGGGGCAGCAATGAAGCGCCTCATACTTATATTTGCGTCGTTGACAATGCTGTTAACGCCGGTTGGGGCAGCAGCGACTTTGTTTATTGAACGGGCGCAGGCAGCCGACCCGCAGTGCACCAACCCAGGTCGGCCGATTTTAGCCTTCGACCGGCGCAGAAACTGCGGTTACTTTAATAACAATTACGACCCGGTAGGCGACGACGTGCGGCTGGGCGGCGTGCCGGGCTGGGTAAACACCGCCGGGGAGCTTATACAACTCGTCCAGGGCGACCTCAATTCCAGCAACGCTCAACGGGTCACCGGCGCGCAGTTTATAATTTTAAATATGATCGGCCGTCCGGCCGGGCCGCCCAAAAGCGTTAGCGCGGCCGAGCTGCAAGATTGGAAGGATAGGGTTAACAGCTATGCCTCGACGTCGGAAAACGGCAGTCGTTCGACTGGCTCGAATGGGCGCATCGACTGGTTTGTTTCTCTGCATACGCCGTGCGGCATCGTCAACACCTACTACCAGGACGACGAAAACGATGTAGCGCCGTTTACCGATACGCCGAGTAACTCGCGGTGCAATGACCCCAGTTACTTTACCAATTTTATTATTTTTCGCGATACGGGCGGAAATATTAAGTATATGATTCGGCGCGAGTGTATGAACCCGGTGGGCAACCTCGAAAGCGGCCTGGACAAGCCCAAAGCGCTTAATTATAATCTCGAGCCAGGCATCGGCCTGGAGGTAAATGGTGACAGTTCGGCAACGGCCGCCGAGGTAGGCGACACCGTGCGGTTTGTGTATCAGGCTACTAACACCGGCTCCGACCCCAGCCCCAGCGTAAGTTGCACTATATACGCCAACATCCACAACGGCTATTTCCCAACCCCGCCCACACCCACCAGCGGCAGCAGCCCGCCGGGTTACTTGCCACCGCTTACCAGCTGCCCCAAATCTTTTACCCCTGGGCTAAACAGCGTTGCGGCCGAAACAGTCACCGTTACCGCTACAAACCAAACCGTCTGCCGCTCGCTTTTCGTTAGTCCGGCGTCGCCGGCAGTTGCCTCGCGGGGGTACGAGGTTTGCTTGCCTGTCGCCAACAAGCCTTACGTCCGGGCGTTCGGCGGCGACGTTATGGCGGGGAGCGGCCTTGCCGACACCTTCGGAGCCTGCGTGCCCAACCTAAATGCCGCCGCGGTTGGCTGGAGCAAGCGCAGCGCCGGCAACTTTGCAGGCGCCGGGACGCAATACGCTGGCTTTGCCATGAAGCTACTACAGGATTTTGCAACCACCCTGGGAGACCCCTCGGGAGGGCCGACGGGCTTGAGCTTTACCAATACCGCCGCCAATCCAAATGCCGGCAATTACGGAGGCAATTTCGACCGCCTGCCGTGCCTGCCGGATTACTACGCCGCCAAGCCCGGCTCCACCCAGCCGTTCCCGCCCAGCTTTAACCTTATGACAACCGGCGCCTACGCCGCTAGCGGCAACACTACTTTGCACGGCGGCTTGGTCGACGTTAACGAACAGATTTCGGTTTTTATAGAAGGCGACGTGTTTGTAAACGACAACATTTTAGTTGGCTCGCCCGCAGCCTCGTGGCCGATCGGCCAGATGCCAACGTTCCGGCTAGTAGTGAAGGGGAATATTTACGTTAGCAGCACGGTGACGCAGCTCGACGGGCTGTATGTGGCGCAAAAAAATGATGCCGGCGCGGGCGGCAGGTTTTACACCTGCGCAACCAGCTTTGGGGCGCTGCCGCTGGACGGCTCGCTGTTTAGTACCTGCAATAATAAACTGACGGTAAACGGCTCCGTGGCAGCCGACAGTATCCACCTGATGCGTACACACGGCTCTTTAGGGCAAAGCAGCGCCGGCGAAACAAGCGCGGCCAACCAGGCCGCAGAAGTATTTAACTACAGCCCGGCACTTTGGCTTAGGCAGCCGCCCGAGTCCGGCCCAACACCTGACTACGACGCCATCATCAGCCTGCCGCCAATTTTGTAATCGTCAGGCAACCCGGATGTGTTCCAAGACGGCACCTCGGAAGCGCGAAATGTGCTATTCAAGCACATTTCGTGACCCGCAAGTGCCGTCTTGGAACACATCCGGGTTGCCTGAACTCACGCTGCTTATGCTATACTTTAAGCAATATGGGTTTACTAACTGGGGTATCTGCATTTTTCGGCCTGGACATCGGTACAACCGCTGTCCGATTAGTTGAGCTGCGCGGCAGCGGCCCGGTCAAAAACCTTGACCGCTACGCCTACGTGCCGGTGGACAGCAAGCTGGTTTTGAGCGATTCCAAAACCGACCAGCAGCGGCTAAGCCAGATAATCCACAACCTAGTGGCTCAATCGGGGGTCAACACGCGGAACGTGGCGGTTGGCATACCCTCGCAGCGCGTGTTTACTGCGGTTGTGGACTTCGACCGCCTGCCCGCGTCCGAGCTTTCCAAGGCCATCCGTTACCAGGCGGACTCGCTAATTCCCACACCGCTTGAGCGTTCCAAAATGGACTGGGCAGTATTGGGCGACTCGC
This sequence comes from Saccharimonadales bacterium (SeqCode), assembly GCA_050730855.1. Classification (GTDB taxonomy): domain Bacteria; phylum Patescibacteriota; class Saccharimonadia; order Saccharimonadales; family UBA4665; genus DASRJJ01. The sequence continues at coordinate 309,227 of JBOHNU010000001.1, read as the reverse complement.
CAAAAGACAAAACCAAGGTTGAGGTACTCATTTCCAGCGTCGAAAATAGTTTTATCGAGCAGAGGCTGGATATGCTGGAGTCGGTGGGTCTGGAGGTTATTGCGTTCGAGCCGGACAACCTGGCGCTTACCCGCGCCCTCGTTGCTCCCGATGCTATGCAGCCGCAAATGGTGCTCGACATCGGCAGCAAAAACACCGATATAGTTGTTACTACCAACGGCGTACCGCGCCTCACGCGGTCAATCCCCACTGGTACGGAGGCGATTGTGCGCACCGCCGCGCAAAATCTCAACATCGACGACAAGCAGGCCAGGCAATTCGTGTTTAAGTTTGGCCTGGCGCGCAACAAACTGGAGGGGCGCATTTACGACGCCATTATCGGCACGGTAGATGTTTTAACCGGCGAGATCGATAAGTCCATCAAGTTTTTCCAGAGTCGTTACACCGAAAACCGCCTGGGGCGCATTGTTGTAACCGGCGGCGCGTCGGCGTTGCCGGAGTTTCCGCTGTATTTGGCAAACAAGTTCGCGCTGGAGGTGGAGATTGGCAACGCATGGCGTAACGTGACGTTCGCCCCCGACCGGCAGAACGAATTGCTCGCCGTGAGTAACCACTTTGGAGTGGCCGCCGGCTTGGCAGAAAGGTTGGCGTAGTTATGGTTCAGTTTAACCTGCTGCCCGACATAAAAGTCCAGTACCTCAAGGCGCGCCGCCAAAAACGGCTGTTTATGACCGCTTCTACCGTTGTTATTATCGGCACTGTTGTTATTATCGCCGTGCTCTCCAGCTTTGTATTTGGCGTCCAGCGCAAAAGCCTTAACGATCTTAGCCGCGATATCGACCAGAAAGGTGCGGCTCTTAGCAGCACCCCCGACCTCGACAGAATCCTGACCGTACAAAATCAGCTAAAGTCGCTGCCCGGACTGCACAATGACAAAGCGGTGGCAGGCCGCCTGTACGGTTATGTTTCGCAAATTACACCTGCCGATGCAACCATCGCCCGGCTGCACGTCGACTTTGCCAAAAACACTATTTCCATTAGCGGGTCGGCCTCCAGCCTGGAGGTTGTGAACGTGTTTACCGATACACTTAAGTTTACTCAGTTTACTACCGCCAAAAACAACACTGCACAGCAGGCTTTTTCTTCCGTAGTTTTGTCGAGCTTTGGCCGGGACGAAGAGGTGGCCACCTACACCATAACCGCCGCGTTTGACCCAGCAATATTCAGCGAGCTCGAAGAAGTCAAACTGACCGTTCCAAACGTTGTGACTACGCGCTCCGAAGTGGCGCAGCCCGCGGCGTTATTCCAGCAACAAACAGGGGAGCAGGGGGAGTAACATGGCACGGACGACATCTTTTACAAAGCGCAGCTTAATAAGCAAGGCAAACAGCTCGATGGTGGTCGCCACAAGTATCGCCGCCTTTGTGCTGGTTTTCGGCCTGGTTGGCGGCCGGGCGCTTGTTAGCCAGGTTGCCTACCAAAACAAAGTTATTGGTGCCAAAAAAGAGGCGCTTAAACAAATAGAGGCTGATCTAGAGGCCGTCGACAGCCTGAAAAACTCGTACCGTGATTTTGTAGCCGACGACCCTAACGTCCTGGGTGGCGACACCGACGGCCAGGGGCCGCAGGACGGCGACAACGCAAAACTTATTCTGGATGCTCTGCCGAGTCGCTATGACTTCCCGGCGCTTACCACCAGCCTCGAGGCTCTCATTACCAGTCAAAATCTGAAGATTTTAGGCATTAGCGGAACCGACGAAGAGGCATCCAAAGGCGGCCTGCAGACCAGCGGTGCTCCGGAGGCTGTTGCAATGCCGTTCCAGTTACAGGTGAGCGGCTCATACCAAAGCATACAAGGGCTTACCAGCCTTTTGCTCCGCTCTATTCGGCCATTCCAAGTCCTTAGCTTGGAGCTCGCCGGCGGCGAAACAAGTATGACGGCAACTTTTGAGGCGCAAACCTACTACCAGTCCGAGAAAACGCTAAGCATCGAAGACGAGGTTGTGCAATGAAACAAAAGGACGTAGCGCTGATAGTTGTGATGGTGTTTGTAAGCGCCGTTATAGCCTTTATTGTGTCCGGGCAGATTTTTGGCTCGCCCCAGAACCGCGAGCAAACCGCCGAAGTCGTAGAGGCTATTACTTCCGAGTTCCCGCCGCCTCCCACCAAGTACTTTAACGGCACCTCCATCAACCCGACCCAGCTTATTACAATCGGTGGCGGCACTAACCCTAGCCCGTTCAATACGCAGGGGCAGTAAGCCGTGAGCGTGCTGTCCACAACCGCCCAAAAGCAGGTCGAAGACACGCTGGTCTCCGACGGTGTTTTGACTGCCGACCAACTGGCCGACCTCAAAAAGCAAGCAACCGACCAAGGGACGCCCCTTTTAAGTATGTTGGTTTCGAGCGGCCAGGTGTCAGACGAGGCATTGACGCGGACTATTGCGCAAGTTACTAAGGTGCCTTACGTCAATTTGTCGACCGCTCGCATTGACGGCAAGGTGATTGACCTATTGCCGGCCGAAGTGGCCGAGCGCTATATGGCGGTACCGTTGGGCGAAATGCAAAACCGGTTGGTTGTGGCCATGCTCGACGCCGATAACGTGCAGGCTGTTGACTTTTTGTCGAACAAAATAGGTCGGCCGCTCAAGGTGTACGCTGCAAGCGAATCCGGTATTCGCCACATTCTAAAACAGTACCAGGGCAGCCTTTCAAAGGAGGCGTTTGGCGGCATTGCCAACCTGGGTCTCGCCGATCAGCAACTGGCCGGCGAGAACGGCGCAAGCGCCCCGATAGTTTCCGGCGTTGGCGGCCGCAATATCAAGACCATCGTGCAGGACTCGCCGATCAGCAAGGCGTTGTCTACTATTTTGGAATTCGCCGCCAAAAACAGCGCCAGCGACGTCCATGTCGAGCCGCAGCAGGGCGGCCTGCGCATCCGCTGTCGCATCGATGGTATTTTGCGCGAGATTTTGCGTCTGCCCAAAAGCACCGAGCCGCCGCTTATATCGCGTATCAAGATTTTGGCTAACCTAAAAATCGACGAACATCGCATACCGCAAGACGGCGAATTTAGCATCCGCGCCGCCGGCCGGGATATTGACCTTCGTATCGCGATCAGCCCGACGGTGTGGGGCGAGCAAGTGGTTATCCGTTTGCTCGACAAAACCGGCACTAGTTTGCACTTGGAGGATATGGGCTATATGGGTCGCGCGCTGCGCACTATCCGCGAAGGCCTAAAAGGCACGAGCGGCATGATCCTTACCTCTGGGCCGACCGGCTCCGGTAAGTCGACTTCGTTGTACTCGTTGCTACAAGAAGTTAAAAGCGACGCCATAAATATTGTAACCCTCGAAGACCCCGTTGAATATAAAATGGAGGGCATTAACCAAATCCAGGTGAATGCCGATGTGGGGTTGACGTTCGCGAACGGACTACGTTCCATTTTGCGTCAAGACCCGGATGTGGTGATGGTGGGCGAGATCCGCGACAAAGAAACCGCCGAGCTGGCGGTGCAGGCGGCGCTGACCGGGCACTTGGTATTCAGCACGCTGCACACTAACAGCGCCGCCGGCATTTTGCCGCGTCTGCTCGACATGGAGATCGAGCCGTTTCTTATTGCCAGCACCGTGCGTACGGTGATTGGTCAGCGGCTGGTGCGGCGCATTGGTCCCGACAAGGAAACCTACCAGTCCGACAAGGTCGAAACCGAGGCAATCGATAAAACCGTCGGCCGTTTACTGCCCAAAACCGAGGCCGAAATGCCTGAGATCGCCACCGACCTCGGCTTTAAAACCTTGCCACTGCACGGCCAAAGCGCTTATACTTTAGCCAGGGGCAAAGACAGCCCGGAATCGCCAGGGGGGTACAAGGGGCGCATCGGCATTTACGAAGTATTTAACATAACTTCGGAAATCCAGGAGCTTATCCTAAAGCGCGCCACCAGCAACGACATCCAGAAAATGGCGATCAAGCAGGGGATGGTCACTATGCGCGAAGACGGTTACCTAAAGGCACTATCCGGATCGACAACCCTTACCGAAATAAACCGCGTAGCCAGCGCGGATAACGCCTGAGGAGCAAGTATGCAAGGCACGCCAAGAATCGAAGTATTACTGGAAGAAGTCGTCAAGAAAAAGGCGTCCGACTTGCACCTGCAGGTAGGCTTGCCGCCGATGCTGCGCGTTGACGGCAAAATCATAGCAGTCAACGGTGCCGACATTCTTAACGACGAAGCGATCGAGACGCTAATTTTCGCTATTTTAGACGACGACCAAAAGCAGATTTTGCTAAAAGACAAAGAGTTCGACTTTAGCTTTGCCTTTGGTGACCTGGGTCGGTTCCGCGTAAATGCTTTCCACGAGCGCGGCAATCTGGCGGCGGCTTTGCGTCTGATCCCTAACGAGATTTTAACCATCGAGCAGCTTGGCCTGCCGCCTATTGTAAATAAGTTTGCCGACTATCCGCGCGGGCTGGTGCTGGTGACCGGACCTACAGGCTCGGGCAAATCCACAACGCTGGCCGCTATGATTCACAAAATCAACATGGAGCGCGCCGAGCATATAATTACTATCGAAGACCCCATCGAGTACACTCACCGCTCCAAGCGGTCGGTAATTGTGCAGCGCGAAGTACATTACGACACATTCTCGTTCTCGGCGGCGCTGCGTTCGGCACTTCGTGAAGACCCGGATGTCGTGCTGATTGGTGAGATGCGCGACCTCGAGACAATTGCTTCGGCCATTACCATTGCCGAAACCGGCCACTTGGTGCTGGCAACGCTGCACACTAACAGCGCCTCGCAAAGTATCGACCGTATGATCGACGTTTTTCCGCCGCACCAACAGCCGCAGATTCGCTCGCAGCTATCCAACATTTTAATGTCGGTTGTGTCCCAGCGTTTACTGCCAACAATCGGCGGTGGGCGGATCGCAGCGGCCGAAATTTTAGTTGCCACTCCGGCGGTGCGCAACATCATCCGCGAAGGCAAAACCCACCAGCTGGAAGCCGTTATCCAAACCGGTGCCGAATTCGGCATGCAGTCCATGGATAAAACGCTCGTTAGCCTTGTGCACAACGGCACTATCAGTTACGACGACGCTCGTTCCGTGGCCGTAGATATTGACGAGCTTGACCGCTTAATGAGAGGCTAGCAGCATGCTATCGTTTAAATACACCGCGCGCGACCCCTCAACCGGCCAGGAAGTAAAGGCGGAGGTTCAGGCCGAGAGTGAACAGGCCGCCAGCCGGCTTATTACCAGGGAAGGCCTGGTGCCTATCGACATCCGCTTGGCAGAGAAGGCCACCGGTGGTTTACGTGGCCGGTTCAACCGCATAAGAACAAAAGATAAAGTGCTTTTTTCGCGGCAGCTGGCCACGCTTATCAACGCCGGCCTACCGCTGGTGCAAAGTTTACGCACTGTAAACCAGCAAACCACTAGCAAACCACTAAAGGTGGTTATTAGCAAGGTAGTTTCGGATGTCGAGGCCGGCTCGACCCTGGCCGACGCCATGGCTAGGCACCCCAAGGCGTTCAACCAAGTATATGTAAGTCTGATCGCCGCGGGCGAAGCCTCGGGTACGCTCGACAAAGCCCTGGAGCGCCTGGCAATCCAGCAAGAAAAAGACGCCGACCTTATAAGCAAGGTGCGCGGAGCGATGATCTATCCGGCCATCGTGATTGTAGTAATGATTTTGGTGGTTGGCTTTATGGTGGTGCAAGTGCTACCGCAGGTAGAGACGCTGTACGAAGGGCTGCCCGGCGCCAGCCTGCCGCTTATAACTGTCATACTGTTGGCGGTTTCGCACTTTATTATCAACTTTTGGTGGGTTGTACTTATTGTTTTGGCTTTGGGCATTTTCTTTACGACGCGCTGGGCGCGTACCGTCGCCGGCAAGCGAGTTATTGACCGGCTAAAGATGAAGTTATGGCCAATTGGCCCGCTATTTATGAAGATGTATATGGCGCGTTTTTCGCGAACCGGCACCACACTTATTGCCAGTGGTGTGCCGCTTATCCAAATGCTGGAAATCACTTCGAACTCGGTCAATAATGTGTACATCCAAGATTCGATCCGCAAGGCGACAGACAAAGTAAGGGGGGGTAAATCACTGGCCGATTCGCTAACCCACGACCCCTACTTTCTGGAGCTGGTGCCAAATATGCTTCGTATTGGTGAACAGTCCGGCTCGATGGAGCAAATGCTCAGCAAAACTGCCGAATACTACGAAAAAGAGGTGGACGATCAGATCAAAACAATATCCACCATCATCGAGCCGCTGCTAATGGTGTTGTTGGGAGTCATGGCCTTTATAATTGTGGCTGCCGTGCTGTTGCCCATTTACAGCCTCGCCGGTCGGTCGTTCACGCTGTAGTCTCTGCGGGGTACCTGGGTGACTCAAAAAGCTATTGCTTTTTGCTGCACTAGTTTGTATTATTTAACCATAAGCATTAAACATCTAAGTAAGGGGGCATTTCCGCTATGCTATCGAACATAAGAAACCGAAAAGAAAAAGGCTTCACCATTATCGAAGTCCTAATCGTATTGGCTATCGCCGGCCTAATTTTGCTGGTGGTATTCCTAGCCGTCCCGGCTCTGCAACGTAACGCCCGCAACACGCAGCGTTCTAACGATATAGCAGGTCTGCTTGGTGGAATGAGCGAATATGTTAACAATAACTCAGGCTCACTGCCGAACACTCAAGGAGCCGGTAGCGGTACAACGTACACGATCGGCGCCGGAACCACAGGCGATAACGACGTAGAAGTTACAATGGGTTTCTTTGGCGGTGACGAAGTTACCATTTTAGATGTCGGTGCTGGAGTAGCTGGCAACGATAACGAAGATCAGGCAAGAATTGTCTTGGGTGCAGCCTGCGGCGGTACCAGTGGTACAGATGCCGTTGCCGGTTCTTCAAGGGGTTACGTAGCTCTATACACGCTCGAGAACAACTCCCGACAGTGTCGCTCATCCTAGCTAGAGAGCAAACTACTGACGGTAAACGGATCCCGGAGGGGATCCGTTTATTTGTTAAGCCTGGACCGTGGTAGTACTGAAAGATGGCACCCCTAGTTCTCGTGCTGCTGGGGTTGGTGTTGGGTAGCTCTGTGACGCGCTGTGTGGTTAACACTTTTTCTGTCCTGGAGAGCACCCCACGGCGTTTGTCGCTAGGAAACCAAGGAATTGTTATAATGGGCTTATGGTTGGCATTGATATTCTGGCGCTTGAAGAATTTAAGAAGCAGTTAGAAACAGGGGGGGATCCTTTTTTGCGGCGGGTCTACGCCGAGCACGAGCTTGAAAATCGGGAGCCAGTTCATTTGGCTGGTATTTTCTGTGCCAAAGAGGCGGTGCTGAAGGCCGTTGGGATCGAACCGGGCGGTTGGCCGCGGATTGCTATTAAATATCAGGCTAACGGCAAGCCGTTTGCAGAGGTAGACGGCCGAATTATTCCGGTTTCTATCTCGCATCACGGACAGTATGCCGTTGCGGTGGCGATGGATTTGCCGTGAGCTCTACGAATTTTAGAGAATTCGTTGTGGCAGCGGGTAACCACAAAAACAAAGTAGCTTTGGGGATCAAACGAGTTTTTCGGACAGAAACACTCACCTACGGCGAGCTGCGTGCATCAGCCTACCGGACCGCGCACTGGCTGGCAGGGAAAAAGCTAACAAAAGGCGACTATGTTGTTATAGTCGCCCCCAACACTCCCGAATGGGGTCAGCTGTTCTTGGCCTGCCAATTATTGGGTGTGATTGTTGTGCCGGTAGATGTGCGAAGCTCCATAGAATCTGTAGAGAACATTGCCGGCAAGGTCAAACCCAAGCTGATTTTCCGCGGTAAAAATTTCTTGAGCAGGTTGGATAGCAAACACCGGACTATCCTGCTGGAAGACCTGCCGGAGCTTACCATGGGCTTTGCCGATGAAGCTCCGGCCGCACAGGTCGGCAGCCAGGATCAAGCACTATTGGTTTTTACCTCTGGCACCACGGGAGAGCCCAAAGGAGTGGTGCTGACACAAGGCAACCTTTTGGCCAACGTCAATTCCATTAGGCGCGCTTTAACAATCCTGCCCAGGTGGCGGTTTCTCTCTATTTTGCCTTTGTCTCATACCTACGAGCTGACTGTCGGATTTCTGGCCCCGTTAACTGGGGGCGCATCGGTTTATTACGTCGCCCGGTTGGCGCCGCTGTCTATTGCGCGTGGTTTGCGCGACCACCGCATAACGTCCATGCTTGCGGTACCGCAACTGTTATATGTGTTCAAAAAGGCCATAGAAACCAAAGCTGGCGAGCAAGGCCGCGCTAGTTTTTTACGCTTTGCCCAAAAAGCCGCCGCCGGTTTGCCTTTTCCGCTTAGGAGAATTATTTTTAGCCAGGTTATCAAGCAGCTTGGCGGGCTGGAGTTTGTGGCCACCGGGTCGGCGCCCGTAGATGTAGAAGCAGTAAAATTTTGGGAACGCCTGGGCATAAAGGTATTGCAAGGCTACGGACTTACCGAAACCGCACCGGTACTAACCATGAACACATTCAAAGAGCGGCATATGGTTTCGCAAGGCAAGGCAATCCCGGGTGTACACCTCCGTATCGGGGAAGGGGGCGAAATCCAAGCCAAGGGCGACAACGTATTCGCCGGTTATTGGCGTAATCCGGCTGCGACCAAACAGGCGTTCACTCCGGACGGCTGGTTTAAAACCGGAGATGTCGGCAAGATTGATGAACACGGTTGGCTGTTTATCCGCGGACGCGAGAAGTTCGTGATCGTGCTGGCATCTGGCCTCAAAGTTTTCCCCGAGGATGTCGAACGCATCGCCGACAAGCACCCGCTCTTTAAAGCGCTATCGATCGTTGGAGTTCAGCAGCCAGAGGGCGAAGCAGTGCATGCCGTAGCTATAACCGAAGCCCCTAGCAAGGCTGTAGACAAGGCGATTGCCGACATTAACTCCAAACTAGAATCGCATCAACAAATAACCGGCTGGACGCGCTGGGACGCCGAAGATTTCCCCCGTACCCGCTTGCTAAAGATAGACCGCAAAAAAGTTCAGGAGTGGCTGGCCGAACGCCAGGGCAAGGGTACGGTCTCTACCAAAGACTACCTAGAGCCCGCCAAAGACAAAATTATCGACTTAATCTGCATTGTAACCGAAAGCTCGGCTGCCAAAGTAACCGAAACAACCAAATTGTCCGAACTCGGCCTGGATTCGCTGCGCCGGCTGACCCTGGTATCTTTGATCGAGGAGCAACTGTCGGTCAGTATCGCCGAACACTTGATCCACCAAAATACAACCGTAGCCCAATTACGCAAGCTCACAAAGTCCGGTACCCTGGTGGAAGAAACTTTTAAACGGCCAAAATGGACTTATTGGCCTTGGACACGGTTTTTTGGCATGTTGATACGTGAAGCTGTTTTATCTCCAGCAGTCCGTATTTGGGTTAAAGCCACAGTAAAAGGCAAGCATAATTTGAGCCAGTTGTCTGGCTCGGCAATCTTTATTTTCAATCATGTCGACAGCTTTGACGCTGTTGTGCTTTACCGGGCGCTGCCTTTTTACATCAGGCAGAACTTAGCCATTGCCGCCGCCGAAGACGTGATGAAAAAGCATGCCGCGATTTCGATCGCCGGCAGGCTTGGTTTTGCTGCCTTTGACTTTGCGCGCAAGGAACCATTTATTCCCAGCTTGGACTATATGGCCAGACTGATCGACAAAGGCTGGAACATCGCCATTGCGCCAGAAGGCAGACTGTCACCCAACGGCCAGCAGCAACCCTACAAATCCGGTACCGGCATGATGGCAGTGGAGATGCAAGTGCCGGTTGTTCCAGTCAAAACCAAGGGTTTATACGGCACAGTGCCGCTGCACCATCATTGGCCCAAACGGCGCAGCAAAATCACGGTAGAAATTGGCAAACCGATCCGGTTCGGTCAAAGCACGCCCTACCATGAAGCTACCGGCCAACTAGAGGAAGTTATGAAGAAACTTTAAGCAATGGCCGCAACAACAAAACACTTGCTACCAATAACACCGCTATCCCAAGCAGTGCCGAGCGGTAGGCAATAACTTGGTTGGCGGCAAGCAGACCCAGGGTAGCGCCAAAACCGATTGGCACCACCACCCCACCACCCAAGTAAGCTAGGCGATGCAGACCCAAGTATTCACCTAAACGCGAGCCAGAGACAGCTTCGATATAAAATATACGGTCGGCACTAAGCGCCGAGCCAGCAAAGAAAGCAATTACCGGTAGCGTAAAATATAAAACCCCCGGCAATAACGATGCCGAGGCCACACCCAACACCGACCAGACAGTTAGACCGCCAATCATCAACTTTAGAGGCTTGATGCGCCTGGCAGCCCAGCCAGCCAAAACCGCGCCTGCGCCGGCTGACAGGCTGACAATAATGTAAAAAATCCTTACTTGTCCGTCGTCCAGCCCAAACACTTGCCGCGCCATCAGCGGCATGTTAACAATCAAAGTCACTAGCGCCCCTCCGTACAAAACGCGGGCAATCAAAAAACGCGGCAGCCAGCGCATTGGCCTTGCCAAAGTATCAAAAAGTTTTAACTTTGCCGCTGACATATCCGGCCGAACCCAAAAAAGCGACGGCAGGGCAAACAGCAAAAAGCCGATCGCGGTCACCACAAAAGCCGACTTCACTCCCCAGCCGCTCAAAAACGGTGCCACAATTAAAAGCGCCGCCAAATTGCCCAGCATCCCCGCGGCGCCGGCGAGGCCTACTACGCGTGGCAGAGTTTTACTGTCCGTAATGCCGGGCAACATCGATTCGTAAAACACGCCGGTGGTCGCATAAAAGTAAAATCCCAGTAAAAAGATAATTAAAATTATTGCTTTCGGCGAAAACGAAAGCAACACAGCAGAAAAAATAGTTAAAAGACAAAACGCCACGAACAACTGCCGGTAACGCTTGCGCCGGTCGGCTACTGCGCCCCAATAAATTGCGGTTAACCCGGTTAGCAGCTGGGAACCGCCAAAAGCCAACGACAAAGCAAATGCCGAGCCGCCTAAGTCCCGTGTAAAGTAAAGCGGAAAATAAACCGAAATAATGTTTACAAAAAAGATCGAGTTTGCAAAATCAAACAAAATCCAGCTGCCTTGAGCCAACGATAAACGTCCCACACTCCCAGCATAGCAAATTCGATTAAGGCTCTGATAGCTAGCGCCTACGGCTATGCGTCGTCGTAGGTCGTGATACCATAAGGTGACATGGTTTTCGTCGTAGTCATAGTTGCAGGGTTGGTGTTGGGCAGCTTTGTGAACGCGCTGGTGTGGCGGTTGCACGAAAAGAAAGATTGGATTAAAGACCGGTCGGAATGCGATTATTGCCATCACAAGCTGGGCGTGCTCGACCTTGTGCCGGTGGTTAGCTGGTTAGTGCTGCGTGGTAAGTGCCGTTATTGCGGCAAGCCGATTAACGATAGCCCTCTGACCGAGCTGGCTTTACCTGCGCTTTTTGTTGCGTCCTATATTTGGTGGCCGCAGCCTTTGCAGGGTGAGGGATTGATGCTATTTGCTTTTTGGCTGGTGTTTCTGGTGGGGTTTTTGATTTTGGCGGTTTACGACATTAGGTGGTTTTTGTTGCCGAACAAGATTGTTTTTCCGCTGATTGGCCTGGCGGTGCTGCAACTGGGGCTGCAAGTGGTGTTGTACGACGGATCGCTGCGTGAAGTGTTGGGTGCGGCGCTGGGCATTACCATTATAAGTGGTACATTTTATATATTGTTTTTGGTGTCGAAGGGTCGCTGGATCGGACTGGGCGATGTAAAGCTGGGTATCGTGCTTGGTATATTGGTTGGCGGGCCGTTGCCGGCGGTTTTGCTGCTTTTTCTGGCGTCACTGTTTGGCATGCTTACTTCGGCTCCGTTGCTTGTTGCGGGGCGAGCCAGCCGGAAAAGCCATCTTCCGTTTGGTCCCTTTCTTTTGGCGGCGATGGTGGTGGTGCAGTTATTCGGCGCCGATATCATTACTTGGTATGCCGGGCTTGTGCTGGCTTAAATTACGCCAGCCGTAAGAGCTTATGGTATACTAAGGCTCATGATGGGTGGCTCACTAGCCCTAGTTGTTAAAGATGTAAAGAGGTGTTTTTTCGCCTCTCTGCCAAGCCCGCGTGGTTCGCGTGGGTTTACTATTATCGAGGTGCTGATTGTGCTGGCCGTGACCGGCTTGTTGTTTGCAAGCGCCGCCATACTTATTGCCGGCCGGCAACAGCAAACAGAGTTTAACCAAGCCATACGGCAAGTGCAGACTCAGATACAGCAGGTTATTAACGATGTCGCTACCGGTTTTTATCCTAGCACCAATTCGTTCCAGTGTACGGCTGGCGCGACCGGACCGGTACTTGTAGCCGGATCTGCCGAGCAAGGGGCTAACGAGGGTTGTATTTTCGTTGGCAAGGCCATGCAGTTCGGAGTAGCCGGCACCAGCCCAGAGCAGTTCGCGGTTGTTACCATTGCCGGCCTGCAAAAGACCACCAGTGGAAGTGAGGTTACAACCCTGGCGCAAGCCCAGCCCCGAGCTGTTGCCCCGTCTACCACTAGCGGTTCCACCCCCGACGTTAGCGTTGTAAGCCAACTCCACGGAGGGCTAACAGCTGTCGACATGTGGTACGACAATGGCGCGGGTAAACGGGTAATCGGCGAAGTTGCCTTTGTAAACTCTCTGGCAAGCTATTCTGGCGGAACAATTGTCTCCGGGACGCAGCAGGTTGCGGTAGTGCCGGTCGATGATAACACTGTTAACAGCGCGCTGGATCGTAGCCGGCCGCAAGGGGCGGAGGGAATTAACACCAGCCTTGCCAGCAGCCCCTTAAACCCTACCGGCGGCGTGTTTATCTGCTTTAAGAGCGGCGGCACCAACCAATCGGGTCTGATTACAATTGGCGACAGCGCTCGCCAGCTGTCGGTAACGCTAAGTATTAGGAATGGGCTGGAGTGCGCATGAGAAGGTTTTGGCAGCAACAGAAGGAGCGGGGCGACACGATTGTCGAGGTGCTTATCTCTATTTCGGTAGTTAGCCTGGTATTGGGAGGCGCTTACGTTACGACCAACCGCAGCCTGCTGGCGACGCGCGCCGCCGAGGAGCGGGGAAACTCCCTCAAGCTGGCCGAGTCGCAGGTGGAGCAGCTAAAGGGTCTTGCCAAGTCCGACCCCGAGGTCATTTTTGGCAGCGGCACGCCAATGCCGTTTTGTATTTCGAGTAGCACCGGCCAGCCCGTGCTGGCAGAATCGGTGTCGGGCGAAGCAACGGCTGATTGCAAGCTAAACGCTTCCGGCGTGCCAACTACAACCCAGCCAATCTACAACGTGTCTGTCCAGCGAGCCTCCGACGGCAATACCTTTACCGTGACCAACGAGTGGGTTGATGCCTCCGGCCGCATTACCGACAATTTGCGCTTAATCTACCGGGTGTACGAATAGATGAAGACGCGCCGCTTTGTGAAGGATAGCCAAGGCTTTACCGTTATAGAGCTAATGGTGGCAACGGCAGTGTTTGCGGTTGTACTGGTAGTGGTAACGGCCGGCATTTTGCAGGTTTCGCGGCTATACTATAAGGGCGTTAACCAGGCGGTTACGCAAGGTGTTGTCCGTTCTATTACCGACACAATTTCTCAGAACATCCAGTTCGGAGGGGGCGCAGTCGTTCCCACAAGTGCCGGAGCTGCCACCCCCTCGGAACCCAAGGTTCTGTGCGTCGGCAACCAGCGGTTCCGCTTTGCAACTGGGTGGCAGGTGGTCGACAGCGCGCCGAACGCCTCGCTTCACCAGTCGTATCACGGCTTGGTGCAAGATAATTTTTCGGGCTGCACCTCGTCATCAAACGAATCTATCGCCACGCAAAGCGTTACTGGGCGGGAGTTGCTCAGCCCAAACATGCGCATCTCCAAGCTGAACGTAACCGAGCTAAACCCTACCTTGTACCGGATAGAAGTAAGGGTGATATATGGAGATGACGACCTGCTTCAAGACCCAAACAATCCGGAAACGAGCTGTATCAACGAAAAGGCCGGCACACAGTTTTGCACCATTTCCGAGCTTAGCACTGTCGTGACAAAGAGAGTACAATAGGAGCCATAGCCATGAGCAAAACCGACTTTCAGCAAAAAATGCGCACCGCGCGCGAGGCCGGCCTGGTATCGATAATGGTCACTTTAATCTTAATGATTGTTATTAGTTTGATCGTGCTCGGGTTTGCACAGGTTTCGCGTCGCAACCAGCGCCAAGCGCTAGACCGCCAGCTCAGCACCCAGGCTTTTTACGCCGCCGAATCGGGTGTTAACGACGCGCGCGATCTTATAAACCAAGCGACACTAGCCGGCAATACAATCCCTGCCAAAGACGACTGCGCCGCCGGATCAGGAATATACGCCGGCCTCAGACCCGACCTGGACACGACCACCAGCGACGAAGCCGCGTACACCTGCGTTATGGTTAACCCTACACCTCAGACGCTGCTGTACGGTGACGTTGGAGACGAGCACAGCACCATTATACCCTTAAGTTCAGAATCCGGTATAAATATCAGCCGGGTAAACCTTACTTGGCAGAGCAAGGACGACACCTCTACACCAACTGTCGGCTGTCCCACCACCACCTCGGGCGTTTTTTCGCCGACCAGTTCCTGGACATGCGGCTACGGCGTGCTGCGGTTGGATATTGTGCCGACCAGTGGTGTAGTTAACTACTCTACTCTGCAAAACAATACAATGACTACATTCCTAGTACCGCAGAGTTCGGGGGGGAGCAGTAGCACAGGGTATGCGGCCGGCGGCGCGAATAACCGCATCGGCGTTGCCTGCACAAACGCCAGCTGTACATTTAGCATCACCGGGCTTAGCGTTAACCAATACTACATGCGCATTTCTTCTATATATAAGAACGTCTCGCTGCAGGTTACCGCTTTTGACTCGGCAAACAACCAACTGGCTCTTAAGGACGCGCAGGCTATTATAGACTCCACCGGCAAAGCCCAGGATGTATTGCGCCGCATCCAGGTGCATGTGCCGCTAACCGTCTCAAGCGAAAACCAGTTGAGCGACTACGTTCTTCAGAGCACTGATTCCATCTGCAAGCGCTTCGTGGTGATGGACAACTACTTTGATACGCAAGTTAGTGGGGTTACAAGCGGCAGCCCACTGTGCCAAGACGTCCCTTGAGTCGCTGCTAGCGCCGATTATTTTTGTCGTGGAACTGTTCGTGTACGGCGCGGAGTTGCGGGTCGGTAACGTGGGTGTATATCTGCGTTGTAGAAATGTTGCTATGCCCCAGCATTGCCTGGACCGAACGCAGGTCGGCGCCATTACTTACCAGGTCTGTGGCAAACGAGTGCCGCAGGGTGTGCGGGCTGACCTTTTTGACAATGCCGGCCAGAGCCGCATATCGCCCAACCATGCGTTGGACGCTGCGCACCGTAAGTCGTAAGAAGTTGCCGGATTGGTCGACGGCTTTCTGGCCGGCGTAGCGTATAAAGAGCGGCCGGGAGTTGTCCTCGCGCCGCGTTAGGTATTTGCCTAGCCAGCCAGCCGCCTCTTGGCTGATAAAAATCGGCCGGTCTTTTTGTCCCTTGCCGCGTACCATAAACTCGCGCCGGTTAAGGTTTATATGGTCGCGGTCTAGCCCAACCAGCTCCGAGACGCGCAGACCGCTAGAGAACAGCAGCTCCAGAATTGCCCGGTCGCGAAGGCCATTCAGCGAGTTTAGGTCGGGCTGGGCAAACAGCCGCGCCAGTTCATCATGGTCTAGGAACGTAATTTTGTTGTGTCGCGGCAGCTTGGGCAGCTCTATTTTGTCGGGCGGAAGGGCGGCAATGCCGCGCTTTGCGCAATACCGCAGGAACATCCGCAGCGCTATAAGATGGTAGTTTTGAGTCACCACCTGCAGCTCATCGGAAACATTAGTACCCAGCCGCGCCAGCCACAGCCGCCATTTGCGCACCAGCTCCGGCGTAATCTCGCTAACTGCCAGCTCATCGCCGCTAAAATCGGTTAGCCGCGTCAGATAATGGTCGTAGTTAGCAATAGTTTTCTGCGAGCGGTTTTGCTCGATCTCAAGATGTTCCAAAAAATCGGTTTTTGCTTTGGTAAATAGCATTGTACCAACTATTGTACGCCATTACGTCCCGGGTTTACATCTGTTATAATAAGTCTATTACCGTAAACGAGGACAACCATGGAACGAACATTGATTATTTTTAAGCCCGACAGCGTAATGCGCGGTCTTGTTGGCGAGGTACTGGGCAGGTTCGAAAAAGTCGGCCTTAAAATTGTCGGCGTCAAGATGCTAAAACCAGACTACGAGTACTTGCACAAACACTACGAAGGGATCGGCACACTCAAAACCCGCAAAGGCGACAAAATTTTTGAAGAAACCGCCACCCTGATGCAAGAAGGTCCGGTGATAGCGATGGTTCTGGAAGGCGTAGAAGCAGTAGAGCTGGTGCGCAAAATGGTTGGCGCAACCGAGCCTAAGCAAGCAGTGCCAGGTACCATCCGCGGCGATTACTCGCACGTAAGCTACGCCTTTGCCGGCACAAAGAATATGAGCGTGCCAAACATCATCCACGCGTCGGCAACCACCGAGGAGGCCGAAAAAGAGGTGGCGCATTGGTTTTCGCAAGACGAACTGTACGACTACGAAAACGTACACGATAAGTTTACGCACCTCAAGCGGTAGCACTTTAACGCCGGCAGATGCCGGCACCCGGTCCGGTAGTTCAATGGATAGAACACCACCGTCCTAAGGTGGGTGTTGGGGGTTCGAGTCCCTCCCGGGCCACCACATAAATGACGCTTCAAAACCTGTTACAATAATGGCATATGGCGGATAAGCATTTCGAAGATCAATTTGACGATGAGGAGGTGCTGTTTGTATTCCGCAAACATCCGGTGGTCATGCGCCGGGGGCTTATCCTGGGCATGATGGCCATTTTGCTGGGTACCGTGCCGGCGCTGTTCCGGCCGGAGTATTCGGTGTATTTTATCGGTTTGGCCTGCGGCCTGGGGGTCGGGCTGCTGCTTTTCTTACCTTCCTTTATAAGTTGGTGGTTTAGCGTGTTTATCGTAACCGATCAGCGGCTTATTCAGATCACTCAAAAGGGATTGTTCCACCGGAGTGTGGTAGATATGGGTCTGGGACAAATCCAGATGGTAAACTACCAGGTGGCGGGTCTTACGCAGACGATGCTGGGGTATGGCACTATTATGATGCAGACATTTGTGGGCGACTTGGTGATTCACGAAATACATCATCCGGCGCAAATTCAAAAAAAGTTGCTTGAGATACTGCGCTCGCAAGACGGCTCGTCCAACCCATACAAGCAACAGGCGGCGCAAGCTCCGGCAAGGGCTGAAGATGAAGCATAAAATTAAAAAGCTGTTTTCTAAGCGGCCGTTCCGCAAGCAAGAACCCGACGCCGCACTCGAGCAGGCAATCCAAAACATCCCGAAAATTACCAACGAAACGGTTGCCGAGCATCGCGAGGATGTGCTTTCGGGCGCCCGCAAGTTTATCTATCCGCTGCAGCATTCGGTGCAGCGCGTCGTTATTATCTCGGCAGCTATCTTCGGGGTTCTGGCTCTAGGTTTTTTCGTGTTTTGTCTACTGGCTCTGTACAAGTTCGACACAACCTCGACTTTTATGTACCGGGTGACGCAAGTTATTCCTTTCCCGGTTGCAAAGGCCGGGTCGAACTTTGTTGCTTACGAGAACTATCTCTTCGACCTAAGGCATTACATACATTACTACCAAACGCAGCAAAAGGTGGATTTTAACGGCGAGTCCGGTCGCGAGCAGTTAGCCGACTTCAGAAAGAACGCACTGCAGAGCGTCGTTAACGACGCGTATACCAAGCAGCTCGCTCAAACCAATAATATTTCGGTGAGCGACCAAGAGGTGCGAACGCAGATTGACCTGCTCAGAAGCCAGAACCGGCTGGGCAGCAGCGACGCCGTGCTCGAAGATGTGCTAAAGGAGTTTTGGGGTTGGACACTCGACGACTTTAAGTGGGAACTTAAAAAACAACTTCTAGCCCAGAAAGTAGTATCAACGCTCGACACCGAAACGCATCTCCGAGCACAAGATGTACTCACGCAGCTACATAACGGCGCGGATTTTGCCACCTTAGCCACGCAGTATTCCAACGACGAGAACACAAAAAATAACGGCGGTGACTACGGCTTCCCAATAGAACAAACAAACCGTGTTCTGCCCCCACAAGTCGTGGCCACACTATTTAACATACAGCCCGGCGAAACCTCCGGAATTGTCGAAACGCCGCTCGGGCTGGAAATCCTGCGGGTTAGGGAAGTGGACGGCAATCGTGTCCGGGCTTCACACATTTTCTTCGCATTCAAATCGATAGATTCATACATCGAGCCGCTCCGGCAACAGAGCAAGCCGCTTTTGTTCATTAACCCCTGATCAAGATGGTTGCTTTTAGGTTCCGGAGCTGCTATTATTACCCCTGTTGTCTAGTTAAGGGCTCGTAGTGTAGTGGCCTAACACGCCTCCCTGTCACGGAGGAGATCGCCGGTTCAAATCCGGTCGAGCCCGCCACAAATATAGTAGTCTCAAAGTATTTTATAATCGTAATTATTTCGGCTCGGATATGAGTTTAGACAGTTTTTCGCGATAAGCTCGTTGATTAAAGCGGCCGGGGTAATCCAAAAGTTCTGTATTAAGGACGTTAAGGCCGGCTTTACGTAGCGGCTCGGCAGCTACATCGTATACGTTAGATTTTATTAGGATAAGGCGGGTGTCCGGGCTAACTAGTTTTTTTACTCGCTGAATTAAGCGCGGCAGTTCTGCCGCAATGTGTGCTTGGCGGTCTTTTTTGGTGACCTCGTGCACCTGGGATTCTTCCAGCGCCTCAATCATATACCAGCCATCGGCTTGGAATTTTTTGAGCCAAGTTTCTTTGTCTGGTTGGATTTCGGCTTCGGTCTTGTTTGCGGCCTCTGGGTAGAGCGCTTTAATTGTATTCGTAAACAAGCGGTCATCGCGACGGATCTTGTCGCTGCGGTAAAAGTGCCGGCTGCTTTCAATATTTGCAGCCGGAGGAGGCGACTCGGCAATCATCAGCACTTTAATATGTGCCGGCTTGTAGCGTTGTCTTGTGCTGTCGTAAGAACCCATAACTCTATCTTACTCTACAGTACGGAATTGAATTATAGTATAGGGGTATGCCTGTTATAGCTTCCAACTCTGAAGAGTTGGTTTGGTACGTTAGCTACGCGACCAATCTTAGTTTGCGTCGGTTCACATTTTATATTGCCGGTGGCAAGCCGCCGGGATCTGCCAAGTGTTATGATGGGTGTGATGACACCACACCACCTCGCGCCAGCAAGGGGTTTCGAACTACCCCACGGGCTATTATTCGCAGGCGAATCCAAAGCCTGGACAGGCGGAGTAGCCTATATTAGGCAAGACAGGAGTAAGGCGACTACTAAAGCGAGAGCCCACTTGATTACCAAAAGCCAGTTCGAGCAAGTCGTTATGCAGGAGAATTGGCAGGCCGACAGGCCAAACATCGACGTCGTAAAATTAAGGCAGACCGGCCGCCAAGTTCTTGCCTATGATGAATGTCGCTATGATTTGGTTATGTATTGCGGGGATGTTCAGGGTGTTCCGGCTTTGACCTTTGCCGCTTCAGTGACGCCGACTGTGTATGCTCGACCTGCTCCAATTTATTTATGCATGATTGCCGAAGGGCTGGCAGAGACCTATGCAATGGATCCGTGGCAAATTATAGATTATTTAAGCTCGATGCCTGGAGTTAAGGGGCAGTATAACCAAGAAGAATTAAAAAAGTTGTTCAAGCATTGCGGAGTCCGCGTCAATTAGGGATCCCCCGGATACATTAAATGTATTTTTTTGACGAAACCTTGTGTAGATGCGAGCGCTGTACTCCTTGGTCAATCTATTGGTATAATCGCATGGTAATGTGCCGCCTTAGCTCAGTTGGCTAGAGCACCGCTTTCGTAAAGCGGGGGTCATCGGTTCGAATCCGATAGGTGGCTCCATATAATATAAGAATAGGGTTGCCAGCAGGCGGGTATCGTATAGTGGTTAATATGCAGCCTTCCCAAGGCTGAGCGGAGAGTTCGATTCTCTCTACCCGCACCATAAAGACTGTACTTTGGCGTCGTCCAGGGCTTACAATACAAACAATATGGAACCTACACGAAAGTTTTTCCAGGATAAACTAATACTGCTTTTGGTAAGTAGCAATGTGTTTTTGGCCTTTCTTTGTATCGTGCTTATTTTTTTGCGGATCGGGCAGGGTTCGGGCGAGGGCTATATTATAGAATACCGGTCAAACTTAGGTATTAGCGCATTCGCGCGTGGGAGTATTGGCGGGATTATTGGTTTAGGGGTCTTTGCGATAATCACGGCTTGCTTGAGTATTGTTATAAGTATCCGAACATATACTATTACCAGAGTTCTATCGATTTTGATGCTGGGGTCGGGTTTATTGCTGCTTATTCTAACGCTTATCGTAAGTAACGCTTTATTGGTGCTGCGTTAATGACGAGTATAGAAATCCCGTACGAAAAGGATCGCTCGAGAAGTTACCGTTTTTTTGAGATTCTTCCGGGTGCGCTAAGCTGGAGTATTTTGGCGCTACCCTTCGTTTTAAGCCTGTTCAGCGCGGCGCTTGCCGCCATTTTTGTGCTTGTTTTTATTCTTCTTTTCTTTACGCGCGCGATGGCGGTGACTGTCCGTGCTTTGGTGGGCTACCGGACAATGCGCGCGCACGAGAAGCTCGACTGGCCGCAATTGGTGCTGGAAGTGCAGAGCCAAGAAGTGCCGGTAGGTGTTAATCGTCCAAAATGGCACTTTAGTAATCTTGCCAGGCTGAAGGAGCGGGGTGTGGTTGTGAGGCCGGATGAAGTTATACATGCTGTAATTATCGCCACTTACAACGAAAGCCGTGAGGTGCTTGAGCCGACCATTCAGTCGCTGATAGAAAGCAGCTACAGCAAAAAGAAAATGATTGTTCTTTTAGCTTACGAAGAACGCGGCGGCGACAGAGTTGAGGCGCAGGCGAAGGATCTGATAAGCACGTACGCCAAGCATTTTATGTACGCCGAGGCTGTTAAACACCCTCGCGACATTCCGGGAGAGGTAGTGGGCAAGGGCGGCAATATAACGTTTGCCGGCAGGTACTTGAAGGAGTATGTCGAGAGTCAGGGTATTGACCCTTTACGCGTGGCTGTGACTACTCTGGATTCTGACAACCGCCCCTCGGCGTTGTATTTTGCCGCTCTAACTTACCTATACTGTGTCGCGCCTGACCCTGCCAAGGCCTCTTACCAACCCATTCCGCTGTTTACTAGTAATATTTGGGACGCACCCGCACCCATGCGCGTGATCGCCACTGGTAACAGCTACTTTTACCTCGTGCTTACGCAACGGCCACACCTTCAGCGCAACTTTTCGGCGCATGCGCAGAGCCTTCGCGCTCTAATTGACATGGACTTTTGGAGTGTGCGCACCATCGTTGAAGACGGTCACCAATTTTGGCGCAGTTATTTCCATTTTGATGGAGACTACAGGGTTTACCCAATTGCACTACCGGTTTACTGTGACGCGGTACTCGCCGAAACGTATATGAAGACTCTGAAAGCGCAGTTTATCCAGCTTAGGCGCTGGACCTACGGCGCTTCAGACGTTGCTTATATTGTAGATAAGGGATTTTATAGAAAAAATAAAATCCGGCGCTCGGATCTTATTCCAAAAGTGCTTCGACATCTCGAAGGTCACGTACACTGGGCGGTTGGTGCCATTCTTTTGGCGTCGGCAGCGTTTATCCCGGCACTTCTTAATCCAGAGAGTTACGTAGCGAACATTCTCCCGGTTACTGTCAGCCGTATTCAGACTGTCGGGCTTATCGGTGTGTTTGCATCGCTTTTTGTGTGCCTTAAGACATTACCGCCCCGGCCGCTTCGCTATCGTCGCCACCGGACGATCTTCATAGTGTTGCAGTGGCTGTACTTACCCGTAACAAACATTGTATATGCGTCGTTTGCGGCACTTTATTCGCAGACACGGCTTATGTTTGGCAAGTATCTTACAAAGTTTGACGTAACGGTGAAGGCTGTTAAGAAGTAGCTAGCGGGTGGTATGCCGCGTAGTGGGTGGCGGCAGCGCTATCGAACCGGGCTAGTACTTCGCTGGCTGCGCGCACTAGAGCATCCCTGCTCACCGACCCCTCGCTAGAGAAGGGGATTTTCGCGACGATCGTTTGGGTAAGTGCAGTAGCGTCAACAATAGGCTGCTCCCTGTGTCCGCAGGCCTGGAGGATACTGACAAACAATTTTTCCCGGTAGAAGGGCGTTAGTGTCGAAGGATCCTCGCCTACCACAATGGTAGACGCTGTAAGGTCGGGAAATTCGCGAGAGGTAAATGTGGCTCCGCAAACTTGGCAAAGGCGACGTCGCCAAATGTTATTATGTTTTTTCTGGTGCCGCGAGTTAGTAACCTCGGTACATCCGGAGCAGTAAATGCAAACCATAGCTATATGTTGACATAACGCTGTACAAAAAGCTAGTGGATAACCTGCTTATTTCTGTGAATAAAGTAAACCACCTCGGATATGAGGTGGTTTACTTTGTAAGCCGCGAGCGGCGGACACGGCTGTTTTTTGACTTGCCGGATATGGATAAATCTTCGTAGAATAGCTTGAAACCTTCAAGCGTGCTGTGTTTTTGGGCACTCACAAGTAAGCCTCTTAACTCGGTTATGTTAACATAGTTTGTATAAGTAGTCAAATAATTATAATTTAGATGGCTTGCAACGCGCAGAGGAGTAGGGTATATTCTAATCTGTTAGTGTGGGCTCTTAGCTCAGTTGGCTAGAGCGCTTCCTTGACGTGGAAGAGGTCAGAGGTTCGAGTCCTCTAGAGCCCACCAGACAACCAAACGCCGCCAAGGCGTTTAATTTTTTGTCCTGTTTCCGGGACAAGTCCTATCCTAGCTAGTGATTTCTACGTCATATACGGCATAAAGTATTGAAGAATCGGCGCAACAATTTGTCCACAAGTTTTGTACTAAAAAAGACAACAAATCTGACTAGCCATTTAATACCAACCTTGTTATAGTCGTACATGTAGGTGAAGTTTTGACGATGTGTTACAATACATATCGAGCTGTGAAGCGGCCACCAACCGTCGAGCTCCGCGGGCAACCCGAACGTGCGTAACGTGCAGGAATGAGTGTCCTTTATAGGAAAGTCCGGTGGAACCGCCTGATCCACAAAAGGTTCGGGTCCGAGACGCGTCAACGATTAAATACCATGCGAGAGTATTGAATCGACAGGCGCGTCTTTTATATAAGAAAGGAGTACCATGGCTAGCAATACTGACTCAACCCAAGTACAAAAAATCAGGCACAGCCTTGCCCACCTGTTGGCAGCAACAGTAGTAGAGATGTTCCCGGGCGCCAAGAATGCCGTTGGCCCCGCTATAGAAAACGGCTTTTACCAGGATTTCGAGACGCCATCGCCTATAACAGATGATGATTTGCCTAAGATTGAGGCCGCAATGAGGAAGAAATTAAAGTCTTGGGGAAAGTTCGAGCGCCGCGAAGTCGGCAAAAAGGAAGCCCTGGATCAGTTTGCCTGGAATCCTTACAAAAAAGAGCTAATTGAGGATTTTGCCAGAGAGGGTCAGTCGCTGACACTTTATACTTCGGGCGGATTTGTGGATCTTTGTCGCGGCGGTCATGTTGAAAGCGCCCAAGAAGTAAACGCTAAAGCCTTTAAGCTAACCAAGGTTAGCGGCGCCTATTGGCGGGGCGACCAAGACCGGCAGCAACTGCAGCGTATTTACGGCGTCGCTTTTGAAACGCCCGATCAGCTAAACGTTTACCTTACAATGCTTGACGAGGCTAAGAAGCGTGACCATCGTAAGTTAGGGCAAGAGCTCGAGCTTTTCGTATTCTCCGATCTGATAGGCTCCGGCTTGCCTTTGTTTACGCCCCGGGGGACGGTGCTGCGTCGTCAGCTCGATGCGTACGTGCAGGAAATGCGCGACGAGTACGACTACCAAGAAGTGAGCATACCGCACATCACTAAAAAGGAAGCCTATATTGCAAGCGGTCACTGGCAAAAGTTTGAGCACGAACTTTTTAAGATAACTACCCGAGAAGGCCACGAATTTGCCATGAAGCCGATGAATTGCCCGCATCATACGCAGATTTATGCCGCTCGATCACGCTCCTATAAGGAGTTGCCGATTCGCTATCGCGAAACATCAACTTGCTACCGCGACGAACAAACCGGGGAACTCTCGGGGTTAAGCCGCGTCCGTGCTTTTACGCAAGACGATGCACACGTTTTTTGTCGTACGCCCCAAATTGAAGAAGAGGTTTTAAAAATCTGGGATATTATAGAGCGTTTTTACGGTGTATTCGAGTTTGAGCTTACAGTGCGGCTGTCTACTCACGACCCCGAAAGTATGGAAAGTTACATGGGTGATCCGGCCAAATGGGAAAGCGCCGAAGCCCAGCTTAGGAATATAGTTTCGCGCAAGTTGGGTGATGACTTTATTGCCGGAGTTGGCGAGGCGGCATTTTACGGGCCAAAGATTGACTTTATGGCCAAGGATGCCATTGGCCGCGAACACCAGGTGGCAACTATCCAGCTTGACTTTAATCAGCCAGAAGGCTTTAACCTGGTATGTATTAACGAAAATGGCGAGCAAGAACGTATAGTTATGGTACATGCCGCGGTAATGGGCTCGATCGACCGTTTTTTGTCGGTTTATATAGAGCACTGCGCCGGCAAGTTCCCGGTTTGGCTGGCACCAGAACAGATACGCATTCTTACGCTCAATCAGGATGAAGCCGTCGTTAACTTCGCAGCCGAAATGAAGGACAAAGCTAAAAAATACGGCCTAAGAGTTTCTATTGACGCTGAGAACGAGTCTGTTGGTAAAAAAATCCGCAACGCAGAACTCATGAAAGTACCTTACGTCGTTGTTGTTGGGCAGAAAGAGATAGAATCCGGGCAGCTCACGCCTCGAATCAGAAAAGACATGGAAGTGAACGCCGATCACCGGCCTATTGGGGTAGACGAATTTCTAAAAACCGTCGCGAACGAAGCAAAATCGAGGGTTTCCAGAACGTCGTTATAGAGGAGAACACATGCCCAGAGTAGATGCAGCTTTCAAGCAACGAGCATACGATTTGGTGGCACAAATCCCCAAGGGTCGGGTTATGACCTACGGCCAGGTTGCGGCACACAGCGGGGCTGCCTGGGCGGCGTGGGAGGTAGGTCAGATTGCGCATACCGGGCCGAGCGGCTTACCATGGCAACGCGTAGTAAATAAACAGGGTGGACTTGCGGCGGGCTGGCCGAACGGCGGTAAAGCCGCGCATGCTGAGGCGCTTAAGGCAGACGGAATAGAGATACTGCCGGATTATAAGGTCGACATCGCAAAGTTGTTATGGAATCCGACACAAATATCCCTCCTTTAATTGTGATCGTCGGCTCTACTGGGTCGGGCAAGAGTTCGCTGGCAATTGACCTTGCCAAGCGATTTAGCGGCGAAGTAATTTGTGCCGACTCCCGAACAATCTACAAAGGTATGGATATTGGTACGGCAAAGCCGACGCTTGCCGAAAGGCGGCAGGTGCCACACCATTTGCTAGACGTATCTACCCCCGATCATCCCTTAACGGTCGCAGATTTTAAAGTTTTGGCTGAATCTTCGGTGAAGGACATAGTCGCCAGGGGGAAAGTACCGTTTTTAGTTGGAGGAACCGGCCTATATATCGACGCCGTAGTTTACGGCTTTTCGTTCCGAGGAGTCGCCGACGAGGCCCTCCGAGCAGAATTAGAGGAGTTGTCTGTTGAGGATTTGCAGAGTCGGCTCGCACAAGCCGGCTTGAAGCTGCCACACAACGCTAAGAACAAACGTCACCTCGTTCGGCAGATTGAAGCGCAAGGGCGCTTTATTGAGAACCGTCAGTTAAGACAAAGTACGCTAATTATAGGGATAGAAGTAGGCCGCGAGTTGTTGGAGAAGCGTGTAGTTGCTCGACTCGATAGAATGTTTGCAGATGGCCTACAGAACGAAGTTAGGAATCTTTTCGCCCAGTACGGCCAAGAGTGTCGAGCGCTACAAACCATAGGGTACCAGGAGTTTGAGCCTTATTTCCGCGGAGAGACCTCAGTCTTAGAAGTTAAACAAGCAATTGCACGCCATACAGTACAGTATGCGAAGCGGCAAAAAACATGGTTCAAGCGTAATAAATATGTACATTATATTCGTGAATTAGATGAATCGGTAGACTTAATAACAACATTTCTGAATAAAAAAGCTGCCCCTTAAGTAACTATATTTGCTACAATAAAACTATGATTGAGCAACTCTTCGGGTCTAAAACCAGGGTTAAATTGTTACAGCTTTTTTGCAGTAACCCCAACCGGTCGTTTTATGTCAGGGAAATAACCAGAAAAATCGACGAACAGATTAATTCCGTGCGTAGGGAACTGGCGAATTTGCTTAGCATAGGGATTATTTCCTCCGACAACACCAATAACCGGCTTTACTATGAAGTAAACCAGTCGTACGAATTTTACCAACCGTTGCGGGCTATTTTTGGGCAGTTCGGGAGTAGTGGCGAGGCAACCGGGTCGTTAAAAGCCAGTGGTAAGACAGCCTCAGAGCGCGAGAAAATTAAAGCCCTGGGTAACGTAGTGGCGGCGCTGTACACCGGACAGTTTACCCGCGATGAGAGTAGTGGCGTTGACTTTTTGCTGGTTGGCGACATTAACCAGCACGCACTGCAAAAGTTTATTAAGGACACCGAAGAGCAGGAAGGTAAAGAAGTTCGTTATGCTCTGATGACCGCGGAAGAGTTTAGCTACAGGCGCCAGGTAAAAGATAGATTTATCACTACTGTGTTGGCGGCCAAAAAGCAGGTGATAATCGATAAAAGCGGCACAATTTCATAACGTAAGTAGTAAGGAAAGCAATGGAAATCCAGTATCACGGCGCAAACTGCGTTACTATTACCACCAAACACTCAAGGGTTGTTATCGACGATAACCTAGCCGACTTAGGAGGAAAATCAGTATCCAAAAAAGATGACATCTTGCTTTTTTCTGGCAGTCACTCGAGCCATCCCGAAGCGCGACTGCTCGTAGACCAGCCTGGTGAATATGAGATTTCTGGCATTTCAATCTACGGCATACCCGCAAGGTCACATTTAGAGAACGAGACCAATCGTTCAGCTACCATATATAAGTTAGTAGTAGAAGACGTAAGGATACTGGCCGTCGGACATATTTATTCAGACCTTACGGATAAGCAACTCGAGATGATTGGTATGGTTGATATTATGCTCGTGCCAGTAGGCGGCAATGGCTTTACTCTTGACCCTGTCGGCGCGCTGAAGCTGATTAAGAAAATCGAGCCAAAAGTAGTCGTGCCGACCTATTACGCCAACCCCAGCCTTAATTATCCAGTACCCCAGCAATCGCTCGAAGAGGCACTAAAAACACTGTCGATGGAGGTAAAGGAGACAACCGCCCGGTTCAAGCCCAAGCCAGAGAGTCTTAGCGACGGCATAACAAAACTGGTTATCCTCGAAGGATAACCAGTTATTGCCGAGCAGTGTAACTACTTGTAGCTAGGATGCGCTAGTAATCAGACCCTTTTTCTTCAGGGTACGGATTGCCTGGGTGCTCACCCTTAGACGGACTTTTTTGCCGTCAACAGTAAGCGTCTTTGTCTGCAGGTTGGGGAGCCATACTTTTTTAGTGTGGCGCTGTGAGAAACTCACGTTATTGCCAAACTGCTTGCCTTTTCCGGTAATGTCGCAAATGCGCATACTAAACTCCTAGGTTGAATTGCAATTGAACTATATTTTAGCTGTTTTTAATCTGTAAGTCAACTTCGGTCTGCTATACTGTAGCCTATGCTAGCTGGACTTACTGTGGCGGATATTGCAATTGTTGCCGTGATTATTCTTGTGTCTATCGCTGCCCATGAGGCCATGCATGCGTATGTGGCTCATATGCTAGGAGACTCCACCGCCCAGGAGGAGGGCAGGCTTTCCCTAAACCCTTTCAAGCACGTGGATATTTTTTTGACTGTGCTCCTGCCCATAGTACTGCTATTGCTGCATTTACCACCCATATTTATTGCTAAGCCAGTGCCGATAAATCCCGAGCGGGTTAAGTTCGAAGAGTTCGGCACAGCGCTTATTGGCCTGGCCGGGCCGTTTACGAACTTGGCTCTGGCGGCCGCTGCCGCAGTCCTGGGTCGGATATTTGGTGCTGATGCCGGTTTTGCGTACGGCGTAATCGAGCTTTTTGTGTATGTAAACATCGTGTTTTTCGTATTTAATATGATACCCTTTCCGCCGCTGGACGGGTCGAGACTGCTGTACGCTTTTGCGCCAGATGGCCTACGTAGAGTAATGATGATGATCGAAAGCGCCGGACTCATTGCGATTATAATTTTTGTATTGCTGTTCATTCCCGTCATCGGGCCGATAATAACCAGCATTGCACAGGCCATTTTTACGTTTTTACTTCGCTAGCCAGACAATTAGAGGTATAATACGGTTGCTGGATGGTCGAACGATGGTTATCTGAATAGTTGATACAAAGGGAGCTCAATATTTTTATTGGTTTGGCCAATACGTGAGAGCACCCACCTGGGATTAAAGCCAGGTTAATCACATCGGCCACCAGCTATTGTCGGGGTGTAGCGCAGTTGGTAGCGCGTACGGCTGGGGGCCGTGAGGTCGCAGGTTCAAGTCCTGTCACCCCGACCAAATTAGTAGCCCCTTTCTGTTATACTGAACAAGATGAAAATGCTAAAAGTAAATCACGCCGAGGCTCAGTCGATTCTGGGCGGCAAGCGTACTACATGGCGCCTTTTTGATGACAAAGATCTATCAGTTAACGATGCAGTTAAGTTGGTCGACAAGGTCAGCCCCAGCAAGCCCGATTCTTGGAAGGTTATAGGCGTCGTCCAGATAACTAAAATTGTGGAAAAACAGATAAATGAGCTCACCCAAGCGGAACTCGATAGGCAAGGGTTCGAGAACCCGCAGAAACTACTAAAAGCATTCTCGCTTTTTTATTCAAGAAAATTGGAAGCTGATATGCCCATTAAAGTTCTGCACTTTAATTTCACTCCCGAAGAGCGGGACGGTAAAAGTGTAGACAAATCAACAATGTTCATGACAAAAGCGAAGCTTTTTGCTGACGGAGGCTCAAGGGGTAACCCTGGTCCATCAGCTAGCGGCTTCGTAATCCTAGATATGGACGACAGAGTTGTTGTTAAAAAGGGTACGTACTTAGGAATTACTACAAACAACCAGGCTGAGTACCAGGCTGTTAAGTTTGGTCTAGAAGAGGCGTTGAATCTCGGGATTAGGGAGCTTTACGTTTACCTCGATAGCTTGCTTGTGGTGAACCATATGTCTGGCGTTTATAAGGTAAGAAATAGGGATTTGTGGCCGATACACGCCGCCATTAAGGATTTAGCCAAGCGTTTCCATATAGTCAACTTTAAGCATGTCCCAAGAGAAATGAACAAGTTGGCCGACAAAGCTGTAAACGAAACTCTCGACGAAGCGCTCGGAGCTAAGCGGTAGCTTTATTAAGACACTAATGGTATAATAAAAAGTAGCCAGAAATCGGCTGATCGCCTTTAAGCTTTAGCTTGAAGGAGGAAAGTCCGGGCAGCAAAGGGAAGGGCAGTTGCTAACGGCAACCGGGGGCGACCCTAGGGAAAGTGCCACAGAAACAATACCTCCCATTGTATTATTAACAATGAGATAAGGGTGAAAAGCGTGGGGTAAGAGCCCATAGTTTACAGCGGTGACGTTGTAAAATGGTAAACCCTGCCTGCTGCAAGGTGATAAGTTCAATATGGTTTCCCGCTCGAATTTATCGGTATCCGCTTGACCCTAGTGGCAACACTAGGGCTAGATAGATGATCGGCTAAAACAGAACCCGGCTTACGGATTACCTGGCTTAAAAAACGACCCCTGAGGGGTCGTTTTTTACTGGGAATGACCGATGTTTACTTTGCGATAGCTTTTGCGACCGATTCAAATGCGGCCGGTTCATTCACTGCAAGCTCGCTCAAGATTTTGCGATCGAGTTGAATATTTGCTTCCTTAAGACCGTTAATCAAGGTGCTGTATGTAAGCCCGTGTTGTCGGGCGGCGGCGTTAATCCGTGAGTTCCAAAGCTCTCTAAAGGTGCGTTTGCGGTTACGCCGATCCCTTGTTGCAAACTGCAGAGCCTTGATTATAGCCTGACGCCCCCTCTTTATGCTTGAGCGGTGTGAAAGCTGCATGCCCTTAGTGGCGCGCCGTATTTTTCGATGTTTTTGTTGAGCCGTAACTCCTCGCTTAATACGCATTTTAGACCCCTAGTCGTTGCTTAATTGTTTTTTGATTTGCCCCAGAAAGTGTGTCGAGGCCGGCGAGCTTGCGCTTGCGCGAACCGGTTTTCTTCTGAAGGAAGTGGCTGGCGTGTGAGTGGCGGACTCTGACCCGACCGTTTTTACTGATACGAACGCGATCCTTGGTGCCGCTATGTGTTTTTAGCTTTGGCATTGTTACTGCTCCTTATGACAAAATTAAGCTGTTTTCCGGCAAACTGCGGTGTTTGATCTACAACGATTGTTTCTCCAAAATCACCTATGATTTTTTCGGCTAGTTTAAATCCTATTTCTTTGTGGGCAAGTTCGCGGCCACGATAAAAAATGGTTATCTTAACTTTGTGGCCAGCTTCCAGAAAGTTTACCACCTTTCTCAATTTCACGCCCAGATCGTGGTCGCTAATTTTTAGCCCAAAGCGCATTTGCTTGACGTCTAGAACCTTTGCGCCACGTTTACTTTTCTGAATCTGCTTGGTTTTCTGGTAGTTGTACTTGCCCCAATCTACTATTTTCGCAACTGGTGGCGAAGCATCTGGTGATATTTCGACCAAATCTAGATCTTGGTCGACCGCAGCCTGAAGAGCTTCTGAACGAGACAATATACCAAGCTGATTACCGTCCTGGTCAATCACTCGCAGTTGTGGAGCCCGAATGTCCTGGTTCAGGCGCGTGAATTTGCTAATACTACAGCTCCTTTACGTTGTTTTATTATGCTATTTTAGCAGACGTAGCAACAGGGGTCAAGCAGGTTTAGTCTATTTCGGGTACTCGATGCCGGTACTGAAGCGCCTCTGCTATATGAACACTTTCGATAGAATCGGCCTCGTCCAAGTCAGCAATCGTGCGAGCCACTTTGACAATTTTCATATAGCCACGAGCAGAAATACCGATCGCTTTCGCGGCCTGGTCGAGCATTTGCTTCGCATCAGGACTTGGCTGGGCAAAGGTTATAAGTTCGCTATTGGATAAGTGCGCGTTAAGTTTGGCTGCGGTGCCGAGCCGAACAGCCTGGCGTTTCCTAGCCCCGTGAACCCTATTGCGAATAGCTTCTTCGGCCGAGACAAAGTCGTTCTTATTTTTGCGTTCGAGAAGTTTGGCATACTCCACGTTCTCAACCTGTACAAAAAGGTCAATGCGATCGATAATGGGACCCGATAATTTACCCCTATACTTCGCAATGTGATGAGCCGAACACCGGCATGTTTTATCGGTTGCGAAGTAGCCGCAAGGACAGGGGTTTGCCGTTGCTACAAAAATAAAGTTTGTAGGGTATGTGGCGCTGCTCTTGATACGCGATATTGTTATTTGTTTATTCTCAAGGGGTTGGCGCAGACTCTCAATCGCCACTCGGCTGAACTCAGGAAATTCGTCAAAGAAGAGAACGCCTCTATGACTCAGGCTGATCTCGCCGGGTTTTAGGCTGTGGCCTCCTCCAACAATGGCAGTGTGGCTTGCGCTATGGTGAGGCGCTCTAAAGGGGCGGTGGGTTAGGAGTTCGTCGTAGTTGTTGCTGCTTAAGCTGTGAAGGTGAGTGACTTCGAGGATTTCTTCAGTGGTAAGGCCAGGAAGGATACTTAACAGTGCCTGAGCCAGCATCGTCTTACCCGTTCCGGGCGGACCGCTTAGAAGTATGTTGTGCCCGCCTGCGGCTACTATTTCCATAGCTCGTTTTGCTTGCTCTTGCCCCACGATCTCGGACATCATTCGCAGATTTGTCCTGGCTGGTGACGGACGTGAGTTGGTGGCGAGGACTGGTGAGTTGCTCGGGGCTAACTGCTTGTAATTCTCGTTATTTAGGTTTACGAACAGTTGGTGCAGATTTTTTATCGGTACTATGGTGACTCCGGGAATTAGCTGAGCCTGAGCAATGTTTTGCGCCGGAATGAAGAATCTTTCGATCCCCAGCTTTTTGCCTACGAGGATAGTTCCGATTATCCCCCTGACTGGCCGGATCGTACCATCCAACCCGAGTTCCCCTATAAAAGCGTCGGTGTCCCGAAGCTCCTGTGTAGTTTTACCGCTTGCAGCCAGGATAGAGGTCGCCATTACAAGATCCAGACTGCTTCCCTCCTTAGGGACATCGGCAGGAGCCAGGTTTATCGTTATCCTTCTCCTGGGAAACTCTATTTTGCTAGACCCAAACGCGCTACGAATTCTTTCTTTTGCTTCGTCTACGGCTTTGCCGCCGAGACCCACGATCACAATTCCGGGCAGTCCGTTCGTGATCGTGCATTCCGCACTAACTTTAAGACCGTCCATGCCGGAGCAGAGTAATGAGTGTGCCGGTCTTCCCATGCCACCTTTTTAATGGTTTATGGCTAAAAAGTAAAGACCCGCTTTGTAGGCAAGCGGGTCTTAGTGTACTTTTTGCTTTAGAGTTTTGGTTTGCTGTTTTATGGAACAACGGCTTGCGAGAAGCCGTTGTTTCGAGATCGTTTTTGTTTTTGAGCACTTTTTTTATTCAAGCGCTACCCCTATAATATAAAGCCAGAGTGCTACTGTCAATAACTTTTGTGCTTATTTTTTATCCCTGTGTATAACTTTTTGTGTCAGACGGTATAAGCGTAAGCATTGACTTTTTTTGGCAAGTGTAGTAATTTAGTTACAGTAAGGCAAAAACAAAAACTTACAAAATCGTCGCTCTTCGTAGCCCTAAAGGTTGCAAGAGCGGTCAGTCAAAGCCGAAGGGCAGTAAGCGCTAATAAATCTATTTAATCGAGCGGATTTACTGCCCCGGCACCACTAAACTGCCAGCCTGGCAGTTTTTTATTAGGCTATAATTAGATTATGCGCAGAAAACTTAAGTTGCTCATTGTATCCGCAGCCGGCCTGATTGTGTTTCTGATGACGACAAACCCGGCCGATATTTCGAGTATTCTGTTGGTAGCGCCCTTTATCCTTGGCTTTTTGATTGCATTTTTAACGTTTGATCTTATTTTCGAATTTATGACAAAGAGGCGTCTTGCGGTAGGCACGAGTTTGTTGCTCGCGGGCTTGGTAGTTATACTGGCTGGGCTGCAATCCCTGGGACAGTTAACGCCGAAAGACGTTGCGATGCTGCTGCTTGTGTTTGGCATAACCTTTTTCTATCTTCGTAGAAGAGCTCGGGTTACTCCCTAGGGTCTGACGCATAAGTAAGGTATAATATAGGTAATTTTATGGATACGTTGCCGAACACCGGTTTAAACTTGCCACATCCTTTGGGCGGGGCTCCGACTGACTCTGGAGCCGGTTTTCCGGCACCCGTTGTTAACTCTGCTCCCCCTCACCAGCCACCAGCCTTGCAGCAGGCTACTGTCCAAAGTGATACAACTGATGAACTCGATAAAGAGTGGATTGGCAAGGCAAAACAAGTTGTCGACCAAACCAGGCATGATCCTCATGTCCAAAGCCGAGAGATCGGCAAGATAAGAGCGGATTATTTGAGAATTCGGTTTAATAAGAATATAAAGCTCGATCCAGATCAAACCCTATGATAACTATGCTTGTTATCGCTGCTTTGTTCCTGATAGCTACCGCAACTGTGGCGGCAATTGTTTTTGTAAATAAGAAAAGAAAAATTGGTGAACAAAAAAACTACGAACGCGGCCTAAAGATGGTTCCGCTGCTTATTTATCTACCGCCACCAAGTGAAGATATCGAGGCTAGCGGCAGGGATACCCGTGAACTTACCGACGAGAATATTTCGAAAGCGCAGGTTATATACAATATCATTGCCAGTACTATCCAGAAGGGGTTTAAGGTTAAGATGCGGGGTCAGCGTCACTTTGCCTTTGAAATAGTCGCCATAAAAGGGGTAGTGCAGTTCTATGCTGCAGTGCCTTTGGTGCTTGCCGAAGTCGTTAAGCAGGCGGTAGTAAGCGCTTACCCTTCGGCACGGCTTGAGGAAGCGGCCGAACACAACATTTTTAGCCCCATAGGTAAGATTGCCGGCACTGTCGGCGGAGAACTTGTGCTTAAAGAGTCCTTTGCCTATCCAATTGCAACGTACCAGGATTTAAAGCGTGATGCTATGCAGGCGCTATTAAACTCCTTGTCCACGTTAGAGAAGGATGATGGCGCCGGCATTCAGATCGTACTGAGACCCGCTGACCCGTCTTGGAGGAAGGACGCCCTTTCTTTTGCAGGCAAGAAGCGAAAGGGTACCGACGCCAAGAAAAGCACCGAGCATCTCATTAATCTCGGACGTGATTTTGCGACCGCCTTCGTAAAGCCGCCAGAAAGCAGGGAAGACCAGAGCAAACCGAAGGAGCTATCTTCATTGGAGCAGGCTGTTTTGGACGCCATAGAGGACAAAACACGTTATCCTGGATACGAAGTAGCCATAAGGGTGGTTGTTTCGTCGAGTCTTAGCCAGCGCGCCCAAACCATACTTAATAATATTGTGGCTGCCTTCTCTTTATTTGACGCTCCGGGCAAAAATGGCTTTCGTTTTGTTGCCGCCAAGAATATCGAGGAGTTTGTGACGGCCTATATTCTTCGTTTCTTCCCGCAGTCCGGAGATCGTAACATCTTAAACTCCATCGAGCTTGCGACTGTATTTCACTTTCCTGATCAACGAAGTATTCCTACCTCGCAGCTTGAACGTCAGGGGTCAAAGCAAGTAGATGCGCCGCGGAATATGCCGGAGGGAGGGTTGCTTTTAGGGTACAACCTTTACCGTGGCGTTAAAAAGCCTGTCAGACTGGATATTCACGATCGCCAGCGCCACATGTACGCTGTCGGACAGACAGGTACCGGTAAGTCGACTTTCCTAGAAAATCTTGCACTGCAAGATATGATGAGCGGGGGCGGATTTGCTTTTGTAGACCCGCATGGTGACACCGCAGAGAAACTTTTGGCCATGGTTCCTAAGGATCGTACCGAAGACGTAATCTATTTTTCCCCTGCCGACATGGAGTATCCGCTGGGACTTAACTTGTTCGAGTTTCAGACGACCGAACAAAAAGACTTCCTCATTCAGGAAGTGCTGAATATGTTGTACAAGTTGTACGATCCACAACACCAAGGAATCATGGGCCCGCGGTACGAGCATTTATTCAGGAATGCCGCGCTGACGGTCATGGCCGATCCTAACGGGGGTACATTTATAGATATTCCAAAACTTTTCCGCGATCCACAGTTTGTGAAGCAAAAGTTACAACACGTTAAAGATCAAAACGTAGTTGAATTTTGGCAAAAGGAAATGCCTCAGTCGCAGCGCTCAAATGAGTTTGGTGAGGTTGTGAGCTGGTTTGTTAGTAAGTTTGGCGCATTTCTTTCGAACGAGATGATGCGCAATATTATTGGCCAAACAAAGAGCGCATTCGATTTGCGCGAGGTTATGGACAGCGGTAAAATCTTGTTGGTAAACCTTAGCAAGGGAAGGCTCGGGGAGCTAAACTCCAAACTCCTCGGTATGATCTTTGTGATGAAGTTTCAGGCGGCTGCCATGAGCCGTGCAAATATCCCCGAGAACCAGCGGCGCGACTTTGCTCTATATGTGGATGAGTTCCAGAACTTCTCGACAGATTCGTTTGCTACTATTATGTCCGAAGCTCGTAAGTACCACCTTAACCTAATAGTGGCAAACCAGTTTACTACCCAGCTCACCGATGAAATCCGCGACGCCGTGTTCGGCAATATGGGTACGATTGTTGCGTTCCGTATTGGTCAGCCCGACGTTGAATCGCTGTCGAAGTACTTTCAGCCTCAGTTTGACGGTAACGATTTGCTAAGAATCCCAAATCACAACGCAATAACCCGAACACTTATTGGCGGAGTCCCCACGCAACCTTTTAGTCTGGCTACCTTGCCGCCTTTGGGTAGCCCGAACGAAGAACTCGCTAAGGCCTTAAGGCAGCTCTCTGCGGCAAAGTATGGCAGGCCGAAATCGGTGGTGGAAAAAGAGATATTTGCACGTTTGGCAACCGATCCTGTGACGCCTCAGATTGGCGGGCAACCTGGCGGTATGCCTGCGGCAGGCAACTCTCCTTACGGATCGGGGTTAGCCGCTAAGCCACAGCCGGGGAACAAGCCCTTCTTGGACGAATGGATGGCAAAACGCGGCGGCCCGCTAACAATGCGGCCTTCTCCGTGGACGAAAAAGCCCCAACCCCAGGTTGGTCAGCAGACGCAACCCCAAACGCCGAACCCGCATTCTCCAGCGCCGATGGCGCCAGCTTCGGCTTTACCACCTACCTTACCCCAGCCGTTGGGAGCGCCGATGGCTTCGAGTCCCAAGCCTGAGCCGGTACAAAATACTCCATCCAACACGCCCCAACCTCAGCCCGGGCATGGAGAAGTTCATCTCCGCAAAGATCACCATTCCGGCAACGAAGAAGGTGTCATTCACTCTAATCTGTAATTGTTTAGCGTGATTGTGTTTCACCCCAGATTGGCCTATAATATTAAGTAAGCGTGGGTAATCTAACTGATTTGAGGGCTATTAGAGGTGTCGAAGCAAAAAAACTATACTGCTGATCAGATTCAAGTTCTGGAGGGTCTAGAACCTGTACGTAAGCGTCCTGGCATGTATATCGGGGGTACGGGCATCGAGGGGCTGCATCACCTTGTGTGGGAGCTTGTCGACAACGGTATCGACGAAGCGTTAGCCGGCCACGCGAAAGAAGTGTCGGTTAGGCTAATGGCCGATGGCGGCGTAACTGTCTTTGACGACGGCCGGGGCATTCCGACTGACATCCATCCTAAAACGGGTAAGAGCACTGTAGAAACGGTGCTTACTGTGCTACATGCCGGAGGTAAATTCGGCGGCGGCGGTTATAAAGTTTCCGGTGGTCTGCACGGTGTAGGCGTGAGTGTTGTGAATGCCTTGTCGAGCAAACTGGTTGTTACTGTTTACCGTGACGGCAAAATGTTTCAGCAAGAATATAAAACTGGTGTTCCTCAAGGCGACCTGAAAGTCATCGGTAAGAGTGAAAAAACGGGCACTGAAATTACTTTTTACCCTGATGAGACTATTTTTGAAAGCATAGGCTTTAATTACGAAACGATTCTTGACCGGCTTCGTCACCAAGCATATCTCACAAAGGGTGTTAGAACTTCAATTATCGACGAAAAGACGGGCAATCGTTATAGTTTTTATTTCGAGGGCGGTATTCAATCCTACGTTAAACATCTTAACGTGGGCAAAGATGTAGTTGACGACGATATCTTCTATGTAGATAAAACGGTGGAAGATACCCAAGTCGAAATTGCTGCGCAGTATACCGATAGTTATAACGAGACAATCAAACAGTTTGCTAACAACGTCTTTAACCCCGACGGTGGTACTCATTTAACCGGCTTCCGCTCGGCTTTGACCCGCGTTATTAACGACTACGCCCGAAAGGCAGGTCTGTTAAAGGACAAAGAAGATAACTTGACTGGCGAGGACTGCCGAGAAGGTTTGACCGCGGTCATTCTAGTTAAACTGCCTGATCCGCAATTTGAGGGTCAGACCAAGAACAAACTTGGTAACCCCGAGGTTCGCGGCTACGTAGAGCAGGTTATGGCCGAGTACCTATTGTACTACCTCGAGGAGCATCCTGGGATTGCGAAAAAGATTGTCGGTAAGGCATTGTTGGCTGCTCGCGCACGTAAGGCGGCTAGGGCTGCGCGCGAAAACATCTTGCGAAAGGGCGTCCTTGAAGGCGCCAGCATGCCTGGCAAGCTGGCCGACTGTTCCAACAAAGATCCCAAGACCTCTGAGATTTACTTGGTAGAGGGTGACTCGGCTGGCGGCTCAGCCAAGAGTGGCCGCGACAGCAAGTCTCAGGCCATTCTGCCGCTGCGTGGAAAGGTTTTGAATGTTGAACGCGCCCGTTTGGATAAAATGCTTGCCAACAACGAAATCTTGAGCCTTATTAAAGCTCTGGGCGTAGGCATTGAAGATTCCTTTGATATAGGCGGTCTGCGTTACGACCGCGTCATTATCATGACCGACGCCGATGTCGACGGGTCGCACATCAGTACGCTGCTGCTGACCTTTTTCTTCCGTTTTATGAAGCCGGTTATCGATGGCGGCCATTTGTATCTGGCCAAACCACCTTTGTTCGAGCTGGTAAAACCTGGCCGCAAGAACAGCGTATTTATTTACGATGAGGAAGAACTCGAAAAAGTCCTCACCGATATAATTGAACGCCGCAAGAAAGAAGGCCTCAAGGTTGACCCTACCGAAGACCGCGTCAAGCAAGCGGGCTTTATGGAGCAGAAGCGCTACAAGGGTTTGGGCGAAATGGACGCTGCTCAGTTGTTCGAAACTACCATGAACCCTGCGCAGCGCGTGTTGGTTCAGGTACGAGTAGACGACGCCGAAAAGGCCGACGCCATCTTTAACAAGCTTATGGGCACAGAGGTTGAACTACGCAAGAACTTCATTCAGACGCACGCAAAATTTGTGAAGGATTTGGATATTTAGTTATGAACGAAGAAAATACTCCAGCAGAAAACACCGAAGAGGTTTTGGCCGCGTCTTTTAGGCACGAGGACGACTCTATTACGGCCGATCACTCTCGCGTGGTTGAGCGCCGTAAAGTAGAGCACGTTATGGAGGACAGCTACCTCCGTTACTCGATGAGCGTTATCGTGGCTCGCGCCTTGCCGGATGTGAGGGATGGTCTAAAGCCAGTACACCGCCGTATTTTGTACGTTATGGACAAGATGGGCATACGACCGACTGGCAAAACGGTTAAGAGTGCACAAATTGTTGGTGAGGTGATGGGTAAATACCACCCGCACGGTGACTCGGCAATTTATGACTCGATGGTGCGCATGGCTCAACCGTGGTCGCTTCGCTACATGCTGGTGAATGGCCAGGGTAACTTTGGTTCAATGGACGGCGACCCGCCCGCTGCTTATCGTTACACCGAAGCTAAGATGGCGACACACGCCGAAGCCATGCTAGCCGACATCGAAAAGGAGACGGTAGATTTTCGTGATAACTACGATGGCACCAGGCGAGAGCCGAGTGTTCTGCCCGCAAAACTCCCCAACTTACTCTTGAATGGACAGTTGGGTATCGCCGTGGGTATGGCGACAAACATTCCTCCGCACAACCTGAGCGAGCTTATTGATGCAACCGTGGAGCAGATCGATAACCCCGAGGCCACTCTGGATGATCTGTTACAGCACGTAAAAGGTCCTGACTTCCCAACCGGCGGTACGGTGTATGGCCGGGAATCAATGCGCACTGCTTACGCTACTGGGCGTGGCGGTGTTGTTTTAAGAGGTGAAGCCGAAATTGCAGAGAATGGCAAAGGCCGCCAACAGATTATTATCACCGAGATTCCTTACGGCTTAAACAAGGCTAGCTTGCTCGAAAAAATTGCCGAGCTGCACAAAGAGAAGAAGGTAAACGGCATTGCCGATTTGCGAGACGAGAGCGCCCGCGGCGATGTGCGGATTGTCGTTGATCTTAAAAAGGATGCGTATCCGAAGAAGCTCCTTAACCAACTTTTCAAGCTAACTCCGTTGCAGATGACCTTTCACTACAATATGTTGGCTCTGATCGATGGTATCCAGCCGCGCATTCTTGGTTTGCAGGATATTATCCAAGAGCACATTAAGCATCGTCAGATTGTGGTAAGGCGACGTACCGAATTTGAACTGCGTAAAGCCAAAGAGCGCGCTCACATTCTGGAAGGTCTTAAGATTGCGCTTGACCATATCGACGAAGTAATCAAGACCATTCGCGCCAGCCAAACCACCGATGAAGCCCAAGCCAACCTGATGAAGCAATTTGGCCTGAGCGAAATCCAGGCTAAAGCTATCCTGGCAATGCAGCTCCGTACGCTTGCGGGCCTTGAGCGCAAGAAGATTGAAGACGAGCTTGCCGAGCTTTTGAAGACTATTGCCGAGTTAGAGGCCATTTTGGCCGACGAGAAGCGAATTCTTAAGATTGTGAAGCAAGAGATGCTCGACGTTAAGAAGCAGTATGGCGACGAACGCCGCACCAAAGTTGTTCCTCAAGAGCTGGGCAAAATGAGCGACGAAGACCTGGTGCCAGATGAGCAGGTGGCTGTGACTCTAACTTCCGCCAATTACATCAAGCGTAGCTCACTTGTTGAATACAAAAAACAAGGGCGTGGTGGAAAAGGTCGCCGGGGAATGATTACTCGGGAAGAGGATGTAATTGAACATGTCGTAAACGCGTCTACGCACGACCTCCTGCTGTTTTTCACCAATAAAGGTCGCGTGTTCCGTTTGAAGACTTACGAGGTTCCTGCGGCCTCTCTGAACGCCAAGGGCGTTGCTATCGTTAACCTTTTGCAGCTACAACCAGAAGAAATGGTTAGCGCCGTCATAAACGTCAGCAAGCAAGAGAACAAACAAGGCAACCTGTTTATGTGTACAGTCCGTGGCATCGTCAAGAAGACTCCGTTTGAGCAGTACCAAAATGTGCGCAGCACTGGTTTGATTGCGATTAATCTGGACGACGGGGACGAACTAAAGTGGATCCGCATGACGACCGGAGATAATGAAGCTGTTATCTCTACGGCTCAGGGACAGGCTATTCGCTTCCACGAAAAAGACGTGCGTCCAATGGGTCGGGTTTCTCGAGGCGTCCGTGGCATACGTTTGCGTACTGGCGACCGTGTCATCGGCATGGACGTTGTACAAAAGGATTCTAGTATTTTTGTCATAAGTAAATATGGCTACGGCAAGCGCACCAAAATTGCGCAGTTTACGTCGCACGCCCGCGGTGGCGTGGGCATCCGCTCCGCTGTTGTAAACACTAAGACCGGTGAGCTGATCGGTGTTAAGACCTTGGCGGAAGACGACGGGCAAGAGGTGATCATCGTCTCTTCTCAGGGTCAGACTATCCGTTTAGGCCTTAAGGATACTCCAGAATTGGGCAGGGCAACACAGGGTGTTAGGATCATGCGCTTGAACAGCGGCGACGAAGTAGTTTCGCTTGCTCTGGTTGACGCTGT
The DNA here is from genome assembly GCA_050730855.1 of Saccharimonadales bacterium (SeqCode). Classification (GTDB taxonomy): domain Bacteria; phylum Patescibacteriota; class Saccharimonadia; order Saccharimonadales; family UBA4665; genus DASRJJ01. The sequence goes on along the minus strand of JBOHNU010000001.1, from coordinate 267,892 downwards.
AGAAGACGAAATCGAAGAAGAAACAGCAGCCGTTGCAGCCTGATGTAAATTTGTCTACAGATAAAGCAAAATACATCTTGACTTTTAGTAGTGATCCGTCGTACGATTGGTGGACAGTTTTAGAGGTCTATTTTAGATGCCTAAACGGACATTAAAAATTGAATAGTGCAAATCAACGTCAGTTCACTTGAACTGTTTTAAAATAAGTAAAGTCAGATTTCTGACTGAGCATTGAGCAGATTCTTTTTTATGGAGAGTTTGATCCTGGCTCAGGATGAGCGCTGGCGGCGTGCCTAATACATGCAAGTCGAGCGGTAAGGCTCTGCACAGGTTATTTGACCCTGGTAAGTTTCGAAAGAAATACTGCCCGGAAGTAAGGAAGCTCCAGGCTGGAGTATCCGAGTCGAATAATGCGTGTAGAGTACACGAGCGGCGGACGGCTGAGTAACACGTAGGAACGTACCCCAAAGTGAGGGATAAGCACCAGAAATGGTGTCTAATACCGCATGTGGCCCACGGGCTAAAGCTCCGGCGCTTTGGGAACGGCCTGCGTCCGATTAGCTAGTTGGTGGTGTAATAGACTACCAAGGCGACGATCGGTAGCTGGTCTGAGAGGATGATCAGCCAGACTGGGACTGAGACACGGCCCAGACTCCTACGGGAGGCAGCAGTAGGGAATTTTCCACAATGGGGGCAACCCTGATGGAGCAACGCCGCGTGCAGGATGAAGGCCTTCGGGTTGTAAACTGCTTTTATTGGTGACGATTATGACGGTAGCCAATGAATAAGGACCTGCTAACTACGTGCCAGCAGCCGCGGTCATACGTAGGGTCCAAGCGTTATCCGGAATTACTGGGCGTAAAGAGTTGCGTAGGTGGCATAGTAAGCGAGTAGTGAAAGCGTGTGGCTCAACCATACATCCATTACTTGAACTGCTAAGCTAGAAGATGAGAGAGGTAGATGGAATTCCTGATGTAGGGGTAATATCCGTAGATATCAGGAGGAACACCGATGGCGTAGGCAGTCTACTGGCTCATTCTTGACACTAAGGCACGAAAGCGTGGGGAGCAAACAGGATTAGATACCCTGGTAGTCCACGCCGTAAACTATGGATGCTAGCTGTATTCGGTATCGACCCCGGATGTAGCGAAGCTAACGCGTTAAGCATCCCGCCTGTGGAGTACGGTCGCAAGACTAAAACATAAAGGAATTGACGGGGACCCGCACAAGCGGTGGAGCGTGTTGTTTAATTCGATGGTAAGCGAAGAACCTTACCCAGGCTTGACATCCTACTAATTTCTCCGAAAGGAGAAAGTGCCTTCGGGCCGTAGTGACAGGTGATGCATGGCCGTCGTCAGCTCGTGTCGTGAGATGTTTGGTTAAGTCCATCAACGAGCGCAACCCTTATAGTTAGTTGTATTTTTCTAGCTAGACTGCCCTGGTAACAGGGAGGAAGGAGGGGATGATGTCAGGTCAGTATTTCCCTTACGTCTGGGGCTACAAACACGCTACAATGGCCGGTACAAAGGGCTGCCAAGTCGCGAGACGGAGCAAATCCCATCAAAGCCGGTCCCAGTTCGGATAGCAGGCTGAAACTCGCCTGCTTGAAGTCGGAATCGCTAGTAACGGTAGGTCAGCACACTACCGTGAATACGTTCCCGGGTCTTGTACACACCGCCCGTCAAACCATGAAAGTCACCAATACCTGACGTGCTAGCTTGTCTAGCCCTAAGGTAGGGGGGATGATTGGGGTTAAGTCGTAACAAGGTATCCGTACGGGAACGTGCGGATGGATTACCTCCTTTCTAGGGAGTACACTAGCATTGAAGCGGAGCAATCCTTTCAAGAGCTAGGTCGATCTCGGTAAACGATTGATCAGTACTGATCGTTTACAATCATCACCATAGCAATATGGGAATGGCGAGACTCAGATCTGAACAAACGAACTTGACGTTGATTGCACTATTCAGTTTTTAAGTAAGGCGCTTGTATCCCAGGCGCCTTTTTATTTAACAGATTATTGAAGAAGACGGCGTTTTTCGTTACAATACGCCTATTCCTTAACATTTGGGGCTATAGCTCAGCTGGTTAGAGCGCGTCACTGATAATGACGAGGTCTGTGGTTCGAGTCCACATAGCCCCACCACGGAATTCGTTCCAACCAGGCACGATTCCTCCTTTCGTTCGCCAAACGCTTCGCTGGTTTGGCTCGCGGGGAACAAGCGAGGGGGCAATAGCTCAGTTGGCTAGAGCACCTGCTTTGCAAGCAGGGGGTCCAGGGTTCGAGTCCCTGTTGCTCCACCATTTTCCTAAAGTGTTAAGTTGTAGCACTTTTTGCATCATTTTTAGCTTTACAACCTCTGTTTTTACTGATATCATTACAGGACGTTTTGAGTTTAGACAAAAGTCTACCGTGGAGACTAAAGTGTAAACTCAAGATTAAGTAAGTGAGAGTGGGCGCCTTGAGTTTTGCAGCTTAAAAATTTGGCACAAAATATTGAGATTAAAGCAATTAAAGACAAACGGCTATTGGTATTGCCGAGAGGCAATCAAATGATAAGTACCAATAACTAGTCGATGCATAATCGTAAAAAGTTACATAAGCGCACATAATGGATGCCTTGACGTAAGATACCGATGAAGGACGCGAGGAGCTGCGAAAAGCTCCGGGGAGCTGCTAACTAAGCTTTGATCCGGAGATGTCCGAATGGGGAAACCCGGCTGGGGTCATGCCCAGTCACACTTATCTGAATATATAGGATAGGGAGTAGGTTACCGCCTGAACTGAAACATCTTAGTAGGGCGAGGAAGAGAAAGTAAACAACGATTCCGGTAGTAGTGGCGAGCGAATCCGGAATAGCCCAAACTTTTTAGGTTTCTGGTATGAGATGACCTTGCGGTTCCGTAAGGGAAAAGAGCAGCCCGAGACTTTGGCTTTGCCAAAGCCCGGCGCGATGAGAAAAACCGCAGGTTTGTCTCATACCAGGTAAATTGGTAGATGAATTATCTAAAAGGGGTTGTGACATTACAAACAACCAGTGCGGAGCCCTGGATTTATCCAGATTTCCGTACCGGAAGCAAGAGCTACCATTCTCTTGCATGAGGTCCACAAATTAGCGTTGCGAGCAGAACAACCTGGAAAGGTTGGCCAAAGACAGTGATAGCCTGGTACGCAAAGTTTCGCTAACCTCATATTTGTGAGGGACTTTTAAGTCCCGAGCATAATTCCCAAACCCTCGTGGTTTGGATTATGCTCTTGTCGAGTAGGTCGGGACACGTGAAATCCTGATTGAATCTGGGGGGTCCACCCTCCAAGGCTAAATATATCTTACGATCGATAGTGTACTAGTACCGTGAGGGAAAGGTTAAAAGAACCCCGGAAGGGGAGTGAAATAGAACCTGAAATTATGTGCGTACAAGGAGTCGGAGCCGGCTTGTCCGGTGACGGCGTGCTTTTTGTAGAACGATCCAACGAGTTATTTGGCAGTGCAAGCTTAAGTCATTTGACGGAGGCATAGCGAAAGCGAGTCTGAATAGGGCGAAATTAGTATTGTCGAATAGACCCGAAACCAGGTGACCTAACCATGGGCAGGTTGAAGCGCAGGTAAAACTGCGTGGAGGACCGAACCGTCGAGTATTGCAACACTCTCGGATGACCTGTGGTTAGCGGTGAAATGCCAATCGAACCTGGAGATAGCTGGTTCTCCTCGAAATAGCTTTAGGGCTAGCGTTGTACGGTAGCGATCAGGGGTAGAGCTCTGTTTTGGAATGGGGGTCGCAAGACTACCCACCCTTGACAAACTACGAATACTGGTCGTGGAACTACAGCAGTTAGAACGGCGGGGCTAAGCTCGTCGCTCGAAAGGGAAACAGCCCAGATCACCATCTAAGGTCCCTAAGTCTATGCTAAGTGGGAAACGAGGTGGGATTTCTTAAACAATGAGGATGTTGGCTTAGAAGCAGCCATTCATTTAAAGAGTGCGTAACAGCTCACTCATCAAGAGATCCTGCGCGGAAAATGTAACGGGGCTAAGCATAGCACCGAAGATGTGAACTTTCTGATTTATCAGGGAGTGGTAGAGGAGCGTTCCTCTCGGCGTTGAAGTCGAATCGCGAGGTTCGGTGGAGCGTGAGGAAGTGAGAATGTTGGAATGAGTAACCATAAGGCAGGTGAGAATCCTGCCCACCGAAAGAGCAAGGTTTCCTGGGCCACGATAATCGTCCCAGGGTTAGTCGGTCCTAAGCCGAGGCGCGTAGCGTAGGCGATGGACAACGGGTTAATATTCCCGTACCGGTGTTATATTGTTTGGAGTGCGCGGTATATTAGCAGAAGCGGATTTTTGGTTATATCCGTCTAAGTAGCAGAAATGGCTACGAATGGAACGACCTTAGGTCGAATTTCTGTGAAGGTACTGACTAGAAAAGCTTCCAAACTTATGTGTAACGCCGCCCGTACCGCAAACCGACACAGGTGCTCAGGTCGAGTAGACCAAGGTGTACGAGTGATTCTTCGTCAAGGAACTCGGCAAACAAGCGGCCGTAACTTCGGAATAAGGCCTGCCCCCTCACTGTGTTAATCACGGTGTTAGAGCAAAAATTGAATGCCAGTTTTCTTTTCAGGAAACGACAGTAGTGAATGCAAGTTTTTAACTTCTTGTGTTCGCCTGTATAAACGAGTGAATCGAGACATATCGAAAAGAAAGCTGACCCCAATGCTCCTTTATCGTTATTGATAGAGTGAGGGGGCCGCAGCTAAGGAGCCCATGCAACTGTTTACCAAAAACACAGGTCTCTGCTAACACGAAAGTGGATGTATAGGGGCTGACACCTGCCCGGTGCTGGAAGGTTAAGGGGATGCGTTTACGCGCTGAACTGAAGCCCCAGTGAACGGCGGCGGTAACTATAACCGTCCTAAGGTAGCGAAATTCCTTGTCAGGTAAGTTCTGACCCGCACGAATGGTGTAATGATATGGGTACTGTCTCGACGAAGAGCTCGGTGAAAGTGCATTGACGGTAAAGATGCCGTCTGTCCGCAGCAGGACGAAAAGACCCCGTGGAGCTTTACTACAGTTTGACATTGTATTAGGTCATAACATGTGTAGCATAGGTGGGAGACTTTGAAGCCCAGGCGCTAGCCTAGGTGGAGTCACCGGTGAAATACCACCCTTGTTATGATTTGATTCTAACGGTTACCGCAAGTAGTTTTTGATGCCCTTTTATTGTAAGGGAGCAACATTGAATATTACTTCCGGTAACCGGACCGTGTCTGATGGGTAGTTTAACTGGGGCGGTTGCCTCCTAAAGAGTATCGGAGGCGTTCAAAGGTTGGCTAGGTTCGGATGGAAATCGAATCGATAGTGTATACGCATAAGCCAGCTTGACTGTGAGGCCTACAAGCCGAGCAGGTACGAAAGTAGGAGTAAGTTTTCCGCTGTCCGTAACATTTGTTACACGAGTGTGGTATCGGCAGCGCTTTCGGATAAAAGTTACCCCGGGGATAACAGGCTTATAGCGCCCAATAGTTCACATAGACGGCGCTGTTTGGCACCTCGATGTCGGCTCATCTCATCCTGGAGGGGGAGCACCTTCCAAGGGTCCGGCTGTTCGCCGGTTAAAGAGGTACGTGAGCTGGGTTCAGAACGTCGTGAGACAGTTCGGTTTATATCCGCTGTGGACGCAAGGAAATTTGAGGGAATTTGACCCTAGTACGAGAGGACCGGGTTGAACGCACCGCTGGTGTACCAATTGTCGTACCAACGGCATGGTTGGGTAGCTATGTGCGGACCAGATAAACGCTGAAAGCATATTAAGCGTGAAACTGACCCCAAGATTAGATTTCCCTATGAGACCCCAGAAAGACTATCTGGTTGATAGGCGCAAGGTAGAAGTACAGTAATGTATGTAGCCGAAGCGTACTAATAGGTCCATCGACTTTTTACGGTCTCTCATTCGGTCACTTCGGTGGCATGGATGAGAGATAAAAAGTGCATTGACTAGTTTTTGGTGCTTACCCATAATTCGGTAATTCACCCGTTTGTTTTTAGCTTTAATAATTCGTGCGTAGCCATTGACATCGAAATTCGATATATATATACTACTTACTGGTAAACAAAGGGAAACGGGATGGGACCAGACTGATGGGAGAGGGATAGATAGCGAATTTCGGTGCCCATGGCACGAGGGAAACACCTGTTCCCATACCGAACACAGAAGTTAAGCCTCGTAGCGGTTACAATACTTGGGGTTCACCCCTGGGAAAATAGCACGGTGCCGAATTATACAAAGAGCTTCCGAATAGGAGGCTCTTTGTCGTTTAAGACAAACTAGCTCAACCTGTTATTGACATTAACGCTATGGAGTGGTATTATAATAAAGATTTCGTGAGGCGAGGTTTCGAGGGTTTCGGTTATTCCGGAACTCTTTTCTCGAGACGAAACACTAAATATAAGGAGGTTCTGGAATGGCTGGAACTAAAGCAGGCGGCCAAGCCGCCGCCGCAACTAACAAGGCAAAATTTGGCCCCGACTTTTACGCAAAAATCGGTGCTAAGGGTGGTCGAAAAGGTCGCACAGGCGGTTTCTTTGCAAACCGCGAGCTTGCTCGACTTGCTGGCCAAAAGGGTGGGCGCATTTCGCGCCGAACCAGGAAGTCAGTTTAAGACGGCGTTTTAGTAGTAAACAGTCAGACAGATAGTCTGGCTGTTTACTTTCTATAGGGTCGACAGAAGCGCGACAAACCTACCGTCCAGTTCTCCGTGCAGTTTATGCAGTAATAGTGGCGTGTGCTGCGCTCTACGCCGTTCAGGCTGCAGACTGGACAGGTGCTCCGCCGGTAAATCCACTCCCGGTATGTATCGAGACAGTCCTCTATGTGAGCGCCGTTTATTTGTATCTTATACCGAGTTGCCAACTTGCGTGCCTCTGCCCAGGCTAGCGCTTCTTTTTCGAGTAAATCTATATCTGTGTTGTAGTTGGTATGGCCAAGCAAGGCGTGTCCAACCTCGTGTAGAACACCTAGAGCCTTTTCGTCGCCGCCATCGGTACAAAAGTAGACCTCTTTGGTTTTTGGTGACCAGTAGGGTTGTTCGCCGCGCACGAACGTTACGTGGGGGAAATCCCTGCGAAGGGCTTTAATTAGCGGTTCCATAGGTTTTCTTGGCGTGGTAGTAGCAGCCGTAAATAACCGCATCTTCTGGGCGCTGAGCTTTGAGAATGGGGGGTATAGGGATAAGGGGTGTTTCGTAGTGTTTTAGCTGTTTTTCGAGCGGGGCTTTGAATTTTTCCAGGTATACACCAACACCGCCACCTATTATGACCGCCTCTGGCTGGAGTATGGCGATCTGGTCGAGGAGTCCGAGAGCGATGCCGCGGCTAATGTTATGCCACGATTTTTCATCGGTAATTTCACTCGCAGGTTTGCCGTAGCGCTTTAGGATTGCCTTGCCAGAGGCGAAGTCCTCCCATTCTTGTAGTTTACCTTCGTATTCAAGGAGTATTTTGCCCCCTTCGGCGTCCTGCATGAGTACCACAATTTCTTGATCGGCTATTAGGGCAGTGCCGATGCCGGTGCCGATAGTTATATACAACACCTTCGAGTACTGGTCTTTCACTAAAATGGCTTCAGATAGCCCTGCTAGCTTGGCGTCGTTTTCCAGGACTACTTTTCTAGTACGCGTAATCCGTGAAACATCTTCGTAGATAGGCACGTTAAGCCAAGGGAGATTGCCCATTCCCACACCTATGCCGCGCTTACGGTCGATTCTACCGGGAACCCCTACGCACACGGCCGTAAACTTGTTCGTTGACAAATATGCAACAGAATCTTCCAGCTTACTGATGAAAACTGAATAAGTTTTTGGTGTAGGGATGCGTAGCTGCTGCTGAATGGCGCCAGAGGAGTCCAAAAGTGCGACAAAAGTTTTGGTTCCCCCGATATCGATTGCTAGATACATGCCTACATTCTAGCACGCCGCATAACTATCTTTGACCCAAGAAGGGCAAAGAGGTATAATAGGGGGTAATCTTACAGTAGGGCATGGCTTTACTGAGGAAATATATTTTAAGGAGGCATGAATATCATGTCTAAAACTATTACAATGGATGATCTGCTTGCAGGTCAGGATTTTAAACAACTCGAGGCGGGCGATGTCATTGAAGGCATTGTCAGTTCGGTTAAGAAGCACGAGGTCTGGATTGACCTAGGGGCGCGTGGCGTTGGTGTTGTTATGCGGCGCGAAATCGGCCACGGCCAACAGCTCGAGCCGGATCAAACTGTGACCGTGAGCGTGATTGACCCCGAGCTCGAAGAGGGCTACGCATTGCTGAGCATGAAGCGCGCCGCCAAAGACCGGGGCTGGGACGAGCTAAAGAGCGTATTCGACGCGCAAGAAATCGTCGATGTTACTCCTTACGATGCAAATCGCGGCGGACTATTGGTCGAGCTAGAAGGCATCCGCGGATTTTTACCAGTTAGTCAGCTGGCTGCCGGACACTACCCGCGCGTATCTGGCGCCGATAAAGACGAGATTCTCCAGAAGCTTAACGCGCTTGTTGGCAAACCAATCCGCGCCCGAATACTGGACGTCAGCCGCAAAGACAACAAACTCATTTTTTCTGAGAAAGAGGCCGTTAAGGACGACATGCAGGCTCGTTTTGCCGAGCTGAAAGTCGGTGATACGGTTGAAGGCGTTGTGACCGGTGTTATCGATTTCGGTGCCTTTGTTAACGTACAGGGTATCGAAGGCCTTATCCACATTTCGGAAATCTCATGGGAGCGTGTAGAAAATCCGCGCGACTACGTTAAGGTTGGCGAAACGGTTAAAGCTAAGATTATCGCCATCGACAAAGACCGCTTGTCGCTAAGCCTAAAGCAGATGACCGAAGACCCCTGGATTAGGGAAGTAAAGTCCTTTAGCAAGGGTGATTTGGTGGAGGGAAAGATTACGCGGATTACGCCCTTTGGTGCGTTCGTACAGCTTAGCCCGTCTGTCGAAGCGCTGGTGCATGTATCTGAAATGAGCGATGACGATGGCGTTGACCCCCAGCAGATTTTTAAGCTGAACGAGAAGAAGCAGTTCAAGGTACTCGACATCGACACCGGCGCCCGCAAAATTGCCCTTAGCCTCAAAAGCGTTAATTAATAGCCGTACCTTAAATCGCGGCGGAAAGGAGTGCCTATGACCCGGACTATCGAGATCGAAGATATGATTACGGTCGGCGCCCTCGCCGATAAACTGATGCTGCCAGCAACTCGCCTTATTGGCGAGCTGATGAAAAACGGCGTAATGGCTACGATAAATGAGCGAATCGATTTTGACACAGCTCAGATTATCGTTGAGGAGCTTGGCCTAGATATTCAGTTGGCCAGAAAGGCTCAGGAGGTCACAGTAAAACCAAGGGAAAACCGCAAGTCGGACAAAGAAGGTGCCGCAATTCGCCCTCCCGTGGTGGCGGTTATGGGGCATGTAGACCATGGCAAAACCAGTTTACTCGATGCCATTCGCGGGGCGGAAGTCGCAAAGGGTGAAGCTGGTGGCATAACACAGCACATCTCGGCCTATCAGGTAAACCATACCGGCCAGCCAATTACGCTGCTGGACACACCAGGTCACGAGGCGTTTGCGGCAATACGTGAGCACGGCGCGCATCTAACTGACATAGCGGTCATTGTGGTGGCGGCAGACGACGGTATTAAGCCGCAAACAATCGAGGCAATCCGGTTTGCCAAAAAAGCCGGCGTTAAGATCATTGTTGCGGTCAACAAGATCGATAAAGAGGGTGCGGATTCAAACAGAGTAAAGCAGCAACTTTCCGAGCATGAACTTCTGATCGAAGAGTGGGGTGGCGACACAGTTGTTGTAGAAGTTTCAGCAAAAACCAAGCAAGGTATCGATAAACTTCTCGATATGATTTTACTTGTTGCGGAAGTTGAAGGGCTTCGAGCGGTTGCTACGGGACCTGCGTCGGGACTTATTATCGAGGCACATCTAGAACAGGGGCGGGGGCCAGTCGCCCACGCTTTAGTCGAAGAGGGCAAGTTACGGCAGGGAGATTATGTTGTATCTGGCACAACCTATGCCAAGGTGCGGACGCTCTCTGGCACCGATGGTATTACTATTCAGGAGGCCGCTCCCTCGACCCCGGTGGTAATAACCGGGTTCAAAACCTTGCCACGATTCGGCGACGGATTTTTGGTAGTGGCTACAGAGAAGGAGGCGCGCCTCCAAACCGAACGAGCTCAATCTCAAAGCAAAGCCGGCACCCACGCGGCCGACATAAACAGCAGCGAGCTGATACGTATGATCAATCGTTCTAATCAGGTACAAGAGTTAAACGTAATACTTCGCGCAGATGTGCAAGGCTCGCTGACCTCTGTTATGGACAGCTTAAAATCGCTAGACACCGAAGAAGTGGCCATCAGGGTAGTTAGCTCGGGTGTGGGCAATATAACCGAGAACGACATCCATACCGCCGTTTCTGCCGGCGCGATAATTTACGGATTTGGAATCGCTGTTCCGTCAGAAATAAAGCGCCTTGCTTCCCGAGACAAACTAGAAATCCGAGTGTTTACTGTAATTTACGAACTGATCGACGATGCCAAGAGCGAACTTAGCGAATTACTTGTTCCGGAAGTAATAGAGACCGACCTTGGCCGGCTTGTCGTACGAGCAATTTTTAAGACCACTAAAACGGATATTATCTGCGGCGGAGAGGTTACAAAGGGCAGGTTGCAAGTCCCTGCGCTCGCCCGGGTGATTCGTGGAGACAAACAGCTTGCCGAGGCGGAAGTAACCAACCTCAAGCGCGGGCCGCAAGATGTGAAGGAAGTTCTTGAGGGCGAGATGTGCGGAGTAGACCTGCGGGTCGGCGATAAACTTGAGCTTCAAGAGGGTGACCGGCTCGAGTTCTTTACAAGACAGACGGTTTCTAGGAAACTGTAGTATAGTGAAAATGTAAGGGTAAGGACAGAATATGATTAAGCTGGACGACACACTACTTGAGGAGCTGGGTCTCGCAGGGTTACCGCCTGAAGAGAAAAAGAAGCTGCTTGCCCATATTTACGAAACACTTGAAATGCGCGTGGGCATGAAGCTGGCCGAACAAATGAGCGACGCCCAGCTTAGCGAATTTGAGCAGTTCATTGACCGCAACGACGAAGCCGGGGCATTGCGCTGGCTTGAGGCCAATTTTCCGAATTACAAGGATGTTGTAGCAGCCGAGTTCGAGAAGTTAAAGGCAGAGGTTAAGCAAGCCGCGCCGCAGATTTTAAGCGCCAGCCAACAACCGGCACAGCCTGAAATGCCGCCAACACAACCCTACACGACTCAGACGCAGCCTCCTTATGGTTCGCCAGCACCGCAACAACCCCAGCCGCCCTACGGCAGCCAGTAACAGCGAGCGCAATTACTACCTTGCTGCCGCTTTTAACGCAAATTCGTATAGTATTTAACTGCTAAAGACCGTCTTGTAGCCAGCCAGAAATGCCCGTCCGGACATTTCTTTTTTACCGGCCGGTTTAATACCGTCTATAGCGAGCGCCACCGCGCCGCAAAATACAACAGGGTTTTTATCGATGATTATTCTGGTGCCGGGCTTTCCGCTTAACTCCAAAATATGCGTTTTTGTAAGTATTACGTCCAGACCGCCAAAGTTGGTTCGACTCTGTGGCCAGTCGGCGAAAGCCCGGATTTCCCGCTCTATCTCTGCCGCCGGCTTTTTCCAATCGATTACCCCGTCGTCTTTGGTAAGACGGCGAGAGTAAGTGGGTGTGCGATTTTTTGCTAGCGTCACAGCCTCTTGAGGCGCAGGTACGATTTGGCCGCTAAAGTACGGCGGCAGCGTCTCGCACAGGGCGGCATAGCTTTGGTTTACTAATACCTCAGTTAGTTCCGGTGTTGTCATTCCGGCCGTTATATCCGTTTGTACCTGAGAAAGCAGTGGCCCTTCGTCCATGCCGGCAGTTAGCAGCATTAGGCTGACGCCGGTTTTGTCCTGGCCGCTTAAAATGGCAAAGGTTATTGGATCCGCCCCACGCCACTCCGGCAACAGGGAAAAGTGGCTATTGACTATCCCTAGCGGAAAATAGTCAATCACCGATTGCGGCACGATAATGCCGAAATCAATTAAAATGGCGAGGCGAGATTTAAAAGGCTTCGGGCGAAAAATGTTGGTCAGCTCTGCTTTGTTCCGCGCGGTAAACACCTTTAGCTTGTGTGCTGACGCGATGTCTAAAACAGGCACGCTGCCTTTATGGTGCTGTGGCCGCGGTTTGGTTACTACAGCCTCAACCTTGAAGTTTTTTAGCAACAGTTCTAGGCTTTTAGCAGCCACCGGGCCGCTACCAAAGAATATGATTGTTTCTGACATCTTTTTCGTAATCCAACTTTTCAAGGTGTCCTTTTTCGTTTAGCGTAAAGAAGGCCGCCGGGTCGTCCTTGATATGGTCGATGAATGCTTTACCATTTGTATGGTCAATTTCGTGCTGAAATACGCGGGCTAAAAAGCCCTGGGCTGTTACCCGGAACTCGCGCCCCTGTAAATCGAGCGCTTTTACGCGGACTTTGCTATGGCGGGGGACTTTTCCGTAGATATCCGGGACGCTCAGACATCCCTCGAAATCTTGTTCAACCTTTCCTTCGTACTTTGTAATTGTGGGGTTAACGAACACCGTAAATGTCTTGTCGTTTTTGTTGTCAAAATTATTACGAATAATAACGACGCGGAGCGGGCGATCAACTTGTATCGCGGCGAGTGCCACGCCGACTTCGTGTTTACGGCTCTCCTCCCAGTCGAGGGTGGCGGCTTCCATGTCCCTAACAAGCCGCTTTATCTCTGGAGTTATGAGTCCGACTTTTGTTGACCGAGAACGAAGATGGTCGTTCGGCAGCGTAATGATGTTATTTTTGTCCATTCAACAACAGAGTATACCGTTTTGAGAGCCAGATTACAAAAGGTTAACAGGGTCGATATCGAAGGTCGCACCAGCGGGCAGTGTCGTAGCGATATCGACCAGCACACTGCGTGACCTAGATTTTACAACGATTTGCCACTGAAAGAACCCTCGTTCCTTTTCGTGGAAACACGGCGCAGGACCTTCGATTGTAACTGCCAGCTGTTTTGCCCGCAGCCAGTCGCAGAGCTTCTGGGCGGCATCTTGTGCGGCCTTCGGTGACTTGCGGCGGCAAGTAACTTTTAAGATAAAACAGAAAGGAGGGAAGTCGAACAGCTTTCTCTCCTCGATCTCGCTGTTGTAAAAAGATCCCCAATTTTTGGTAATGGCGGCGCGGATTATTGGGCTGTTTGGGTCGTAGCTCTGAATTGTCGCACTTGTTGCGCGATGCCCCCGCCCGATCCGCCCTAATACCTGTGCAAGCATTTGGTAACTTCTCTCGGCAGCACTGAAGTCAGGGAATGATAGGCTTGTTTCGGCATCAACTACGCCTACGAAGCCTAATCCGGGCAGGTCGAGACCTTTAGCCAGCGTTTGGGTGCCAACTAAGATATCGACCGCGCCATTCCTTACATCGCCATAGTGTGCCTCGAGCCGCTCGGCTTTGGCGTTGTCTGTATCGAAGCGTTGGATGGTTGCGTTAGGAAAAATCCTGGCAAGTTGTTCCACGATAGCCTTTGTGCCGACACTTTTAAAGAGTACGGATGGGTTGCGGCATTCCGGGCAGCTGGTAGGCGTTTTCCCGCGCGCACCGCAACTATGACATACAACAGCGTGCGAATCGGCATGGTAGGTGAGAGGCAGGTCGCAGTGGCGGCAAAGCGCCTGCCACCCGCAGTTTTCGCACATTACTACACGGGCTGTACCTCGCCGATTTAGAAAAACCAGTGACTGCTCTTTATTATGCAGCGTTTGCCGTATGCCTGCTAAAAGTTTATCCGAGAGCTGAGCGCTTTTTGAGAATTGTCGCTTATCGCGGCGGTCTACCACCGCCACGCTTACAGGGTGACTTTTCTGAGCGGTCTCACCCATGTAAACGATGGGTCGCCCCTTGGATCGGGAGATAAAGTAATCGGCTACCGATGGCGTGGCCGACCCAAGAACAAGTACGGCCTTGTGGAGCGCAGCCAGCTTGGCGGCGACTACACTGGTGTGGTAATACGGCGAGCTGTCTTGTTTATAAGAATTGTCGTGAGACTCGTCGACTACGATCAGGCCAAGGCCGACCACTGGTGCAAACAAAGCCGACCGAGCACCCATTACTATAATAGGGGTGGTCGATTCCAGTATGCTGCGCCACAGTTTGCGCCGCAAGGCAGGGGAAATGCGGGAATGAACTGTAACTACATGGTTTTGCCCAAACACTTCGCTAAAGTTCTGCGCAAGCTGAGCTGTAAGACCGATTTCGGGCGTTAGAATAAGGGATGATTTGCCCTGTTCCAGCGCTTTTTTGGCCAGCTCGATATAAACGCGTGTTTTGCCGCTGCCGGTTTCGCCATGCAGCAGGTGCAGCCCCGGATTGTTTATCTGCTCCAGCGCTCTTTTTTGGCCCTCGGTTAGGCTGGGGAGGCGCGCCGGACTGATCGGGATAGGCTGGGCATTATCGGTCTTTTTGTTTGCATCTAGCATATTTCCGGGCAAAAATAGCTGTGCTATTGCGCCAAGAGGTGCCGGATAATAGCCGGGCATCCATTTTAATAGTTCAACTAGCGGCCGTGGCAAGGCTGGGAGGTCTGGTGCTTCGACAATAGTTTTAACGCCGAACTGCGGTTTACCGCTTACGCCAACAACAATGCCCAGAACTTGCTTGTCTCTTAGAGGGACAATAACCAACCGTCCCGGCTCTAGGCCGTCTTTGCTTTCATAGGTCAGCGCTTCTTTGCCATGAAAGGTGGAGTCGGCTACCATCACACGGATATACGGCATATCTGTATTATAGCTAAAAGTGAAAATTAGTTGAAAACCCCCACAAGCTCCGCTATACTTCCTTATGTTGTTTGAATAACAATAGAGCTTATGTTGGATGTATTTATAACTTCTCGAGTCAGGCGCAAGATAGTTGTTATCTATGCTAAATATCCAGATTTCAAGACGCACGTTCGCGGCCTTGCAAAACTTATTAAAGAAGACGCCGGAAATATCCAGCGCGAACTCAAGAAACTGGAGAAAGTAGGATTTCTTATATCCGAAAGGCAAGGTAACACCAAGACTTACCACACCAACAAACAGTTTGCTATTTTTAAAGAACTCCAGAGTATCGTGCTTAAGAGCCAGCGTGCTGCCCAGAAAAAACAGGTAGTATAGCCTTGCAAAACCCTCTCTGTTAGGCTACAATAAAACGGAAATGATCCAAGTTACCAAGAAAGACGCCAAAGAGTCCACCGACAACCTGCTTCGTCGTTTTAACCGCAAGGTTCAGCAAGCAGGTGTTGTTTCTGTTGTAAAGCAGAGCCAGTACTTCGAAAAACCTATAAGCAAGCGTGAACGGCGCGCTAAAGCTATTGTGCGCCAGGAACGTAAAGTACAAAAGCTCAAGCGAATCAAGCTAGGCCAACGCTAACACAAAATACATAGCTGAAATGCTTAAGAATCAACTAGATCAAGACTTGAAGGCTGCGATGCTTTCCGGAAACAAGACACTTGTTTCCACTCTTCGTGGCCTAAAAAGTGCAATTTTATACGCCGAAGTCGATAAAAAGGTGCGCGATAAAGGCCTTTCCGATGACGAGATCATCACTTTGTTTGCCAAGGAAGCCAAGAAGCGCCAGGAAAGTGCCGATTTGTTCAAGCAAGGCGGCAACAGCGAGAAGGCAGCCGTCGAATTGGCCGAAAAAGCCATGATAGAAAAGTACCTCCCGGCTCAGATGTCCGACGAGGAGCTTGCCCGTGTGGTTGACGGTTGTATAGCAGCGCTGCAAATCAGTTCGCCTCAAGCGATGGGTCAGGTTATAGGTGCGGTAAAAGCAAAAGTCGGCGCTAATGCGGACGGGGCGCGGATCGCGTTTTTAGTGAAGGAAAGGCTCTCGTAGTGATTATTTTGATGGGAATAGCCGGCGCCGGCAAAGGCACCCAGGCTAAGATGCTAGTAGACCGCGATAACTATTCGTTAATCTCGACTGGTGATTTGTTGCGGGTTTATGCGACCGAAGACCAGCACCGTCGTATGCTTGAAGGCGTTTTGCTGCGTGACGATGAAATTTTTGAAATGATTGGTAAGGCGCTCGACAAAGTGCCGGATCTAGAAAAGTGCGTGATCGATGGCACGCCGCGGAGCATTGCTCAGGCTGACTGGCTCCTGAACGAAGCAAACGAGCGTAACTTTGCTATTAGAGCAGTCGTTCACATCAATATCAGCGAGGATGTTGTGCGACAGCGGCTTCTTGGTCGTGGTAGGTCGGACGATACCGAAGCCGGCATTGCCAAGCGGTTCGAGGAATACCGCAATAGTACGCTGCCAATTCTTAGCCATCTTAAGGAAAAGGGCATTCCAGTGTTTGATGTAAATGGCGATCAAGAACCAGCCGCCGTCCACCAGAGTATACTAGAATGTATCGAGTAGCCTAATAAGGCTAGTAGTATAATACAAGTACCATGCTGACAATTAAATCGCCGACAGAAATTGCAGCCATGCGCGAAAGCGGCCGGATGTTGGCTGCTGTTTTACAGAAGCTTAAAGCGGAATGTAAACCGGGGCTAACGCCCAAAAAAATGGCTGCGCTGGCAAAAACCACACTACAACAGCTTGGTGGCGAGCCGGCCTTTCTGAATTTTCACGGCTACCCCGATGTAATATGTATTTCGGTAAATAACGAAGTGCAGCATTCTATACCGTCGGAACTCCCATTTAAGGAGGGCGACATAGTAAACTTTGATTTTGGCGTGCGCTACAAAGGCATGGTTACGGATAGCGGGTTCACCATGGCCGTTGGTGGCAAAACCACCCCGGACACTGCCCGGCTAATAAAAGGAACAAAAGAAGCCCTAGCTGCCGCGCTAAAAGTAGTGCGCCACGGCTGCAGGGTAGGCGATATCTCCGCAGCCGTTGAGCGCGTGCTTCGCAAACACCGTCTGGGCATTGTCCGGGAGCTGGTCGGTCACGGTGTGGGATATGAGCTTCACGAAGATCCGGAAATACCAAATTACGGGCGGCCGGGCACCGGATCGGTGCTAAAAGCGGGTATGACAATCGCCATAGAGCCAATTGCAACATTGGGCGACCCGGCAATTACCGAGCTGCACGACGGCTGGACATTAGTTACGAAAGACGGCAGTTGGTCTGCCCAGTTCGAACACACAGTACTAGTAACCTCCGCCGGCTGTGAAGTACTGACGCAATAACCTTGCCTAATTTGAAGGGTAAGCGGTATACTGCCTGCATGCGCGACCCTTCTTTTATGCCATATGTAGGGATAGATGTTGGCACAAGTGCCGTGAGGGTTATTATAGGTGCGCCCGACCAAAACAACCCGGGGAAGCTGTCCGTTATCGGCCATGCACTGGCAGCCAATAACGGTATGCGTAGGGGAATGGTGGTTCATATTGACGATGCCGCTGAAGCCATTACTCAGGCAGTAACAGAGGCCGAGCGGCTTTCCGGTGTCCGCATTCAGGGAGGCACGGTTAATATTAACGGCGCGCATGTGAGCGGCATGAACTCCAAGGGTGTTATAGCGATCAGCTCCGCTAACCGCGAAATAACAGTCGAAGACAGGCTCAGGGTAGAGGAGGCGGCCGCGATTGTACAACTGCCAAGCAACCGCGAAATTATTCAGGTTTTTGCACAGAATTACCGGCTTGACGGCCAAGATAACATAAAAGATCCCGTTGGAATGCACGGCGTGCGCCTCGAGGTAGACACGCACATCGTAACTGCTGCCACCCCCAACTTGCGCAACCTGGACATGTCGTTCGAAAAGGCACAGGTAGCAATACACAACCACACGCTGTCCGGTCTGGCGGCAGCCGAGGCTGTTTTAAGCAGGCAGCAAAAGGAAGCCGGGACGCTACTCCTTGACATCGGCGCCGGCACTACAAATCTCGTAGTGTTGGAGGATGGCGAAGTACAGCACGTTGCTGTGCTGCCGATTGGCGGTATGCATATTACAAACGATCTTGCCATTGGCTTAAAGACCGAACTAGACGTCGCGGAAGCCGTAAAAATACACCATGCATCACTTATTCCGCTGAGTACCAAGCGCGATGTCCGCGTAAAGGTTTCTAGTAAAGAGTTTGTTAGCTTTAAGTCCGAAGATGTGGCTATGATTACCGAAGCGCGTGTAGACGAGTTGTTTGATTACGTCGGCAAAGAACTTGCCAGGATTCATCGCGCACACAAATTGCCAGGGGGAGTGGTTCTGGTGGGTGGTACGGCTAAGCTCCCGGGTATTGCCGAGTTTGCCAGAGAAAAACTACAGCTAGCCTCGCGGGTAGGGAAGTTGCAGCCGCTAAGCGGTTTGGTAGATACTGTAGCCGACCCAAGTTTTTGCACAGCAGTTGGCTTGATGTCTCTGGATATGTTGCTCGAACCAGAGGTAGAGATGCCTAAAATGGCCAAGCCTGCCGACCGAGCACTAAAATTGGTCGACAACTTACTGCGCAGATTCCGCCGATAAACAAAATTAACCATGTCTAAAATTGCAGCACACATTTATTGAACTTGACGGACGGCTGCGCTATACTTTGAACATAAATTGAGTATGGAGAGGGTAAGATAGTATGCCTCAGGTTGCGCCAGCGATAGAAACATTTGCACGGATTAAAGTAGTGGGGGTTGGAGGTGCCGGCGGTGCAGCTATCAACCGTATGGTAGAAGCCGGTATTGAGGGTGTCGAGTTTATTGCGGTAAACACCGATTCTCAGGCTTTGCACCATTCCAAGGCAAAAACCAAGATTCATATAGGTAAGGATGCGACGCGAGGCCTGGGCGCCGGTGCTGACCCTGGTGTGGGGCAAAAGGCCGCCGAAGAGTCGATAGACGAGATCAAGAAAGCACTTGAGGGCGCCGACATGGTGTTCGTGACTATTGGCGCCGGCGGCGGAACGGGAAGCGGCGCAGGACATGTAGTTGCCAAGGCCGCCAAAGCCATGAACGTCTTGGTAGTCGGTTTCGCCACTAAACCATTTGCCTTCGAGGGCGAAAAAAGGCGCCGCAATGCGGATTCGGCTATAGCGCAACTTCGCGAAGCCGTCGATACGCTTATCGTTATTCCGAACGATCGACTCCTGCAAACCATCGACCGCCAGACCCCGCTTCTAGAAGCGTTTAAGGTTGCCGACGACGTCCTCAGGCAAGGCGTGCAGGGTATATCCGACCTAATTACCGTACACGGGTTGATAAACCTTGACTTTGCCGACGTTAAAGCCGTTATGAAAAATGCTGGTTCGGCGTTAATGGGCATCGGCCGCGCCAGCGGCGAAAACCGCGCGGTGCTTGCTGCGCAGCAAGCAATAGAATCGCCCTTGCTCGAAGTCTCCATCGATGGCGCCCGAGGAATCCTGTTTAACGTTATTGGTGGCAACGATCTTTCCATGCATGAGATAAATACCGCCGCCGAAACCATTACAAACGCCGCCGACCCAGACGCCAACATCATATTTGGCGCCACAATTAACCCGGAGATAGACGGCGAAATTATCATAACAGTAGTTGCAACCGGCTTCGACGCCTCCTACTTTACCAGAAGCGGCAAGGACGCGGCCGCATTGGCAGCAGAGCCGGCCGCCCAGGCTCCCCAGCCGTCGACCGTTTTTAACCCAAAGCAATCTACCAAGCAAGACGATTCGGACATAACCGACATCGATATGTCGCTCGACCACAACGCCGCGCTAAACGAGTTCGACGCCGATAATAATGTGCCGAATATCTGGACAATTGACGAAGAGCCGCAAGAAACTGCTAAGGCACCAGAAGAAAATACCTTACCAGACGATACCGAAACCGAGCTTGAGAAACTTGAAAAGCCGTCCTTCCTACGGCGCCTGGCGAAACGTTACAAGCAACCGAGCCAGGATGACGACCAGGACGAACACCAGGACAAGCGTACTAAATAATACAACTAAAAAGTGTTGCGCTGACGCTAGGTGTAGGGCTACAATTATAACCGTAAGCACTAAATATGGTGAGCACTTTATCACGAGGAACTGAGGGTAAAAATGAGATGTAGTCAGTGCCATTTCGAGGACACAAAAGTTATTGAGTCGCGCGATGCCGGCGACGCTCAGGCAATCCGCCGCAGGCGAGCTTGCCCAAAGTGCGGCTTCCGCTTTACGACGTATGAGCGGGTCGAGCGTCCCCAGCTAATTGTAGTGAAGAAGGACGGCACACGCGAACTTTTTAGCCGCCCAAAATTGCTGGCGGGACTGTACCGGGCATGCGAAAAGACACCTGTAACTAGCTTGCAGCTCGAGCGTTTGGTATCGGACGTCGAGCAGCAGCTGTACGCTGGCGCCGACCCGGAGGTGGCGTCAAACACAATCGGCGAACTGGTTATGGAGCGCCTGGCACCGCTGAACGAGGTCGCCTACGTGCGGTTCGCCAGTGTCTACCGGCGCTTTAAAGACATCGCGGGCTTCGAAAAAACGCTGTCGCAGATAAAACAGCTTAAAACATAACATTACGTTGCCATCCGCCCCTCCAGCCACACTAGTTGTGAGAAATACGGCTTGTGCAAACGTTGCAGCCGTACTATAACAAAGTACACGGAGTGTGGCTCTTGGGGGAGCTGGCGAGACTTGGGAGGGTTTCGTTTAACTCTAAACAAACATTAAAAAATCATAAACTAAAGTGAGGGTACTTATGGGACAAACAACCAGCATCAGCTCTGGGCGGTTATTCAGCCGGCCAAAAACTAAGGCGTACGACCAGCTAGAGTGGGTCAAGCAGGATTCGCTTATTCAGAATCCAATGACCGGCCAGCCGGTGTTCGAGCAAAAAGACGTGACATTTCCAGAAGGCTGGTCGTTGAACGCGATAAACATCGTGGCTCAGAAGTATTTTTGCGGTACGCCAGGGACTGATGGGCGCGAAGGCTCGCTGAAGCAACTTATCGACCGTGTGGTCGACACTGTCACGCGCCAAGGTGTCCAGGAAGGTTACTTCGAGGACGACGAAGCCGAAGACTTCCGCGAAGAGTTAAAATACGTGCTCGCTACCCAGCGTGCTGCTTTTAACTCACCGGTTTGGTTTAACATTGGAGCGCCGGAGCGCGCGCAGCAAGCCAGCGCCTGTTTTATCCTGGCCGTCGAAGACACCATGCAGTCAATCCTCAATTGGTACACCGAAGAGGGAATGATCTTCAAGGGCGGTTCCGGTGCCGGACTTAACGTTAGCCCGATTCGTTCTTCCGCAGAATGTTTAGGTAAAAGCGCTGGCCGCGCCTCTGGACCGCTTAGCTTTATGCGCGGTGCCGATTCGGTTGCAGGCGCTATTAAAAGTGGCGGCAAAACCCGCCGCGCCGCCAAAATGGTGATTATGAATGCCGACCACCCCGATGTTCTGGACTTTATTTGGTGCAAGGCGGTCGAGGAGCGCAAAGCGCGAGTGCTGCAAGAATCTGGCTTTGACATGACATTGGATGGCAAAGATATTTTTTCGGTGCAGTACCAGAACGCCAACAATTCGGTGCGCGTAACCGACGAGTTTATGCAAGCCGTCGAAAACGACGACGACTGGGATTTGTTAGCCGTAACGACCGGCAAGCCGGTTAAAACCGTCAAAGCCCGCGAACTATTTCGTGAATTTTCGAAGGCCGCATGGGAATGCGCCGACCCTGGTATGCAGTTCGACACGACCATCAACCGCTGGCATACCGCGCCAAATGCCGGACGCATCAACGCCAGCAATCCGTGCAGCGAGTATATGCATATAGACAACTCGGCCTGCAATCTGGCCAGCATTAACCTGCTTAAGTACCTCAAAGACGACGGCACGTTCGACGCAGAGGCCTTTAAGCACACCGTAGAATTGGTATTTACCGCGCAAGAGATTTTGGTCGGCTACAGCTCGTATCCAACCGATAAAATGACTAAGAACGCACGTGCTTACCGCCAGCTCGGACTGGGCTACGCCAACTTGGGTGCGTTGTTGATGGCGCAGGGCTTGCCGTACGACTCTGCCGAAGGCCGCGCCCAAGCCGCTGCCATTACCGCGCTGATGACCGGCCACGCCTACGCTACTAGCGCCAAAATCGCCCAGCGCGTCGGCCCGTTTGCCGGCTTCCGTAAAGACCGCGAGGCAATGCTCGGTGTGATCCGCATGCACCGCACTGAGGTGTCGAACATCGACGCCAGCTTAGTTGCCGAAGATTTATTGAACGCCGCTGCCAGCGCCTGGGACGAAGCAGTCGAGCTGGGTGAACTGTACGGCGTGCGCAACTCGCAAGCCAGCGTACTCGCGCCAACCGGAACCATCGGCCTAATGATGGACTGCGACACCACCGGTGTTGAGCCAGACTTTGCGCTAGTGAAGCACAAAAACTTGGTTGGCGGCGGCTCGATGGCTATCGTTAACCAAACCGTGCCACGCGCCCTCAGAACGCTGGGCTACACCAAAGCCCAAACCGAGGAAATCGTTGCCTATATTTTTGAACACGGCAATATCACCGGCGCACCGCATCTCAAGGCCGATCACCTAGATGTCTTTTCCTGCGCCGTTGGCGACAACGCTATCCATTATCTTGGCCACGTGAAGATGATGGCCGCAGTACAGCCGTTTATTTCCGGCGCCATCAGCAAGACCGTGAATATGCCAGAGGAAGTTACCGTCGAAGACGTCGAGCAACTGCACATGGATGCATGGAAAATGGGCATCAAAGCCATCGCTATTTACCGCGACAACTGTAAAGTTGCCCAGCCGCTCTCCGGTAAGAAGAAAAAGGTTGAGGAGAAGGTAGTTGTAGAGGCATCGGCCGCAGAAGTTGGCCAGCCAGCGACAATTGTCGAAACGGTCAACGACAAGATTGTGGTAAAGGGTGCGATGCGCCGCCTGCTGCCGCGACGGCGCAACAGCCGCACGTACAAGTTCCACATTGCCGACCTAAAAGGTTTCTTTACGGTCAGCGAGTACGAAGAAGGAACGCCGGGCGAATTATTCATTAATGTCTCCAAACAGGGTTCGACCCTCGCAGGACTTATGGACTCGTTCGCTATCTCGGTTAGCCATGGCTTGCAATTTGGCGTGCCGCTGAAGAGTTACGTAAAGACGCTGATGAGCACCAGCTTCGCGCCGTCAGGCATCACTGACGACAACGAAATCCGTACAGCTAGCTCGATCACCGACTACATAATGCGTAGGCTGGCACTCGACTACCTGTCGTTCGACGACCGTCTGGAACTCGGCTTGGCATCTTTTGAAGACACGCCCGAGCAGCAACAAACCATGCTGCTAACCGACGACCAGTCGCTAGAAGGCAAATTGGTAGAGGCCGTCGAAAAAAAGGTAAATGAAGAGCCGGCGCCAAAGGTAGCCGAAGTCAAGGTTACCAGCGCGCCGTCTACGGCCAAGAAAGCCGCCGACGCAGCCGCACCACTGTGCTACAACTGCGGCAACCAAACCCAGCGCGCCGGCAGCTGTTACGTGTGCAGCAGCTGCGGCTCGACTACCGGCTGCTCATAGAGCCTAGGTAGCAAACAAATGGGCGAGTAACATCGCCCATTTTGTTAATTTCTGCTATGCTTTCAGAGTGAAATTGCTTATTCTTTATCGGCCGAATAGCGAGCATGCCAGCGAAGTCGAGGCGTTTGTTCGCGATTTCCAGCGTCAGTTTTACGAGGCAGGAAAGAAAATTGAAATGTTGAGCATCGATAGTCGTGAGGGGGTGGCGCAGTCGTCGCTTTATGGCATTATGCAATTCCCGTCTATCTTGGCGGTTGAAAACGACGGGACGCTCATTAACGCTTGGGTTGGCATGCCTTCGCCACTTATGAACGATGTCGCCGGTTATGCGCAAGCCGGCCGCTAGTTGCTGCAAAGCGCACCGTGCGCTACAATAAAAACGTTACAAATGTAACAACATGCGTTCCAATTGGATGAGCGGCTATCAACCGTGAAGCATCGGGCAGAAATCGGTAACGAAAGTAGACCCCGACGGCCGACTCCGTAAAGTCAAAGTAAGCGCCAAAAAGAATCACTTCTTTTGGAATCTGGATGGTACCGTCCCCCGCAAAGGGATTCCAGAGCCTAACAGAAGTGGTTTTTGTTTAGAAAGAAAGGACTAGAAGCTGTATGAAAAAGTGGTCGGACGAAGATGGTGCAGAATTCCGCAACAGCAACATTTGCTATGGGCGCGAATATAATCCGGGCTCCGGCACTATTGATATAGCCAAAATTTCAGTCCGTGGCGAATTCCCTGGTAGGGACAAATATGGCTATCTGGAAGAGGCTCACGAGATGGCTGTAGTAGTTAGGGGCGAGGGATACATTGAGACAAAGAAGGGCGAGCATCACGATCTAAAAGTCGGCGATGTGGTGTATGTTAAGCCAATGGAACGCTTCCGGTGGGGTGGTAACATGGATTTAGTAGTCTCGTGTGGCCCGGCATTCGATCCAGGAAAACATAAGATTGAGGAAGCGTGATATGAAATTTACTGCAAACAGTCGCCGAAAGGCAATCGAGTACGAAAAAAAGCTGGTGAAATACTGGAAACAGCATCGGACGTTTGAAAAATCCGTCGAGCAACGGCCAAAAGAAAACAGCTATGTGTTTTATGACGGCCCGCCGTTTATTACCGGCGTGCCGCACCACGGAACGTTGCTAAGCTCCATTGCTAAAGACGTTGTGCCGCGCTATTGGACGATGAAGGGTAGGCGTGTGGAGCGCGTTTGGGGCTGGGATTGTCACGGCCTGCCAGCAGAAGTATTTACCGAGAAAAAACTCGGCATCCAAGACAAGCGTGATATCGGCACCAAAATTAGCCTAGAAGAATACGTCACGACCTGCCGCGAAAACATGGTATTAACCGGCAGTTTGTGGGAGGACACCATCGACCGAATCGGCCGCTGGGTGGACTTTAGGGGCGCCTACAAAACTATGGATAAAAGCTACATGGAAAGCGTCTGGTGGGCATTTAAGAGCCTGTACGATGCCGGAAAAATCTATGAGGGTGAAAAGGTGCTTCTGTACTGCACACGCGACGCCACCCCCATTAGCAAGGCTGAGGTGGCCATGGACAACAGCTATCAGGACGTGACCGACCCGAGTGTGTACGTAAAATTTAAATTGAAGGGCGAAGACGCGTCATTGCTCGCCTGGACAACCACGCCCTGGACCTTACCAGCAAACACAGCTACTGCTGTAAACGCCAAAGAAACCTACGCTGAAGTTTTGGTGAACGGTGAAAAGTTAATTATGGCAGAAGGCTTACTCAAAAAAGTTTTGACCGACGAAAAACACCAACCGCTGCAATACGAAGTATTGCGGACGCTAAAGGGTAAAGAACTGGTCGGCAAAAGTTACGAGCCATTATTTGAAGACCGCGGCGAGAACGCGCACCGCGTCTGGCACGCCGGCTATGTGAGCCTGGAAGAAGGAACGGGAATTGTACACTTAGCGCCGGCCTACGGCGAAGAAGACTACCAGCTCGCGAAGCAAGGGAAATTCCCGCTCGTTAACAATATCGACGACAACGGATTGTATATTTCTGGCGAGTGGAAAGGGCAGAATGTTTGGGAAGCCAACAAGCCCATTGCCAAAGAGCTGTTTGATCGCGGCGTAGTTTGGAAAATCGAATACGTCCGCCACAGCTACCCGCACTGCCACCGCTGCGGCACGCGACTAATGTACCGCGCACACCCCAGTTGGTTTATGGATATCGACGGCCAGCGCCAGGAAATGCTGGAGCAAAACGGCGACATTAATTGGTTCCCAGAACATCTAAAGAAAGGTCGTTTTGCTAATACAGTCGAAAGCGCGCCGGATTGGAACCTCAGCCGCGACCGTTTCTGGGCCACGGCCATGCCAGTTTGGAAGGGTGTAGACAAAGACGGCAACGAGCGCGTCAAAGTGGTTGGCAGTTATGACGAACTAAAAGAACTTTCCGGAGTTGAACTAGAAGATTACCACCGTCCATGGATCGACGATGTGACGTTCGAGCTCGACGGCGTTACATACAGGCGCATCGAAAAAGTGCTGGACTGCTGGTTCGAAAGCGGCAGCATGCCGTTTGCCCAATTCCACTACCCATTCGAGAACGTCGAAAAATTTGAAGCGAATTTTCCGGGTGATTTTATCGTCGAATACGTCGGCCAAGTGCGTGCGTGGTTTTACTACCTACACGCGGTGAGCGTCGGATTGTTCGGCAAGAATAGCTTTAAAAACGTCATTACGACTGGCACGCTTGCTGGCAACGACGGGCGCAAAATGAGCAAACAATTTGGTAACTATACCGACCCTAATGAATTAATGGACCAACATTCGGCCGACGCGCTGCGCTTTTTGCTTATGAGCAGCTCTGTCATGAGCGGCGAAGACTTTAACCTGCAGGACAAAGACGTCGCTGACGTACAACGAAAATTGGCTATGGTGTGGAACATGTACGACTTCTTTACGATGTATGCCGAAGTCGACAACTGGGAGTGGGACGGCAGTTTTGACGACCCTTCCGAGAATCTAAAAAACCCGCTCGACCAGTGGATCGTGTCGCGTGTGCACCAGCTGAACCAAGAAGTTGGCAGGCACATGGATGCGTACGACATTCCAAACGCGATGAAACCTATCTTGCCGTTTATCGACGACGCCAGCAACTGGTACGTTCGCCGCAGCCGTCGTCGTTTCTGGAAGAGTGGCGACGATGCTGACAAAAACGATGCGTATCGCACGCTGCATTATGTGTTGGTGCAGTTGTCTCACATTTTGGCGCCATTCACGCCGTTCTTGGCGGAAGAATTGTTCCAAAAACTTACCGGCCACGAATCCGTCCATCTGCGCGACTGGCCAGCCGCCGGCCGCGTAAACGAGCTAGTGATTGATAGGATGGCTTTTGTCCGCGAAGTGATTAACGAAGGTTTGTCGCAGCGGGCAACCGCTGGCATTAAGGTTCGCCAACCTTTGCCGGCAGTTATGGTTTACGGCGCAGACGAGCTGGATGCCAGTTTGCAGCACGTCATTCTGGACGAATTAAACGTCAAACAGCTGAAAAATAGCGAGAAAGACACAGTAAATCTGGATACAAAAATTACTCCGGCGCTAAAACGCGAAGGCATGGTGCGCGAAGTAATCCGCAACGTGCAGAGCGCCCGCAAGCAGGCGGGTCTAAACATAGATGACCGCATTATTCTGAGCGTCTCGTCAACCGATGACCAGCTGCGCCAGGCAATCAACGAGCACCAAGCGCTGATAAAAACCGAAACACTGGCCAACGGACTCGTATTTGACCAACGGCAAGCGTTCGAAACAAGCTGCGCGGTGGACGAAGCGCCGCTAACCATTTCGCTTCAGAAAGCGTGAGTCGTAACTCTTTACAGAGAAGTGGCAATCTGGTAGTATCAATGCAGAAAGTGATAACAAAATACGGATCATGAAAAAAGCAGTTATTGCCACTGGCGGTAAACAATACCTAGTAACCGAAGGCGAAAGTCTTGAGGTTGAACTGTTGCATTCAGACAGCAAGACAGTTTCTTTCGAGCCACTGCTTGTTATTGACGGCAACGACATCAAAGTTGGCACGCCACTAGTTGAAAAAGCAAAAGTCAGCGCCGAAGTAGTAGAAGACCAAGTAAAAGCCGACAAAGTAACGTCCATTCGATTTAAAGCCAAAAAGCGCGTCCGCAAAGTACATGGCCACCGCCAACGCCACACCGTTATAAAAATTACCAAAATCGCTTAGCTCAAAATTAGTTAAGCATGAGCTTGACCGTGTTTCGTCGTTCAGGTAGTCTAAATATGTGTTACAGGGGATTAAGGATCCGCGCCGCCGGAAAAAAACGCTTTGGATTATAGCTGCCTGCATGGCGGTCTTGGTTTTTGCTGTTATTGCCCTGTTTTTCTTTAAGCAGTATCAAAAAGTAAAGGATAACCCCAGCGCGGCAGCGAAGGCTACTAGCCAGCGTATTGTGGAGAGGGTCGGACAGTTGTACTTCCTGCCACCCGATGAAGAGCCCACGGTTGCGCTAATAGAAGACAAGTCCAAACTAGCCAACCAAAGTTTTTTTATCGGCGTAGAAAACGGTGACTACTTGCTGGTATATACCAAGGCTAAAATTGCGCTAATATACAGGGAAGAGGTTAACAGGTTGGTAAATGTTGGTCCGGTAAATACCGACCAAAGCCAGCAACCAGCGGGTGATGTCGCCGGCGAGCGGATAAATCCAAACCAGTAAGCCGCTAGCTTACTTGTAAATGCCTGGCAGTTTATGCGTGGGGATGGTATACTTTTCACGAAGCCAGAGGGGATATGAAACAAACAATAATTGCAGTCACTAACCAAAAAGGCGGCGTGGGCAAGACGACGACCGCGGTTAATTTGGCGGCGTATTTAGCCGGCTCGAAGTGTC
The DNA here is from genome assembly GCA_050730855.1 of Saccharimonadales bacterium (SeqCode). Lineage (GTDB taxonomy): Bacteria > Patescibacteriota > Saccharimonadia > Saccharimonadales > UBA4665 > DASRJJ01. The sequence goes on along the minus strand of JBOHNU010000001.1, from coordinate 239,457 downwards.
GGGTGCTGCTTATAGATCTCGACCCTCAAGGCAACGCCTCGAGCGGCTTGGGGTTGCATAAGGAAAGTCTGGAACCGAGCACCTACGAGGTGCTGCTCGGCCAGTCACGTCTGGATCAGGCGGTTTATGAGACAGACCGCGAAGGTTTGTACCTGGTGCCGGCCAATGCTAACCTGGCGGCAGCGGAAGTCGAAATGGTTAGTGCACTACAGCGTGAGTTTAAACTGAAGGAAGCGCTAAGCGTCGCCGCATTCGACTACATTATTATAGATTGCCCACCCGCTCTCGGACTGCTTACTATTAACGCTTTGACTGCCGCGCAAGCGCTATTGATTCCGGTACAGTCAGAGTACTACGCGCTTGAGGGGCTTGGCCAGCTTTTGACTACCGTGCAGCGCGTCCGGCAAAGTATTAATCCGACGCTCGATTTAATTGGTGTAGTGCTAACGATGCACGACAAGCGCACCAGCCTGTCCGAGCAGGTAAAGAAAGAGCTGGAAAAACATTTTGGAGAGAAACTATTTAAAACGACCATCCCGCGCAACATACGTCTTGCCGAAGCACCGAGCTTTGGAAAGACAATTTTCGAGCACGATCGTTGGAGCAAAGGCGCGCGGGCATACAAGCAGTTAGCCAAGGAGGTAGCGAGTCGTGCCGGTAACTAAAGCGAAGAAAATGGGCTTGGGCAAGGGGTTTGACGCGCTAATACCTCAGGATTTTGACCGGTCGCTATTGCTGGACGACCAAGAACGGGTGCAGCGCATGGCGGTTGACAACCTTGTGCCTAACCCGGACCAGCCGCGGCAGCATTTTGAGCAAGAAGCGCTAGAGCAGCTAGCGCGTTCGATAGAGCAGTTCGGCATTGTGCAGCCTTTGGTGGTTACGCCGTTTGAGGGTGGCAAATTTGCAATTATAGCGGGGGAACGCCGTTGGCGAGCCGCAAAACTGGCAAATCTTCAGAAGGTGCCAACGATTGTACGTACAACCAAACAGCTAGAACGTCTGGAGATCGCTTTAGTTGAAAACGTCCAGCGCGTAGATTTGTCGCCGCTCGAGCAAGCCTTATCCATCGAAAAACTGCACCAGCAATTTAGCATGACCTATGTCGATATAGCCAGGCGGCTGGGCAAGGCCGATTCCACCATTGTGAACACGGTGCGGCTGCTGCAGCTACCCGAAGCGGCGCGTGATGCCCTGGCCTCCAAGAAGATAACCGAAGGACACGCTCGAACCATTCTTTCTCTCAAAGATATGCCCGAAAAACAGGCTGAACTGTTGGAGTCAATACAAAAGCACAGCTGGACCGTCCGTCAGGCTGAACAGTTCGTGACGTCGATTAAAGAGGGGCATAAAGAGACAAAAGCGACACAGCAGAGGATGCGTACCGAAACGCCCGAAACCAAGCGGTTGAGCAAGCGTATTGGCGGAGCACCCGTATTTATTCGGCGCACGGCAAAGGGCGGCAAACTGGAGATCGCATTTAAAAGTGACCAAGAATTAAACTCGATTTTAAATAATCTGAGCTAAAACCATTTGGCCTCGCCAAGCGGGAAGAAACGCGCGGTAAGTTTACCCACAATATTGTCGGCCCCAACCGGCCCAAACGCGCGGGAGTCCAGCGAGTTTGACCGGTTATCTCCCAGCACAAAGACATGCGCCTCCGGAACGGTAATGTCTATTTGCCCGGGCGTATGCTCCACGACCGAACCGCTGGGTAACTCTACCGTCGGCTGGAAACCGTCGGGATACTCGCCGTTGTAAACGGTTACGGCGCCATCTTTGATAACTACTCGCTCCCCGGGTAGAGCGATAACTCGCTTAATCAGTTGCTTGCCTGATTTTTTGCTGTGTTCGTACAGCCCTGGCTCGGAAAATACCACGACGTCCTCGCGAGCCGGGATATAGCTGTTTCCGGTAACTTTAGCCCATGTTCGCGGCACCTTCCACACAATTAACCGGTCTTTGTCTTCAAGCGTTGTTTCCATACTCGGACCGTCTACCAGATAGGACTGAAAGACAAATGTTATCAAAAACAGTGCAAACAAAGGCGCTATTAACAGGATGGATACAGTAGAAAGAATACTTTGCCAGCTTTCTTTTTGCCTTGGCCGTTTGGCTTGCAGGTGTTCGCCGGCTTTGCTTTGCTGTGTATTTGACGGTGGGTGCGCGGAATCTGGCATGTCGGCTTATAACTATAGCGTATCGTCAGGAGGTTTACCACGCTTTCGCGCTGTTAATATATGCGGGTTTGGAGTAGTCTATAATCATAAGCAATACATTGTTATAGGCCAGGATTTACGTGCGTAAGGAAAATCCAATAAAAATACGATACCTTGGTTGGGGCGCAACTTGTTTGGGGTTGCTGCTGGCCTTAGTGCCTCCGCTTGGAGCGCAAGGTGTATCGTCGATCGCACAGGGTTTTCAAACTACCGACGCAAATATTGTGGCGGGAGCGTTGGTCAGTCTTAAGTCGGATACACCTAATTCTGTAGAGTTGGCAAGTCCGGAAAAGGCTGATCAGCTGATTGGTATTGTTGGCAAAGATCCTCTTATCGGGTTGTCGGACGGGAATAATTCGGTGCAGGTGGTTACTAGCGGCGTTACAATGGCCTTAGTAAGCGATATTAACGGTGGTATAAAATCTGGGGACAAAATTACAGCATCACCGATCGAAGGCGTAGGAATGCGCGCGACCCAGACGGGCCTGGTTGTTGGGACTGCCCAGGCAAGCCTGGACGATGTGACAACAAACGAAAGGTCAATCGCCGACAAACAGGGCCAGCAACAGACGGTTAAAATTGGTCTTGTGCCTGTCCAGGTCGATACGGTGTTCTTTGCGGGTGTTGCTAGCGGGTCTTCCTTTGTCCCAAGTGTGCTGCAAGATCTGGCTAACAGCATAGCCGGTCGCGAAGTTTCCGCCGTTCGTATTTTAGTAGCGGCACTGTTGCTTATTTTGCTGCTTGTAAGTGTCGTAGCGCTTATTTATTCGTCGGTGCGTTCCAGCATAATATCGATAGGCCGCAACCCCCTGTCCGAAAACGCCGTGCAAAAAAGTTTGCTACAGGTGATGCTTACTACGATTGGCCTATTGGCCTTTACTGTCATATTGGTATACCTCATTCTGACACTGTAGATATCCACAGGTTTGTGTTATTTTGTACGACAGTCTTGATAGGTTAGCACAAACGGTTTACCATAGTGTAGGAGGGTGCCCTTAGGGGTAAAAACCAAAAATCATCGTGGAAAACCAAAACCAAAACACGAATGTTATTTTTCCTACTGGCGGTTCCAATAACGCCGGTGGTTCTTCTGGTTTCGGCCAAAACTTGTCCCAACCACAATCTCTTGATCCTGTTGTGCCGGTGCCAATTCAGCCACAGTCTGCCGTACAGGGGCAAAAAGAAGAGCGGCTGCTGCTAAGGCTAGTTAAGCGAGCCGATGTTATTTTAGCCATACTGCTTGTTTTGGGCAGTGCCGGCCTAGTGCTTAACGCCTACGTGAGTGATGAGCCGGCGAGTAAGCACGCAACCGGCCAGTACGACACTACGCAGATTCCTCTTGAGGAGTTTGTGGTTTCTGGCGGTATAGACTTTGGAACGCAAAGCGTTACTATTAACGGCAGCTTACGAGCCAACAATGGCTTGATTATTGCGCCAACGCTCCAGCCGACTTCGGCTGTTGCCGGACAGATGTACTACGATCAGACCAGTAACGTTTTGTCGTACTACAACGGCACGCAGTTTGTCCCGGTTAGCGGAGTGGGTTCGGCAACGCTTCCATTCGGCGATTTATTCTTGGCTGGTTCGTCAGGCACCCCCGGAACGAACAATTTTAGAGTTACGGGCACCTCAACCGGTGGCACTCGCACTATTACGCTTCCTGACGCGAGTGGGACCGTCTGTCTGCAGAGCAGCTCGGCATGCGGTTTTTTCCTCCAGAACGGCAATTCGTTCGGCGCGACAGCCGTGATTGGTACTAACGATGCGAACGCGTTACAATTCGAGACTAACAATACGGTTGTGGCTACGCTTTCTGCCGCCGGTGCAGCTAATTTTCAGAATTCGACAAACTCGGCAACGGCCTTTCAAGTTCAAGATTCGGCTGGCGCAGGACTACTAACAGTCGATACCGACACAAGAGGAGTTGGTGGCGGTAATTTGGTAAAAATTGGTAATTCAACCGGCACTGATGGGGCCACAACTATTTTACAGCTCGACGGCACGACGGCTGATCCTACCTCTAATCTTGCGGCTCTCAACGGTGGATTATTTTACAACTCCACAACTCACAAAGTTAGTTTGATCGAAAATGGCCAAGTAAAAATTATCTGTAACACTACCGACTTGGGGTGTGGCACGGGCACAGTTACACTGCAAAGCGCCTACGACAACGGCAATACGATACTTATGACAACCGGCAACAACATTACAATTACTTCGCCAGATGTCGCCACTGACCCAAGCTTTATATTTAACACACAATGTACGACATGTAGCGCCAACGGCGGTCGGTTTGCCGTGCAAAACAGCGGGTCGGATGTGTTCTCGGTGGCGCCTTTAACCGGCACGGTAACAGTAACCAACACCACTACTACCGGCACCGGACTTACGGTTGTTAACTCCAACGCCAGCCAAACCAGCACCACGCTTTTGAACGTCGCACAATCCGGCGTTACGACCGGTTTTACCGGTAATGTCGTTAACTTCCAAGGTACTAGCACAACTGGTTCGGGTAATTTATTGAACTTGAGCGCTGCTAACACGACCGCCGGCAACGCTCTTAATGTTACGGCGAACACACTGACCACCGGAAACGGAGTGAACATTAATAGTACTGGCGCGGGTCTCACGAGCGGATCGTTGCTACGCGTCAGCTCAGCAACAACCGGCGCAGTCGCTACCAACGGTATTGTGTCGCTACAAGCGACCGGCAACTACACTTCAACAACAAACAATGGCTTAATGAACGTACTCGCCAACAGCACCACAGCCGGTACGATTGTAAATATCCAAGGTGGCGCGTTGACCTCCGGCGTGGCCCTAAATGTTGGCGCTAACACTGGTACGGCAATTCGCGTGAGTAGCGGTTTAACCACCCTGACAAACGCAACCAGCGGCAGTGGCACAACCTTAAATGTGAACAATTCGACTTCGACTGGCAGTATTGCTGTTTTCCAAGATAATGGCACGACTGTTGCTTCGATTGCAGACGGCGGTGCTACCCTCTTTCAAAATCAGACAAACTCCGCCAACGGCTTCCGTATTCTCAATAGTACCGGAGGCGAATTAGAAGGTGTGGATACGACAGATTCTATCTTAAGATTGCTAGCTAATAATACAGGGCATCTCTCTGGCACTGGCACAAACTGGAATACGGGTACTAGTTTGCCGCTGGCGCGTAGTTCGGGCGCTACAGTAATTGTAAATGGGTACATTTACCACATTGGTGGTTGTGACGCAGGTAGCGGTGCAACAACGACAGTTTACTTTGCACGCTTAAATAGCGACGGATCAGTCGGTTCGTGGGCTGCCACTACGGTTTTGCCTCAAAGCCTGTGTGGGAACTCGGCAACGGTATATAACGGATACATCTACGTGCACGGTGGTGGAAGTACGGCCGCAATAAGCCGAGATGTTTTTTATGCGAAACCTAACTCAGACGGCACCATTTCGGCTTGGATCACGCAGGATGATCCAACCAATTTGCTCGACCACAACAATGCCGGTATGGCAACGCACAACGGTTACCTCTATATTGCAGGGGGCAATCAGAATGATACAACAAGCTTGCGGCATGTGTTCTACGGCCGTATCAACCCTGACGGTTCGGTTCCGACATTCACTCAGCAAACAGACTGGTTGCCAGCTGGCGACCACTCCCCTGGCGAAACAGCTATCGCTAACGGTTATCTGTACGTGTTGGGTAGCGCTAACTACGACAAGTTTTTCTACGGGCGTATCAACGCAGATGCATCGGTAACGGCTCAAACGCAAGCAACGAGCACGCTCCCTACCGCAAAGAAATATTCCGCGATTACTGTCATGAACGGATATATGTACGTCATAGCCGGCAACACGGGGGCCTCCAATACGATTCAGTACGGAGCATTGGCAAGTAACGGAGACATCGGGGCCTTTACTACAGACACAAATACATTGCCTGCTACCCGAAGTATCTGTTCGCTATACGCTCCGTCGCTAAATAACTATATCTATTTGGTTGGCTGTGGCAACAGTTCATTTGTGTCACAGACAAGCATGTATTACGCCAGCGGTAGCCGGGTTAAGGTAGGGGCGGCGCTTGATCTCGTCGGTTATAGCGGCGAAGGCATGAGCGAAGGCGGAAGCGGCGGCCAGCTGACAGCAGGAAACACGGCGATTAATGGCTTGCTGTCGGTAACTGGCAATGCCGTATTTAAAGATGGTGCAGCTGTCAATAATAACTTTACGGTGAATGGGCTCACTAGCCTCCAAACTACAACTAACACTACTACTGGTTTCCAAGTATTGAACGCCACGGCGGTGCCGCAATTTGTTGTTGATACTTCCAATGCTCGCGTCTACGTTGGTAATCCAACAGCCGATAGTACCGGTGCTTTACTCGCCCTTGACACCAAAAACACCAGCGGCGACCCAACTGGCGTCAACGGAGCAATGTATTACAACTCTAATTCGGGTACTTTCCGGTGCCACGAGAACGGCTTGTGGGCTGAATGTCTCGGAACGCCAAAACCGAATACAGCTCGGACAACTAAGTTTGTCGCCAACGGCTCCACGGCTGTTTGGGCGGGCTATGGGGATGTTCTGACAAACGTGGCGCCTGCCGGCAGCGGCGGCAGCGTCAGTTCTAATCTTGTGCCCTCTGTGTACAACGACACCAACGCCTCCATAGGCAGCCAAGCAGGTGTGTATGGCAATGCCATTTACATCGGTGATCGTTTGGTGTATCAGACGCACTTGGATCCAAGCAGCACAAACGTACGCATCTGGGCAGGATTGACCGATCAGGATTTGGCCACCATGGCGGGCTCGGCAACCCCGGCCGGCAAATTTGCAGCGTTCCGTTACGATACCGGGGCAAGCGATGCAACCTGGAAGTGCATAACGAGAGACGGCGCAACCGCAACTACCGCCGATTCCGGTGTGGCAATCGCAGACGACCAAAAGTTTGAAATCATCATCGACGATGGCGTACGGGCTGTCTTTAAAATCAATGGCCAGACAGTATGCACCATCACCACTAACCTGCCAAGCGCTTTGCTGCGCGTGGTTAATAGTATCACGGCTTTGGATGCGATCTTTAAGACCATTTATGTTGGCTGGATTTATGTAGAGGGCGACCCCCTGTAGGCAGGTGATGAATTCTAATCGGCGCAATACAGCATTCCTACTAAGGGGGACGACCCGTCTCGTCAACAAGCCTATCCAGCTACGCGTACAAGGGGCCAGGTGACCATGTATAGGTTTACGGGACGCCCTGTACACGATATACTTGAGAGCATTGCTTATGCATAATTTTAAGAAGAACAATTCACAGCCTCCTCGCCGTACTATGGACGGCTTTTTGAGCAACGCGCCAGGAAGACAACAGCAGCGGGGTGACATTTGGCCCAGTAAGCGTGAAGCACAGGCGCACGCTGTCAGTTCTGGTAATGTGGATGATTTTAAGCGCGCGGAAGGGTTTCATCCTACTGATCGCACTCAGACAGAAATCAGTATTCCGGATAAGAATAGTAAAGCAGCAAAGGCAGAAAAGAAGGCTGAAGGATCTTTACTACATATGACCCTCCCAGGCGGAAGCCTAAATCGCAAAGACCGAAAACGTCTAAAGAATAAAAAGCAGGATAAGTGGTCTAAGATCCGCAAGTGGAGTTTTCGAACGTCGCTTGCGGTAGCCGGCTTAGTATTGATTTTGGGCGGATTTCTCTTATTTAAGGGGTATCTTAACCTTAATAGAGTCTTCAAGGGTGGCGGTAATGCTGCAGCCTTGAACGATACTGTCTCGCCCGATCAGTTGCGTGGCGAAGGCGATGGGCGCATTAATGTTCTTCTACTTGGCCGCGGTGGCGAGGGACATGCTGGCGCTGACCTCACCGATACTATATTGGTAGCCAGTATAGACCCCGTTAATAAGACGGCTGGTATTGTCAGTATTCCCCGTGACTTATGGGTAACGGCATCAGGACAAGGCGCGACAAAAATAAATGCCGTATTCGCCAATGCTAAAAATAAAGCTCTTAGATCTGACAAAGACAAAGCTAAAGCCGAGGCTGCGGGCGTTGATGCGCTCAAAAAAACAGTATCTGATGTCTTAGGACTTCCCATCCATTACTACACGATGATCGATTTTGCCGGCTTTAAGCAAGCTGTTGATATTGTAGGAGGAGTAGACATTGATGTTCCTGCAGATTTGGCCGTTTCCGAACACCTTTGGGATTCGACAACGCATAAGCCATATTATTTGCAGGTGCCAGCGGGTCAGCAGCATTTTGACAGTACTAAAGCGCTATATTTTGCTCGTTCACGCAAAACTAGCCCTCGGGGCGACTTTGACCGTTCAGAGCGTCAGCGTCTCTTCATCACTGCCTTGAGTCAAAAAGTCCTCTCGGCAGGGACGTATACAAATCCGGTTAAGATTACGCAACTTATGGATGCTTTCGGCAGCCACGTAACGACCGATTTTAGCGTTGGGGATGCCGTGCGACTTATGCAAATTGCTAAGGAAATTCCTAGTAATTCAATAGCGTCTATCGGTTTGACGGATCTACCAAACCCACTGGCGATTACTGCCACTGTAGACAGTCAGTCGGTTGTAGTACCGAAAGCGGGCGTAGGAAACTATGGTCCTATCCAAAACTTCATTCGAAGCAAATTGCCAGATGGATACATCATCAAAGAAGCAGCAAAACTCAAGCTTCTAAATGGCACAACGGTACCAGGAATGGCCACCACCAAAGCGGATGAGCTAAAATCTTACGCATATAATGTCGTTATTATTGGCGACGCTCCCACGAAAACGTACGATAAAACGGTTTTGGTAGATATGACCAACAACAAACCCTACACTAAAAATTATCTAGAAAAACGTTTTGGGGTTAAAGCTGTTTCTAAGCTCCCCGATGATACAATCCAGCCAGAAGGAGCCGATTTTGTGATAATCTTAGGGAGTAATGAACGCTAATTTTTATTGGCTCAGGAATGTGCTATTTGAGAATGGTTTGAGCAGTTCGTCTCAGATACATTATGAGCGCATAAGCTGGGAAAAGATTCTAACATGAAGCAACTCATTGCTAAAATTAAGCCCGCTAGCGGGTTTTCCCAATTTCTTCACATCGGTCTTAACATTCTTTTGCCGCTGCTTATTTTTGTGCTGGTGCGTATTGAGTTTGTCCAGTTGGCGTTGGTGTTGATTCTGCTTAGCAAGTGGCGTATGTTTGTGGTTCGGCCGCGGTTTTGGATGGCAAATATCCGTGCTAACGCGGTTGATATTATAGTTAGCCTTTCGTTCCTGTTGTTTATGGTAAACAGTGGCAGCCCGGCGGTACAACTCTTGTGGGCGGCCGGTTACGCGTTGTGGCTGACAGCCGTAAAGCCGATGTCTACGACTTTTATGATATCGCTTCAGGCCACGTTGGGTTTGCTGTTCGGCCTAAGTGCTTTGTTCTTAGGCTTTGGCGGCGCGCCCTTGTACATTTTGGTGCTGGGGACGGGGCTGGTGTGTTATTTGTCCGCCCGGCATTTCTTTGACAGTTTTGATGAGCCGTACGCCAGATTGTTATCTTACGGCTGGGCGTACTTCGGCGCGGCACTCACCTGGGTGCTTGGCCATTGGTTGTTATTTTACGGCAACGGGTTTGTTGCTCAGCCGACGCTTATTCTGGTGGCGCTCGGCTATTGTTTGGCGGCGCTGTATTATCTCGATCACTACGACAAACTTTCTAAGCTGGTGCGTATAGAAATAATGGCGATTACCGGCGTTACCGTGGCTGCGATTGTCGGGTCGCTGGTAGTTAATATTTTAGGGACTGTTAGGGACTTGCTCCGGTGATAAACAGACTTATGGATACACCGCCGCCTACGCCACAGATTACGCCGCCCGCAAAAGAGCATAATAGTTTGCGGCTACGATTTCTCGGTATAGCTTTTTTGCTTATAGTAGTGCTTGGTACTGGCGTGTTAGGCGGTTGGCTGGCCGTCCGCTACGGCAACGACGTTATTGGCGTTCAGCAAGAACAGGTTGTTTTGCAAACCCGGGGTGAGCTTATCCGCGATATAGCCGAACGTGTCGGCCCCAGCATTGTTTCTATAAACGTTAGGGGCGTGGCCAGCACGTCGCTGATGGGGCAGCGCCAGCAAGAAGGCGCCGGCACGGGCATACTACTTTCGGAAGACGGCATAATCGTCACCAACCGTCATGTTGTTCCTGCCGGTACCACCGAGGTGCGGGTAACTCTGTCCGACGGCACCGAATACGAAGGTGTGCAGATTATCGGGCGAACCGGCAGTAACGACAGCCTGGACATCGCTTTCCTAAAAATAGCCGACACGCAAGGTAAAAAACTTACCCCCGCCGCCATAGGCGACTCGGCGGCAATGAAGGTAGGCGACCCGGTTATTGCCATTGGCAATGCCCTTGGCCAATTCCAGAACACCGTAACTTCGGGCATAATTTCGGGGTATGGACGCGAGGTTGTTGCCTCCAGCGGTAATGGAAGCGAAGTCGGCAACCTGGAAAATCTCTTCCAAACCGACGCCGCAATTAACGCCGGCAATTCGGGCGGGCCGCTGGTAAACATTAACGGGGAAGTGATAGGCATTAACACTGCAGTTGCGACCGGCGACGCCCAGGGCATCGGCTTTGCCATCCCTATAAACGATGTCGCCGGACTGATTAGCTCGGTAAAAGAGAAGGGCGTGCTGGAGCGTCCGTTCCTGGGCGTGCGTTACGTGTCGCTCACCAATGATGCCGCTGAGTTTTATGGCTTGAGCGTTACCCGCGGGGCGTTTATACCGCCGTCTTCGGCAGGAGAGCCGAGTTCCGTGATAAGCGGCGGTCCGGCCGACCAAGCCGGTGTAAAAGAACGCGATATAATTACAAAAATTAACAGCGAAGCAGTAGACCAAACAAATAGCTTGGCGGCTTTGGTAAACAAATACAGGGTTGGCGAGCAAGTAGAGCTTACGGTCGTCCGCGACGGCCAAGAGCAGACGGTGGCGGTAACGCTAGGGGTCGCGCCTACCGAGTAGCCTCAAAACACTGGGCAAGTCCGTCGCTGGCGCGTAGCGCGTAGCCTGCGTTGGCCGCCAGATCGCTCAGGTGTGCGTGCTGCTCATTTAGCGACTCGGTAATGACAAAGTTTGGGCGGTGCTTAAGCTGGGATACCTGATTCCAAAACCGCCGGTATACGTCCAAGCCGTTGGCGCCGGCAAATATTGCTAGCTTTGGCTCGTACTCGGCTGCCCTGTTAATTGGGAAGTCCAGAGGCACGTACGGAAGGTTGGCGAGCAGTACGTCAAAAGGCGCGCTAATGTTGTGCAGTAAGTCCGCGTGGACTATTTGCGGGTTTACGCCGTGATTTTTACTGTTTTGCATGGCCAGCTTGAGCGCTTTTTGGTCTATGTCGCAGAGCCAGACCCTGGAGGCGGGGACTTCCAGATTGGTCGTAATCCCCAGGCAGCCAGAGCCGGTGCCGATGTCGGCTATGGCTGGTTGTGCCGGCAGAGGCAGCGCCTTTAGCAGGTCGATCATGCTTTCCGATTCGGGGCGCGGCACCAACACGTCGCCGGTAATAGTAAACTCACGGCCGTAAAACATGGCCTTGCCGCGGATGTAGGCAAGCGGCACATGGCGTATCCGTTGCGCAATTTTAGTGTTCAGTTCTACCTCTGTTTGCTGGGGAATAGTTTTGTCTAAATGGGCGAGTAAGTTCGCCCGGTCGGCTCCAAAGGCGTCTTCTAAAAGCACTAGGCAGTCCAGCCTGCCAGTGGACACGTCGGCCTTGCGCAGCGCGGCCGCAGCGTTTGTTAAAAAAACGCCGACTGTCATGCCTCGCCGCGGATAAGCCGCCGTTCGTAATCTTGCAGCGCTTGCACTAGGTCGTCTATTTCGCCGTTAAGCGCGCCGGGTATGTTGCTGCGGCTATACCCGATACGGTGGTCGGTTATGCGGTCTTGCGGAAAGTTGTAGGTACGGATTTTTTCGCTGCGGTCGCCGCTGCCGATTAGCTTTTTACGCGCTGCCGAAAGCTGTTTTTGCTCTTCTTCGATTTTTTGCGCCAGCAGGCGTGCGCGCAGCACGCCGAGCGCCTTTTCCTTATTTTTAATCTGGGATTTTTCGTCTTGGCAGGTCACTACTAGCCCGGTCGGCAGGTGGGTTATGCGCACTGCGGAGTCGGTTGTGTTAACACTTTGACCCCCGTTACCACCCGAACGGTAAACATCAATCCGGAGATCACTCGGGTTAATAACAACGTCTGTTTCTTCGGCTTCTGGCAGAACCGCCACGGTAACGGTTGAAGTATGGATGCGACCCTGGCTTTCGGTGGTTGGCACGCGCTGCACGCGGTGAACGCCGGCCTCAAACTTGAGTTGCTTGTAGATGGCGTCGCCGCGCATGCCAAACACGATTTCTTTGTAGCCGCCGACCTCGCTGGGGCTTTCGCTGATTAGCTCGACTTTGTAGCCGTGGCGTTCCGCCCAGCGGATGTATGCGCGGTACAGGTCGCCGGCAAACAGGCTGGCTTCGTCGCCCCCGGCCGCGGCGCGGATTTCTACTACTACGTCGCGGTCGTCGTTTGGGTCTTTGGACGTCAGGGCTTCCTCTAGCGCTGCTTCGTTGGCCGCTATCTGTTGCTCTAGCTCTGTTAACTCGGCTTTAGCCATGGCGGCTAACTCGGGGTCGTCGCTGTCGGCGATCTCTTGCGATGCCGCCTTTTGCGTGGACAAGTGTAGGTGTTTATCGAAAAGGCCAACTGTGGCCTCCAGCGCTGTGCGGCGTTTAGCTAGCTTGGGGTACTCGGACGAGCTGTAAATTGCCGGGTCGTCCAGCCTTTTTGCCAGCTCGGCGAGTTCTTGGCGCAGGTGCTGTTCTTTTTGTTCCATATGCTTTTAGTATACCTCAGGTATGAAAAACCACCCGACTACCAGGTGGTTTAAAAGTTCGTGCAGTTAAGAAGCCTTGGTGGCTTTTTTGGTTTCGGCCTTTTCGGCCTTGGCTGCTTTGCGGGCGGCTTCTTTTTTGGCGGCGTTCATGCGGGATTCGCGGGCTTTGGCGGCTGCTTCGGCACGGGCTTTAAACTTATCGACGCGACCCTCGATGTCCATTACTCGTTCTTCGCCGGTAAAGAAGGGGTGTGAGGCGGCAGAAATGTGTACTTTAACCAACGGATACTCGTTGCCGTCTTCCCATTTAACAGTTTCGTTGGTGGCGACAGTCGAGCGCGTCAAAAACGCGAAACCGTTGTTAAGGTCCTGGAACACAACCGGCCGGTACTGCTTGTGATGCGTATCTTTCTTCATATTTAGTCTATTCTATCTGTTTGCCGCGATTTTGTAAAGAGTTCGGGGTTGTTAGTTTGCAAGGCTTACATCCGCGCCGTTTTTGGCATGGCGCACACTCCACATAATTGCGAGAGTTATAAATACGATGCCCAGGCTGCCCACGAGCCACTCGGGCAACTTTATGTGGTACAAATGCAACATCATGACTGTGCCAAGGAAGGCGATTGCCCAGTGGGCGCCATGCTCCAAGAAGACGTAGCGGTTTAGGGCGTGGGAGCGCACCAGGTGGATGGTCATTGCCCGCACCCACACAGCACCTGCGCCAAGACCGGCCATTATTATAACGATGTTGTTGGTTAGGGCAAACGCGCCGATAACTCCGTCTAGGGAGAAGCTCGCGTCCAAAACCTCCAGATACAAGAACGATGCGAAAGCGGCTACGCCTACTTTGTGCAGCGTTTTGGTGTGTTTGCCGGTGCTGCCCATGGCGGCGCTCACCAGCTGAAGGCCGATATGAAGCGCCATAGCCGTAATAGAAGCAATAAGCACCGTGCCGTGCAGCGTGGCGTCGACGGTGAAGTAAATAACTATCGACGCCAGCAACATTACAAATACCGTTAGATTATCAAACCGCCCGAGTTTGCCAAGATAGCGCTCTAAAAAACCGATCCAGTGAGTTTTCTTTTGGTAGTCGATAAAGTAGCTCAGCGCGATCATCAAGAGGAAGGTGCCGCCGAAGGCGCTGATAACCGGCGCCGATTCCTCAAGTTTATGCCCGTATTCGTCCGGGTGGTTTAGAGCCAGGTTGAGTACTTCGTTCATTCCCAGTCCCGCCGTTGCCATAACAATAAAAATCGGTAAGATAAAGCGCACCACAAACACTGCAATAAAAATGCCGACAGTCATAAATAATTTCTGCCAAAAGGGCGACATAGTAACCAGTACTTTGCTGTTTACCACGGCGTTGTCGGCGCTGAAGGTTGTTTCCAGCAATGTTAGTACCACGGTAAGAAACAGCGCTGTCAACCCCAATTGCCAACCAACCAAAATCCAAATAAGGAGCGTCGCCGAAGCGGCGAACCAATAAATACGAAGCAGTCCTGCAAATCCCATACGGTTATTTACAGAATAGTGGCTTCGGGGGCTTTATTCAAGCCTGCTAAGGCTTGCGAGTCACAAGCCAATCTGTTATTATACGAAAGTTACTATTTAATCAGGTTGGGGAATAATCCTCCCGCGAGCCATCCGTGCAGGAACTGGCGGGCGCCCAATCGAAGAGAAAGGACTTAAAAATTATGGCTACAGTTGACGTAGACATTAAAAAATTATTAGAGGCCGGCGCGCATTTTGGCCACAAAACCAGCCGTTGGCACCCGAAGATGGCGCAGTACATCCACAGCAAACGCGGCGGCAGCCACATTATCGACCTGACTAAAACAGTTACCGCGTTGGAGAAAGCGCTGGACTTTTTAGCGCAGACCGTTGCCGAGGGCAAGCAAGTTTTGCTGGTTGGTACCAAACGCCAGTCGCAGGACATCGTAGCGCAGCTGGCCGAGGACGTAAAAATGCCGTACGTTACCGAGCGCTGGCTTGGCGGCATGCTAACCAACTGGCCGACTATTAGCGGCCGCGTCAAGCGCCTGCAAGATCTTGAGGCTAAAATGGCTTCCGGCGAGCTAGCCAACAAGTATTCTAAGCTCGAAGTGCAGCGCTTCCAGGAAGAAATTGAAGCCATGAACAAGCTGTACGGCGGCATTAAAAACCTGGCCGCCAAGCCCGGTGCTGTTTTTGTGTTCGATGTTGTACACGACCACAACGCAGTAAAAGAGGCACACAAACTTGGCCTTAAGATTGTCGCTTTGGTCGACAGCAACGCTGACCCAGATGTCGCGACTTACGCGATTCCATGCAACGACGACGCGCTCAGAACCATCCAGCTAATCGCCGAGTACCTAAAGCAAGCCATAGAAGCAGGCAAGCTAAAAGCCAGCAAAGCTCAAAAAGAAGATGTTAAAGAAGGTGGAGACAAATAGAATGGCTGTAGATTTGGCAGAAATTAAGCGGCTGCGCGAACTAACCGGTGTCGGCATGACCGACGCCAAGCAGGCCTTGGATGAGTCCGGCGGCGACTTCGATAAAGCATTGGCAGCAATGCGCAAAAAAGGCATGACCAAGGCCGAAAAGCGCGGCGAACGCGAAGCGCGCGCCGGTATTGTCGCCAGCTACGTCCACGATAACCGCATCGGCGTACTCGTAGAAGTTAACTGCGAAACCGACTTTGTAGCGCGCAACGAAGTGTTTACCAGCCTGGTAAAAGACATCGCAATGCACATCGCCGCTACCTCGCCGCTGTACGTCAGTGCCGACAATGTGCCGCAAGCCGACCGCGAAGCCGCAAAAGCAGAGTTTACCGAAAAGGCAAAAGCCGAGGGCAAGCCCGAAACCATGGTGCCACAAATCGTCGAGGGCATGCTAAAGAAGCACTTTGCCGAAAAGTGTTTGCTCGAGCAGCCATTTGTTAAAAACCCCGACCAATCCATGGGCGACTACATAAAAGAACACATCGCTAAATTGGGCGAAAACATTCTGGTCCGCCGCTTTAGCCGCATGGCGCTCGGCGAAGTTTCTGAATAGCCCTAGCTGATGTAGAATAAGTTTATGAATCCAAACGCAATTGTTGAAGACGCAAAGAAAAAATTACAGGCTGCCGTGGCGCATTTTCAAGCCGAGTTAAACAAAGTTCGTACCGGCCGCGCGCACCCCAGCATGCTGGACGGCGTGAAGGTATCTGCATATGGCAGCGAAATGCCGCTTAACCAAGTGGCCACAGTTGTCGCGCCCGAGGCGCAGCTGATGCAAATTACTCCGTTTGACCCCAATAACCTACAGGCAATTGCCAGTGCCATCCGCGACAATCCGAGCCTGGGGTTAAACCCAATGGACGACGGCCGGGTAGTGCGGGTGCCAATTCCACCGCTAACCGAGGAGCGCCGACGCGAATACGCCAAGGTAGTGGGCGCCAAAACGGAAGACGCGTTTGTGGCGATGCGCAGCATCCGCCGAGACGCCATGGAAGCCGTAGGCGCCGCTAAAAAAGACAAACAAATCGGCGAAGACGACGCCAAACGCCTAGAAAAACAGATAGACGAAGCAATGGCCGCCGCCAAAACCAACGCCGAAGCCGCCGCCAAAACCAAAGAATCCGAAATCATGACCGTCTGAGCCTGTATGAAGCGAAAACTTTTTACAGGGATATGTATTCTCGCTTTGGCTGTGCTATGCACGATGGCAAGTGTTCTGGTTAGTGGAGTCTCGCTTATGGAGGGATTTTGCGGTGGCTCCTCGAACCGGGTCGAACGTGGTTTTCCGTTACCGATCATTACGACATGGCCATCGGTGAGCCTGTGTGAACCAGCCGAGTCGTTCTCTGTTCTTATAACTGGCAATGTATCTCATGAAGAGCATCCGGGCAATTTTGTTTTGAATCTCGCCTTTTGGAGTGGCTTTCTTTTCTGCGCTGCAGCTGCGGTTAGATTTGTCAGGCGCACAACCAAACTCAAGTAGGCCAGATCGTTCTCATCCTGTACAATAGTACCTATATGTGGGTACTACTGTTGATTTTGGGGATACTGCTCTTTATTGGGCTGGTTGTCATACACGAGTTCGGGCACTTTTTGGCCGCGCGGCGCAACGGCGTAGATGTAGAGGAGTTCGGCATCGGTTTTCCGCCGCGCGCCTGGAAGCGCAAAACTAAAAAAGGCTTTGTGTTCAGCCTTAACTGGCTGCCGATTGGCGGTTTTGTAAAACTTAAGGGAGAGAACGACGCGGCCGACGAAACGGGCAGCTTTGGAGCGGCCAGTTTTTGGGTAAAAACCAAGATTATGCTGGCCGGAGTGGCCATGAACTTGCTGGTAGCATTTGTGCTGTTAACTGTTTTGGCGGCCGTCGGCATACCGAAGCTGCTGGACAACCAGTTTACTATTGCAAGCGATACCAAAATTGTACAAAACGATGTCCTAATCGGCTACGTCGAACCCGGATCGCCGGCAGAACAGGCCGGCTTGCAAACGCGCGACCGGCTTGTATCCATCCAAGGCCAGGGTGGTAGTATTTCGTACTTCGATAGCAACGGCAATTTGCTGTACTTGCAAGAAGGTGAGTTTGGGGAAGTGCAGCCCATTTTGTCGGCTGCGCAGCTGCCGGAACTGACAAAGCAATATCCCGGCCAGAGCGTGAGCATAGTGTATGAGCGCGACGAAACGCTGCACACGGCCTCGGTGCAGTTGCGTAGTGAAGAAGAGGCCAACGGCAAGGCGTTTTTGGGCGTATCGCCGACCGAATACACCTTGCAGCGCTCTACTTGGTCGGCGCCGATTGTGGCCGTAGGCTTGCTTAAGCAGTTTACGATCGCCACGTTCCAGGGGTTGGGTACCGCCGTAGCGGCTTTGTTCCAGGGTGATACCGCCAAAGCGAGCGAGCAAGTCTCCGGCCCAGTGGGCATAGTTGCCGTACTCAAAGAGGGTAGTCTGCTTGGCTATCAGTTCATTCTATTCGTCATCGCCATAATTTCGCTGTCGCTGGCAATCATGAACATCCTGCCCATTCCGGCGCTGGACGGTGGCCGCTTTTACGTTCTGTTGCTTTCGCGGATATTCGGTCGCAAGCTTAGCAAAGACATGGAAGAACGTATTGTCGGCACTAGTTTTGTGTTCCTAATACTGCTAATTATTTTAATAACCATCGTCGATGTCAACCGATTCTGGTAAGAAGTTGCCGTCGGTCGCAAAAAAACAGAAGGGCTCGGCCTGGAGCCCGGTGGTGGCGATCGCCGGTACAGCCGGAGTGTATGTTGCCGCTCAGTTTGTGGTGGGCATTTTACTTGGATTTTTCTTTGGGTTTAGCGGATGGTCACAAGCGCGGATAGATAGTTGGCTGGCGTCTACCTTAGGACAGTTTGCGGTAATTGCGGTCAGCGGCGCGGCAACCATCGCCCTATTAGCCTTATTTTTACACCTTCGGCGTATAAAGTTCCAGGCGCTGGGTTTTTCCAGGGCGCCCCAGTGGCGGGATGCGGCCAGCACGGCGGCTGGATTTTTTGTGTACTTTGGCCTGCTTATAGCCTCTTCAGTTATCGCCGCGCAGTTTTTAGGCATCAACACCCAGCAAGAGCAAGAAATCGGCTTCGAACAGGCTAAGGCCGGCGCCAGCGGTCTTGCTCTTGTGTTTTTGAGTCTGGTAATTATTCCGCCAATTGTCGAGGAGACTTTGTTCCGCGGATTCCTATACGGCGGGCTGCGAAGCAAAATGACCATGTGGTGGGCGGCGGGGCTTACCAGCGTAATGTTTGCGGTGCTGCATCTCTTTGCGTCGAGTGAGGGGTTGCTGTGGATAGCGGCAATTGACACCTTTATACTATCCATTGTGCTTTGTTACGTGCGCGAGAGAACCGGCGCCCTTTGGGCGGCAATCGGCATTCATGCTATCAAGAATAGCCTCGCCTTTATAGTTGTCTTTGTTGTACAATAGCCGTATGAAACGTTGTCATGTCCAAATTCTCCCGATGATGCTCCCGGCCTTTGGCCGCTAATAATTTCCGCGCACATCTATATTTAAAGAGGACAAGGACATGAAAGTAACTCAACTTTTAACGAAAACTAGCAAGACTGCACCTTCCGACGAGCAGGCCAAAAACGCACAATTACTCATCCGCGCTGGCTACATCCATAAAGAAATGGCCGGCGTGTACGACTATTTGCCACTCGGCTATATGGTGCTCAATAACGTAATGCGGGTTATCCGTGAGGAAATGAACGACATAGGTGGGCAGGAGTTGTACCTCAGCGCCCTGCAGCCTAAAGATAACTGGGAAAGCAGCGGCCGCTGGCACGATGATGTGGTCGATGTATGGTTTAAAACGCGCATGCATGCTGGCGAAGGGTACCACCTTGGACCGGAGCTTGGCCTCGGCAACACACATGAGGAAGCGCTTACCGCGCTGATGCGAACCCATATTCAATCCTACAAAGACCTTCCCAAATATGCCTATCAGTTCCAGACCAAATTCCGTAACGAACAGCGTAGCAAAAGCGGCATAATGCGTTGCCGCGAGTTCATTATGAAGGACCTTTATTCCTTTTGCCGTAGCCAAGGCGAGCACGACGAATTTTACGAGAGAGCCAAACAAGCATATATAAGGATATTCGAACGGCTAGGCCTGGGCGATATAACCTACCTTACATTTGCCAGCGGTGGCAGCTTTAGCAAGTTCAGCCACGAGTTTCAAACGGTCACCGATATTGGCGAAGACACTATTTATATCCACGAAGAAAAACGCATCGCCATAAACAAAGAGGTTTTTACCGATGAGGTTTTGAAGGAGGTTGGAGTTTCGCGCAGCGAACTTATCGAGAAAAAGGCTGTCGAGGTGGGTAATATCTTTACGCTTGGCACGCGTTTTTCTGAGCCGCTCAACCTTACATTTACAGATGCTGACGGTACGACTAAACCCGTGATCATGGGTAGCTACGGTATCGGGCCAGGCCGGGTGATGGGTACTATTGTCGAGCATTTCGCCGACGAACGGGGAATTGTTTGGCCCAAAGAAATTGCGCCGTTCCGCGTGTATTTAGTTTTACTCGGGAAGAGTGCTGAGGTGCAAAAAGCTGCTGACGACGTTTACAGGCACTTGACTGGCGCGGGAATCGGAGTACTATATGATGATCGGAAGGCCAGTTCGTCCGGCGAGAAATTTGCCGATGCCGACCTCCTGGGCATTCCATATCGAGTAGTTATTAGCGAAAAAACGTTAGCCAGCAAGCAGCTCGAGCTGAAAAGCCGGACAGCCAAGGAAACAGTACTCCTCAGCGCAGAGGAGCTGATCGAAGCGGTTAATAAATGACGGAAAGGACAACAACCATGAACAAACAATTCCACTTAACGAAGCAAGGTGTAGACGAGCTAAAGGCTGAGCTTGAAGAGCTGCTGGGGCTGCGCGGGACTATCGCCGAGCGCATCAAGACCGCACGCGAATTCGGCGACCTGGGCGAAAATATGGAGTACACAGCGGCCAAGCAAGACCAAGAGCGCAACGAAAGCCGCATTACCGAGATTGAGCACATTTTGCAGAACGCCAAGGTTATCGCCTCACCTAAGGGTTACGGCAAGGTGGTGCTGGGGTCAAAGGTAAAACTAAAGAGCGAAGACGGCAAGACCAAGGAGTTCCAGGTTGTCGGAACAGTTGAGGCCGACCCGCTTAACGGCAAGATTTCCGACGAGTCACCAATCGGCAAGGCGCTTTTGGGTAAAAAAGAAGGCGAAGAGGTCGAGATAAAAACCCCGGCCGAAACCGCAGCGTACAAAATTGCAGACATCAGCTAAAACACCAACAATTTTGCACTAACAGCGGCTAAGCAACGGCCGCAGTTTTTGTTACCACGAAATTGTTGTAAAATAACATCGAGGAATACAAGTATACTATGCAGTGGCTCAATAAGATCGTCGACGATGTAATTGCTCGTCATCCGGCCGGCGAGATTTTAATAGAAACTGGGGGCAGTCCTAGTGGAACGCACCACCTTGGGCATATGCGCGAGTTTGTTACTGCCGATGCCGTGCTTTTAGAGTTGCGCCGCCGCGGCCGGCAAGCCCGGCACATCTATTTTGTGGACGATTTGGATGGTGTACGCAAAATCCCGGCCGGTGTGCCGGCCGATTTTAAGCAGTACATCGGCATGCCGTTGTGCGACGTGCCCGCGCCTGATGGCTCCGGCCAGTCGTACGCCGATTACTTTTTGGCGCAACTGCAGCGCGCAACTGCGTCGCTGGGCGTAGAGGTGGAGTTTATTCGTTCGTACCAAAAATACCGTGCCGGATATTTTGTGCCGGCTATCGAGCGCTGTCTCCAGCGTATTCCGTCCATCCGTAAGGCGCTCGAAGATGTCTCTGGGCGCAAGCTCGAAGACGACTGGTCGCCAATCCAGGTGCTCGAGAACGGTCGGCTCAAAAAGCGCAAGTTCATCAGCATTAACACCTCCGACAAAACCGTCCAATACGAAGACGTGGACGGCAACGTGCAAACTATCCGCTATGACACCGGCAGCGTCAAGCTGGATTGGCGTTTAGACTGGCCGGGTCGTTGGTGGCTGCAAAAGGTTCAGGTTGAGCCGTCGGGTCGCGACCACATGACCAAGGGTAGCTCGTTCGACACCGGCATCGAAATTATGCGCGATGTCTATGAAGCCGAAGCGCCGTATCCGATTGCCTACGACTTTATCAACATGGCCGGTGACAACAAAAAAATGAGCGCCAGCAAGGGTACTGGGCTGGACGCCGAAGAAGGCTCGACGATTATGCCGGCAGAGGTAGTGCGCTACTTTATTTTACGCGCTGCGCCGCTGAAGCGCTTGTATTTTGATCCAATCAACGGTGTTGTTCAGCTGATGGACGAGTTTGCTGTATTTGCGGCAAAAGCTGATAAAACCGAGAGCGAACAGCAGTTGTGGTACGTTTGTACTCGGGGTGATGATGCCAAACGCAGCGTCAGCCGGGTGCCATTTTCGCATCTTGTGGCAAGCTATCAGGCCTCGCTAAAAGATGCAGGTCGCACACTGGACGTCATCAAACGCACCGAACATGGCGAGCTGGCTGGCAAAGAAGCCGAAATTATCAAGCATGAACTTCAGTTTACCGACTCGTGGCTGGAAAAACGCGCACCAGACGATGTGAAGTTTGCGCTATCAGAGCAATGTAACCCAGCCGATTTTACAGACGCCGAGAAGTCGTTTTTGCAGACGTTGAGCGATAAAGTTGCCAAAGCTCCAGAAGACGCAGACGGCACATGGTTTCACGAACGAATCTACGAACTGAAAGACAGCTCAGGGCTGCAACCAAAAGAAATGTTCAGCGCCCTATATCGCGCGCTTATCGGCAAGACCAGTGGGCCGCGCGCCGGATGGTTCCTCAGTATTTTGCCCCGCGACTGGTTAGTAAAGCGCCTAAAATTCGCTGGCTAATCTCTTCCGCACTACTTTTCCAGGCACCTTGGAAGGGCCAAATGTTCGCAAAAAGTTAAAAGATACTTGCAAGTTTAACGAACCAGGAGTACGTTACTTGGTAGTGAAGGTTCTCTAAAAGTTTTTTATTTTATGGACGCAATCGGTTTTATTGCTGCTGGCATTTTCGTTCTTGGCTACGCGCTTATAACCATGGAGCAAAAATTTGGCACGCATAAGTCGGCTATAGCCCTGACGGTGGGCGGCGTGCTTTGGGTGTTGGCGGCGGTTTCGCTGCGCGGAAACGAGGAAGCGCTCGACCATGCGATTGCGCATACCGGCAGCGAGATTTTTAGTATTGTTGCATTTTTGCTGGCCGCCATGGCGCTTATCGAAATCCTGGTACATTTCCGGCTGTTCGACCTTATGCGGTACAAGCTCATCCGGATGAAGGTCAACGACCAACAACAATTTTTGATTATCCTCACCGTAACGTTTTTTTTCTCGGCTATCCTCGACAACATAGCCATAACCATAGCGATGCTGCAAATTGCGCGTCGCTTTTTTGAAGGCCACAACATGTTTATTGCGGCTGCTGGCATTGTGGTGGCGGCCAATGCCGGCGGTGCGTGGTCGCCCATCGGGGATATTACGACCATTCTGCTCTGGCTGGGCGACAAATTTACAGCGATGGAAGTTATCCGCTACGCCTTCTTGCCGTCGCTGGCATTGTTTGTTGTAGTTACAGCTCTTTTGTACCGCAAGCTCGACCGCGATAGTTTTATCAAGCGTGAACAGGGCGATATGGAGCCGCTTTCGCGCAGCGAAAAACTGGTAATAGCAACCGCTCTAGGAAGTTTTACCTTGCCTTTGCTTATGAGTTTTGTCGGCTTGCCACCATACATCGGCCTGTTGTTCGGTCTGGGAATTACCTGGGGAGTTATAGAGCTGGTGCGGCACCGTATGCTCCGCTTGCACACCGAGCAGCAAACGCATATGTCGGCCAACATCGAGAAGCTGGTACAAACAGTCGATATTTCTTCGGTGAAGTACCTGATGGGGATTCTGTTGGCTGTAGGCGCGCTGGCTTCTATCGGTGTGCTGTACTGGCTTTCGCAGGTGGTTGTGGGCGATAGCGCCAGCGTTGCGCAGTTGATCGGCATTAATATGGGCATAGGTGTGGTGTCCGGTGTGGTAGACAACGCCTCGCTGGTAGCAATTGCCATGAATACCCTGCCCATGACCGATCCCGAACTCTGGTCGCTGACGGCGGTTGCCGCCGGCAACGGCGGTTCTTTGATGGTTATCGCCAGTGCTGCCGGTGTGGTTGCTATGGGTAACTACAAGCAGCTCACGGTTGGTAAATACCTGAAGGTCGCTACGCTTCCGGTGCTTCTTGGTTTGGCTGTTTCATTCGCAGTTTGGCTCGTCCAGTTTAAGTTCTTCTAACCCGAATCTTTAAAACCTCGCGATTAAGGCACTCGACCGCACGTACCGTAGTGAGATTCGGGTCTTCAAATTGTGGGATAAACATCACATGGCAATGCCGCCACATTCTGCGGTATACTTTAAGTGTGGACGAAGAAGGGGATAATCCAATGGTCACGCTTACAAACAGCAAACCATATACCAAAATTGATATATTGCGCCGGGCAGTCCTTATTGTTTTCCTGATTGCTTCTTTAGCCGTGTTTATCGGCGCTTACGCCGCAGCTTTGTAGCACTTGCGGCAAATGTGGTAAAATTGTTTTATGAATGTGAAGGCTGTTATTTCCGGATCGGACGGGACGTTGGTGGATTCGCTATACATGATTCGTCGCGGACAGTATGAAGCGGCAATAGAGTACTTCGTAGAGCGCGGCATTGCCCGCCACGGTTTGCCAACCTATAAAGAGTACGAACAGCTGGTAAATCAGTCGGTCGGCGGCAGTTCTCGCGAAACCATGGAGCGTACTTTGCGTCTTTTGTTTGCAAAACACGAGAAACAGCTCGAACAAATTGACTTCGATGACCTGGAGCGTCGCTTAGGCCCCATCCAGGATCGCCTGGCGCCGCTACATTTGCATCCGTTTTTTGACCTTTCCGGTTTTTTGCGCTGGCTTGGCCAACAAAAAATCGGCCTGGGTATATTTACAAGCAGTACCCGTCACCAGCTAATAAGGAATTGGGGTAGCGCGCTGCCTGCGCTGGGGTACTCGCAACTGTTTTCGCAAGTTGGTGTGGCCGAGGAGGAAAAAATCATCGCGCTGGTGAGCCGGATAAAGGCGACATTTGGGTTGGACAATTTCTACATCGTTACGTCAGATGACGTCGCGGCGACAAAACCGGATCCCGAAGGCATAAAGAAGGTGCTAAAAAATCTCAACCTAAAAGCCGAAGATGCGGTGATGGTTGGTGATTTACCGGCCGATATCATCGCTGGTAAAAAGGCTGGGGTACGGACAATCGGTATCGGCCACGGGTTTGGTACCGCCGAGGAGCTCGAGGCCGTAGGCGCCGACAAAGTTGTAGGCAGTTTGGCGGAGCTAAGAGCCTACATCGAAAACCTGTAGTGTAAGCGTAGGCTTATTGTTACACTGAACGTATGAAGACCGAAAAGGCACTCTTTGCGGCAGGCTGTTTCTGGGGAGTGCAATATTACTTTGACCAAGTACCAGGGGTAGTTAAAACCACCGCTGGTTACACTGGCGGGGAAACCAAAAACCCGCATTACGACGAAGTTGCCACCCGAACCACCGGCCACGCCGAAGCGGTGCTTGTAGAGTTTGACCCTCAAAAGGCCAGCTACACAGTACTTTTAAAGCAGTTTTTCCGCATGCACGACCCCGCGCAGGTAGGCGGGCAGGGGCCGGACATCGGGCCGGAGTACCGCTCGGCCATTTTTTATTTCGACCAAGCGCAGCATGCAGCGGCGGTAAAAATCCGCAACCAAACCCAGGAAAAACTAAACAAACCCATTGCAACGGAAATTACTCCAGCACGGCCGTTTTACAAAGCAGAAGAATTATCACCAAAAGTTTACCAAGAAGACCGGGCTGGGTGCCTGCCACATACCGTACGAGCCTGTTCCCTGACATGCACGTGCTTAAAAAAGTGAGTGTGGGGCAGGCTGGTTTCGTGGGTGAGTGCATAAGTGGTATAGTTTTGGTATGGCAAAACAACAAGCAATCAAGAAAACCGACAAACAAAAACCGGTAAAGGCGGATTCCCGCATCGAAGCCCTTCGCAAATGGAACCTTTGGATGGGGCTGCTGCTGGCGCTGCAAGCCCTGGCGATAATTATCATCGGCACGCAGCGCAGCTACCCGGTAACTACCAACTACTTAGCGGTGGACACACTGGCAAGCGAAGCGAGCGGCGGCCAGAGTTTGGCGGTGGCTACGCGCCATCTGTTAGACCTGCCATTTGCCTGGGTCGTGGGAGTGGTTTTGCTTGTTTTTGCGGCGGGTTACTTGCTGGCTTGGTGGCGTCGTAAGTGGTACGAGGAACGACTGGGACTGGGTCTGAACGATCTTCGCTGGCTGACTTTTGGCGTGGGCGGCGGCTTGTTATTTGCGGTAGTGGGTTTACTGAGCGGCGTATACGAAGTGGCCATGCTTTTGGCGCTTGTAGCATTTATGGCGGCCGGTTGCCTAGGCGTTATGGCGGCCGGGATTATCCGGCGCCAGGCTGGTGACATAGCAACTCCCGTTTCGCACCTGGTTTGCAGCGTCGGCACAGCCTGCATTGCCGCGCCGCTTGTTATCCTGGCTATAGTCGCGGGTGGCGCCTGGCTTTACGGTGGTACAATTCCGGGGTTTGTGCAAGCAATATACGCTGTTGTCGTGCTATTTGTGGCGGCAATCGGGCTAGTTACGCATTTTAGAATTGTAAACCGCGGCCGCTGGGCCGACCCGGTACTCGTTGAGCGGGCGTTTATGGCGTTAGGCTTTCTCGGCGTCAGCCTGGTTGCCTGGCAGATGTTTGCCGGCGCGCTCCTGCCGTAATGGCATCGCCCCCCGCCAATATCATCTTTGATTTTGACGGCACGCTGGCTGACACTTTGCCGGCGTATTTAGCAATTTTGTACCGAAATCAAGATTTCGACCCTAAAACCTTGGCGTCAGACCAGCTAAAACGTTTGCAGCAAATGTCGCTGCATAAGGTATTTAGTTATTTGCGTGCCTCGCCGTTGAGCCGGCTGCGTGTACTTTTGTTTCATTATCTTCGCATGCACAATACTATTGGCCAGGCTGGTTTGTTTCCTGGTGTACGAGAAGCAATCGCGGAACTAAAAGCGCAAGAACATCGATTATTTATCGTCACTTCGAATACCGAGCGTAACGTTCTGGGCTTTCTCAAGTCAAAACATCTAGAACACTATTTTGAGGCTATACACCATGTCTTTGTTGCCCGCAAAGCAGCCGGATTGGCGGACTTTGTACGGCAGAGAGGTCTAGATATATCTGAAACGATGTACATTTGCAACGAAGAGGCGGATATGCGGGCAGTCAGCAATATCGGCTTACAGGCGATTGGTGTGCTTTGGAGCGGACAAGATCCGAGCATGTTTAAAACGCATGGCGCTGTAGCAGTTGTCAAAACACCCGCCGAATTACTATCCCTAAAGCTGCTACAATAGTTGGATGAATTACTGGAGGGAGCGCAGCCAGCCAT
Organism: Saccharimonadales bacterium (SeqCode); assembly: GCA_050730855.1. GTDB lineage: Bacteria > Patescibacteriota > Saccharimonadia > Saccharimonadales > UBA4665 > DASRJJ01. Next base: position 212,312 of record JBOHNU010000001.1, on the reverse strand, counting down.
TCCGGCCTGGCCAGGCGGCACCATTTAAGGTCAGCCGTAGCAAAATCGAGCTGTTTATGCAGTGCCCGCGCTGCTTTTGGCTGGACGTGCGCCTTAAGGTAAAGCGCCCGGACGGGCCGCCGTTTAACATAAACAAAGCCATCGACGAGCTGTTTAAAAAAGAGTTCGACGTGTACCGGCTAAAGGCGGAACCGCACCCAATTATGCAGGAATATAAGGTTAACGCCGTGCCGTTTAGCCACGACAAGCTGGACGAATGGCGCGAGTCATTTGTGGGCGTGCAGCACTTGCACGAATCAACTAATTTACTGGTTTTTGGAGGAATAGACGACCTGTGGGTAACGCCGGACGGCGAAGTGATCGTGGTCGACTACAAGGCTACGGCCAAAGACCGCGACGTGTCCATAGATTCGGGATGGCAGATCAGTTACAAGCGCCAGGTAGAGGTGTATCAGTGGCTGCTGCGCCAAAACGGCTTACGGGTACACGAGGTAGCGTACTTTGTTTACGCAAACGGCCGCATGGATTTGGACGGCTTTAACAACCGCGTGGAGTTTAGGACGAAAGTCATCCCCTACAAAGGCAGCGACCAGTGGATAGAACAAACGTTGGCCGACATGAAAGCCTGTATGGAGTCCGATGATATGCCGTTGGTGGGCAGCAGCGCCATGGGCGGCGAATGTGAGTTTTGCGCCTACGCCCGGCAGCGCACCAAGCTGACTTTGCAGGCGCTGCAAAACCGAACAAAACGATCGTAACTACGGTATAATAAAGATATGTTAGACATCCAGTTTATCCGCGACAACCCCGAACTCGTACAACAAAAAAGCAGGCAAAAAGGTTACGAGGTAGAAATTACTGAGCTACTGCGCGTGGATACGGAGCGCCGCCATTTGCTGGCCGATCTCGAAGCGGTGCGCGCTGAGCGTAATCGTCTGAATGAGACGATAAAACATGGCAAGCCGTCGCTCGAGCAGATTGAACATGGCAAAAATTTAAAAACGCAACTTTCTGGCTTAGAGACACGGCTCAAGCCCCTGGACGAGCACTATTTAACTTTGCTGAAAGCGGTGCCTAACATGCCGCTCGACGACGTTCCGGTCGGCACAACAGAGGAAGAAAATAAAATTGTCAAAACAATCGGCGAAAAGTCCGAGTTTGATTTTACACCCAAGCACGACTACGAGCTTGGTGTCCAAGCCGATCTCATCGATAAAGAGCGGGCTGCAAAAATTGCTGGTGCGCGGTTTGTGTACCTAAAGGGCGGCCTTGTCCGGCTGCAACTAGCCATCATGCAATTTGTCATGCAAGCCTTGGGCGACGAACAAATCATCAAGAAAATTGTCGAAGACAATAACCTTCAGGTAAGCACCAAGCCATTCACCCCAATATTGCCACCCGCTATGTTACGCACCGAGCCATACGAAGCAAGCGCTCGCTTAAACGCCGAAGAAGTTACCTACAAACTGGCAGACGACGATCTTTGGCTGAACGCCAGCGCTGAACACACTTTGTGTACAATGTACTGGAACGAAATTTTGCCAGAAGAGATATTCCCGATCCGTTACATCGGCTACAGTACCAGCTTTCGTCGCGAAGCCGGTAGTTATGGCAAGGACATGGAAGGCATTTTCCGGCTCCATCAATTCGACAAACTCGAGATAGAAAGTTTTACTACGCCTGAAACCGGACTGGAAGAGCACAAGCTCCACATCGCCATCCAGGAGTATTTAATGCAGCAACTCCAGCTGCCTTATCAGCTTATCCAAAAGTGTACCGCCGATATCGGCAAGCCCAATGCTGCCGGTGTTGACATTAACGCATGGTTTCCCGGCCAAGGCGCCTACCGCGAAACACACACCGCCGACTACATGGCCGATTACCAGTCGCGCGATTTAAAAATCCGCGTCCGCCGAAAAAACGGCCGACTCGAACTGGTGCACACCGCCGACGCTACTGGTTTTGCGCTTGGCCGAACTCTAAAAGCCTTGATGGAAAATTACCAAACGGCCGACGGCACTATTCGTGTGCCCGCCGTACTTGTTCCGTTTATTGGTAAAGATACGCTCTAAATAAAAGGAGGGTTTATGATTAACCGACTGGAAATAACAGGCGTTCATTTTGCAGTGGACGACGACATCCGGAGTTACACCACGCAAAAAATTGGCAAGCTCGACAAATACGTTTCGCGCCACACGCGCGAAAACCTGCACGCCGAAGTCAAGCTGAAGGCGGGTAAAGCCAAAAACAAGCAGGCGTTCACCTGCGAGGTTATTTTAGGTCTGACTGGCGAAAACTTTGTTCTTAAAGAATCCGGCCGGACTATGCCGGAGGCCATAGACCTGGCCGAGGAAAAACTAAAAATCCACCTCAAAAAGTACAAAGACACGCACACTAACCACAAGTTGCACCAGCGCATCATCGCCAAGCTCTAGCGAAGCCAAAATCCACTCGCGTAATCTGGCAACTCGCGTTACAATAGCCTAAGACCGAAACACTTGGAAGGGGAGTAATTGATGATCATCCACACATTGGTAAAAAAGGTTTTTGGCGACCCGCAGGTAAAGACGATCAAACGTCTGAAAAAGCGCGTTAAAGATGTGACTGCGCTGGCGGATAAGTACCAGAAGATGTCCGAGCGCGACCTGAAGGCGCAAACCGACAAGCTAAAAGAGCGGCTTAAAAAAGAATCGCTCGACGCAATTTTGCCCGACGCCTTTGCCGTGGTGCGCGAGGCCGCAACGCGGACGCTCGGTATGCGGCATTTCGACGTGCAGCTCGTTGGCGGCATGGTGCTGCACGAAGGCAGCGTGGCCGAAATGAAAACCGGCGAAGGCAAGACCATGGTGGCGACCTTGCCGATTTACCTGAACGCACTAACCGGTAAGGGTGCGCACGTCGTTACCGTAAACGAATACCTGGCGCAGCGCGACGCCGGCTGGATGGCGCAGATTTACGACTTTTTGGGTTTGAGTGTCGGCGTTATAGTTGCCGACCACTCGTATTTATACGACCGCAGTTTTTCTAACACCGAGCACCAAGATGAGCGGTTTCACCATCTAAAGCCGTGTACACGCCGCGAAGCCTATGCTGCCGATGTTACTTACGGCACCAACAACGAGTTCGGCTTTGACTACCTGCGCGACAACATGGTGCGCGAGGTTAGCCAGCTGCGCCAGCGCGACCTGCACTACGCTATAGTGGACGAGGCCGACAGCATTTTGATCGACGAAGCCCGCACGCCGCTGATTATTTCCGCCCCGTCGGTTACCAGCGGTGCGGCCTACGCGCAGTTCTCGAAAGTTACCCGCAACCTGGAGCGCGAAAAGCACTACGAAGTCGACGAAAAGCGCCGCACGGTTATTTTAACCGACGACGGTGTAGAAAAAGTACAGACAATTTTGGGCGTCGACAACCTGTATGCTACCCAAAACATCCGCACCATCTACCACCTCGAGCAAGCGCTGCGCGCCCAGGCGCTCTTTAAACGCGACAAAGATTACGTGGTTACCAACGAGGGCGAAATTGTTATCGTCGATGAGTTTACCGGACGTTTACTAAAAGGCCGCCGCTACAACGAAGGCTTGCACCAAGCTATCGAGGCCAAAGAGAGCGTGGAGGTGCAGCAGGAAAGCATGACACTGGCGACCATCAGCTTCCAAAACTACTTCCGTCTGTACGAAAAGCTGGCCGGCATGACCGGAACGGCCATGACCGAAAGCGAAGAGTTCCACCAAATCTACAAGCTCGACGTGGTAGACGTGCCGTCCAATCGGCCGCTTAACCGAACCGACCGCCCAGACCGCATTTACAAAAACGAGGAAGGCAAGTTTAAAGCCATCGTCAGCGAAGTAAAAGAGCTGCACGAGAAAGGCCAGCCGGTGCTTATCGGCACGGTTTCGATTGAGAAGAACGAACGCCTGAGCCGCTTGCTCGACAAAGCAGGCGTGCCGCATGAAGTACTAAACGCCAAAAACAACGAAAAAGAGGCGAATGTTGTGGCGCGCGCCGGCCAAAAGGGCGGCGTGACGCTAGCTACCAACATCGCCGGGCGCGGTACGGACATTGTGCTGGGCGAAGGCATAAAAGAGCTAGGAGGCTTGTTTGTGCTGGGTAGCGAGCGGCACGAATCGCGCCGCATCGACAACCAGCTGCGCGGCCGCTCTGGCCGCCAGGGCGATCCGGGCGCAACGCAGTTTTTTGTTAGTACCGAGGACGACCTCATGCGCATCTTCGGCGGCGAGCGCATAGCCGGCCTTATGGAGCGCCTGAAGGTCGACGACGAAACACCCATCGAGAACAAGCTAATTTCTAAAAGTTTGGAAAATGCGCAAAAAAAGGTGGAAGGCTTCCATTTCGACCAACGAAAGCACGTTGTAAAATACGACGACGTCATGAACCGCCACCGCAAGGCAGTGTACGCCATGCGCAAAGAAATTTTAAAAAGCGAGGCAATCCAAAAGCGCATCGACATTTTTATCGAGCAAGAGGCGAAGGCTCTGGCGTCCTCGCAACTCCTAACTACCGACCGGTTCGAGCCGATGCTGCGCGAAGTGTTTCCGTTCGACGAAGCGACGCTCGACCGTTTGTTTGACACGCCGTCCGACGAGTTCGGCACCGCGCTGCTAACCGCCGTCAAAGAACTCTATGCCGTGCGCGAAACTGCCTTTACACCGGAAATTATGCGTAAAGTCGAGCGCGACGTGTACTTGCAAATACTGGACAACCTTTGGATGCAGCATCTGGAGAGCATGGATCACTTGCGCGAAGGCATCCACTGGATGGCCGTCGGCCAGCGCGACCCTCTGGTAGAATACCGCCGTCAAAGCCAAATATTGTTCGACGAAATGCAGGAGACGCTGCGGCACGATGTTGTCCGCGCTTTGCTCCATGCGCAGCCAGTGGAGGCTAAAAATATTGAAGCGCCGGCCGAAACCACTTTGACCCGCGCCGCGAAAGGCTCGGTTGGCAATGTTAACCAAATTCAGGACGCCGACCAAGAGTTCCGCGAAGCCGACTTTAAAGACAAAAAGGCCGCCCAAGCGAAGAAACAGACGGATAGCCGCAAAAAGGCACACAAGGCCGAGCGCCAGCGCAAAGCCAAGGCTCGAAAGCGTAAATAAATGAAGCACAGTGTTACCGAGCTAAAGTTGCGAAACGGCGCGAAAGGGCTTTTGATACACATACCGGACGCGTCGGTGATGAGCTTTGAGTTTAATTTCCGCGCCGGCGACTACCTGGTGCCGGTAAAAAAATGGGAAACTCCTCACCTGATGGAGCACCTGCTGCTTGGTGCCAATGAGCGCTACCCGAAGTCGCGCCTGTTCCAGGCCGAAATCGAGAAAAACGGCGCCTACAGCAACGCCAGCACCGGCGCCTACGACATTACTTACGAAAGCGAGTGCGCCGATTTCGAATGGGATCGCATTTTGGAGCTGCTGCTTTTGGCAATTTCTAAGCCGCTCTTTCTGGCCGACGAGTTTGAGGCCGAAGCTGGGAATGTGCGCGAGGAACTCATCGCCCGCAGCAATAATCATTTCCGTCATCTCAGCCTGGCGCTGCGCGCCAAATACGGCTTTGTGGCCAAGACCGACCAAGACCGGCTGCTTTTAATGGACAACGTCACCGTAGAAGATGTGCGTGAGCATTACGAAAAAACACACACCACCAAAAATCTGCGGTTTATTGTTGCTGGCAACCTAACGCCTAAACGTCAGGATTTGGTGCGGTTGGCGCTGGAAGGCATGGAACTGCCGACCGGAACCGAGCGCATTGATCTGCCCGACGAGAAGCCGTACAAACAGGAAAAACCCTTGTTCATCACCAACGAAACAGTTAAAAACCTCTATTTTTACATCGACAGCTTTATGCTGCGCCGTCTGACCGACCCGGAGACGGACGCGCTAAATCTGGTAAACACCATGCTCACCGAGACGCTGTACTCCAAGATTCTAGGTACGGCGCGCGAGCGCGGCCTGGTGTACGGCATGAGCAGTGGCTTCGGCCAGACCAAGCTGGCCAGCAATTGGTGGTTTGGCGCGCAGGTGTCGCAAAAAAACGCGCCGGCATTATTTGACATTATGACCGACGAGCTAAACAACGTCTTCCGCGGCGAAATCGCCCTGGAGGACATCGAAGCGGCCAAAGCCTATGCACTCGGCCGGTTCCAGCGCGGCGCGCAAACCGTGGCCGGCGTGGCCGGCGGCTACTCGTCGCGCTATTTTTTCGACGAAGGCATCGACGATTATTACGAAATGCCAGACCGCATTAACGCCGTAACAAAGGAAGACATCGTAGCCATTTCAAATGAACTGTTTGAGGGCAAAACCTGGGGCTTCGGCATTCTAAGCAATTGCGACAAATCTTTTGTAAACGAACTGCACGCGCAAATCGCACCGCTCTGGAGCAGCGATAGGTAAGCCATGGACGACCTTAAGCAGCAGTTGCTCGACGTGCAGGCCAAAATAGCGGTCGCCGCCGGGCGGTTAGACATCGGCACTCTGGCAAAACAGAAACGCGAGTTTGACAAGCAGACAGCCGAGCCGGACTTTTGGAAAAATCCGGCCAAAGCTCAGGAAGTGTCCAAACAGCAGGCAAAGCTAGAGCGCCGCATTGCTCCGTGGCAGGCGCTACAGAAAGACGCGAACGACCTGGTGGAACTGATAGACCTCGATGACGACACTATGCGCGCCGACATCGCCGAGCAGCTAAACGAACTGGCCGTGCGCTTCGCCGACCTGAAGGAAGAGTTGAAGTTTGCCGGCCCATACGACGACCACGGCGTTATTTTAAGCATTTACGCCGGCGCCGGCGGCACCGACGCGCAAGATTGGGCGCAAATGCTGCTGCGCATGTATGTGCGCTGGGCAGAAATACACAAGTTTGCGATAAAAACAGTTGACGAGTCGCCGGGCGAGGAGGCGGGACTAAAAAGCGTAACGCTAGAAATTGACGGCGATTTTTTATACGGACGTTTAAAAGGCGAGCACGGAGTGCACCGGCTAGTGCGTCTAAGCCCGTTTAACTCGGCCGCCTCGCGCGAGACCAGCTTTGCCAAGGTAGATGTTTTACCAAAAATCGATCAGCCGGACGAGCTGGAAATTGACGACAAAGACCTGCGCATCGACGTATTCCGCGCCGGCGGCCACGGCGGCCAGAGCGTTAACACAACCGACTCCGCAGTGCGAGTTACCCACACCCCAACCGGCATCACAGTTGCCATCCAAAACGAGCGCTCCCAGCTGCAAAACAAAGAAACGGCGCTGACCATTTTGCGCTCAAAACTTGCTCAGTTGCAGCTGTCGCAGCATAAAGAAAAGCTATCTGAGCTAAAAGGTCCCAGCCAGGCAGTGGAGTTTGGCAGCCAAATCCGCAACTACGTGCTACACCCCTACAAGCAGGTAAAAGACCTCCTTACCGGCTACGAAACCAGCGACCCCGACACCGTTTTGAACGGCGGTCTCGACCCGTTCATAAACGCCTTCCTCGAGCAAAATTTAGCGGCCTAAGAACGATTGCGCTCGTGCTACAATAAGACGTACATGATTTTATTGGACAGGGTAACAAAGGCATATGGCAAAGTGGCGACTCCGGCGCTCGACCGAGTGAGCCTGCATGTCGAGCCAAAGGAATTTGTGATTGTAGTGGGGCAGAGCGGCGCCGGAAAATCGACGCTATTAAAGCTGCTTACGCGCGAGGAGCGCCAAACCAGTGGCAAAATTATCGTCGGCGGTATCGATTACGACAAACTGCGCGATAAAGACATTCCGCTGCTGCGCCGCAAAATCGGTGTGGTGTTCCAGGATTTTAAGCTGCTGCCTAACCGCACTGTGTTTGAAAACATCGCGTTCGCGCTGGAAGTTGTGGGCATGGGCAGCCGCGAAATAAAACACACAGTACCCAAGGTGCTAGACATCGTTAACCTGCGCGGTAAAGAAAAGCGCATGCCCCTGGAACTATCCGGCGGCGAGCGTCAGCGTGTGGCCATCGCCCGTGCTATTGTGCGTCAGCCGAAAATCCTGATTGCCGATGAGCCAACCGGCAACCTCGACCCCAAGCACGCCTGGGATGTCATTAAAGTTTTAGAAAAAATTAACCACTACGGCACTACCGTCCTGCTGACCACGCACAACCAAGACATTGTAAACAAGCTGAAACGGCGAGTTGTAACTATCGAGCACGGCCAGATCGTCAGCGACAGGGCAAGGGCAGAGTATAAGATATGAAACGCAAATGTATAACGTTCGTCCGCGTGATAAAAACGGGCATGGTCAACTTTGTGCGCAACGCCTGGCTGGGGATTGCGGCGATCGCCGTGATGGTGGTAACACTTACAATCGTGCTGTTTTCAATTTTGACCAACGCGACGTTTAATCACACCATCGACCAAATCCGCGACAAAATTGACATTTCGGTGTACCTGGCCGACAGCGTAACCCCCGAGCAGCGCGAAACGCTGCTAGGCGATATAAAAGCGCTGCCCAATGTCGCCGGCGTGCGCTACTTGTCTAAAGACGAAGCATTGGAACGCTATAAAGAGCAAAACGCCGGCAGGCCGGAGCTGTTAAGCGCCATCTCGCAAACCGAAAATCCGCTGCCGGCCACTGTGCAGATTAAGCCCAGGGATCTCAATAAAATCCAGGAAATAAAGGATTACCTTAGCCAGCCCAACATTGCGGCGCAGCAGACCGAGGAGCCGTCGTATTCCGGCGACCGCAAAGAGGCGGTAGACAAAATTACTCACGCTACGAACACCTTGCAACGCGCTGGTCTAATTGCGGTTGTGGTCTTTGCTGTTATTTCGATGCTTATAATTTTTAACACCATCCAAATGGCCATTTTTAACCGCCGCGACGAAATAACCATAATGCGGCTGCTGGGCGCCAGCACGTGGTACATCCGCGGGCCATTCGTGGTGGAGACCATTTTTTACGGTGTTGTTTCGGCGCTTGCCTCGGTGCTCCTTATCCACGCGGCATTTGTGGCGGCTAGCTCGGCGCTGCAGGCCAGCAGCTTGGGACTGCTGGACATCCAGTATTCTAGCGATTACTTTTATGGACATTTCTGGGTTTTGTTGGGAATGCAGCTGCTTATCGGCGTGCTTATTGGCGCCGCATCGTCGATTATCGCTACAAAGAGATATCTTAAGTTTAAAGCTCCAAAATAGTACTGCTTTAACCACAAGCGCGTTATAATAGTAGGTAGATTATGAAACACAAAGCTAAACAACCCAAAAATAAACTTCGGCTGAAGAGCGCGCTGCTTTTTGCGGTTGCGCTAATTGTGGGGTTGGTTTTTTCTGGGGTCGCCCAGGTCTCGGCTGATCGGTTTGAGGAGCAAATCCGTAAGTTGCAGCAGGAAAACTCAGGGCGCGAGGGTGCGCTGAGCGGCCTGCGCGGCGACGCCTCCGACCTACAGGGAGCGGTCGCACTATTGCGCCAACAGCTGGCGCAACTACAGGCCGAAGTTAACGCCAACATCGCCAAACAGACCGAAATCCAAAAGAACATCGAGGCGAACGAGGCCGAACTAGCCCGCCAACGCAAGGTTTTGGGCGCGGATATTAAGGCCATGTATGTCGATGGCGATATTTCGACTATAGAAATGCTGGCTACCAGCAAAAACCTCAGCGATTTTGTCGATAAAGAAGCCTACCGCAACGCCGTGCAGAAGCAGATTCAGGAGACGCTAAAAAAAATCAACAAATTACAGGCCGAGCTGCAGGTGCAGAAAGACGAAGTTGATAACCTGCTCCTCCAACAGCGCGCCCAGCAGCAACAGCTGGATGAAAACCGGCGTGAGCAGTCGCGGCTGTTGGCGCTGAACCAGCAACAGCAGGCCGAATTTAACTCGCAGATAAAAGGCGCTAACGCCAAAATTGCCGAGCTGCGCCGCCAGCAGGCCGAAGAGAACTGTCGCATCTTTGGTTGCAACGGCGGCGTGCTGGGCGGTGGCGGCTACCCCTGGGGTTTTGCTAAGTGTTACCACACCGGGCAGGTAGAGGGCAGTTGCTATAACTACGACTGGGCGGTGAACGGGCAAATATACAACTGGAGCACCGGCGGATGGGGATACCGCAACTGTACGGATTGGGTCGCATTCCGTTCCGGCGGGCGTGTGCCAAGCGCATCGGTCATGCACGTGTATGCCGGCTCCGGCCACGCTAAGTACTGGGACGACACCGGCCGGGGGCTAGGCAGGCAGGTAGATAGCTCGCCCAGCTCGGGTGACACCGCCGTGAGCAATTCTGGCACCTACGGCCACGTGCTTTATGTAGAGCAAGTACACGGCGATGAGTCTATAACACTTAGCGACTACAACCGCGCCGGAACCGGCAAGTACGATACCAGCACCTTCGAAAAGGTGGGTGACGGCCAGTACCGCAGCCCGACTGGCCGGACATACTCGCTTACGTTCGTAAGTTGGTAGTCGGCTCGAACCTGGGTTATAATTGAACAAATAAATTAAGCGCAAGGGGTTTTTCAGGTGCAAGAACACTCGTCAGATCGTCCGTCGGTTCAGAAGAAACAGCAAAAAGCAGGATTTATAAAAATTATGAGTGTGGCGTTTGCTGCGCTATTGGTTTTTCTGCTTGGTATCGGTGTAGGCAGCGGCCGGATCTGGTTTTCGCAAACCTCTGGTCAGAATGCCGGGCTGCCGGCCGACCTTGACTACTCGAGTGTCGAAGAGTTGTACGACGCGCTTAAAAAGAACTACGACGGCGAGCTGGACGCCCAAAAACTGCTAGACGGCCTAAAGGCAGGGCTGGCCGAAGCCACGGGCGACCCCTATACCGTTTACCTAAATGAAGAAGAGGCCAAGGAGTTTCAAGACCAACTGAACGGTACGTTCAGCGGCATCGGCGCGGAGCTTGGCCAGGACGACGACGGCAATTTAATTATCGTGTCGCCGATTGCTGGTTTTCCGGCCGAAAAAGCCGGCTTGCGGCCAAAAGACATCATCGCCAGCATAAATGGCGAGTCAACCATCGGCATGAGAATCGACGAAGCGGTCGGCAAAATCCGTGGACCTAAAGGGACGGAGGTCGAGCTGCGGGTGCTGCGCGACAAGAGCGAAGACCTTACCTTTAAAATTACGCGCGCCGATATTATTATCCCGAGTGTTACCAGCGAGATACTCGACGGCAATATAGGGTACTTGCAGATCGCCCAGTTTGGTGAAGACACCAGCCAGCTCGCGGCCGCAGCGGCCAAAGAGTTCAAGCAAAAGGGCGTGCGAGCGGTGGTGCTCGATCTGCGCGGCAACCCCGGCGGGCTGCTCGATGCCTCTATAGATGTCGCCAGCCTGTGGCTGCCCAAAGGTGAGACTATTTTACAGCAAAAACGCGGCGGCGAGGTTACCAACACCGCCCACGCCACCGGCAACGACATTTTGCGCGGCGTGCCCACGGTTGTGTTAATAAGTGAGGGCAGCGCCAGCGCTTCCGAGATCGTAGCCGGCGCCCTCAAAGACCACAAAGCTGCCACGCTCATCGGCACCAAAACGTACGGCAAAGGGAGCGTGCAGGAACTTAAGAAGTTCCGGGGCGGAGCGGAGCTGAAAGTCACGGTAGCCCGCTGGTACACTCCACACGGTCAAAACATCGACAAAATGGGTATCAGCCCCGAACAAGAGGTTGGTCTGACCGACGAGGACTACAAGGCCAGCCGCGATCCGCAAAAAGACGCCGCTATTAACTTCCTACAGTGAACAGACTGGGGATTTGAAACGGGTTCATTAAAGTTCCGCTTGCAATCCAAAAAGCATTAGGGTAGTATTTCCTAGTACCTAAGTACTTTAAAGAGGTGAGAAGTGGCGACTAAATATGTATTTGTGACGGGTGGTGTGCTTTCTGGATTAGGAAAGGGTATCACGGCCGCCTCGATCGCCAACCTCTTAAAGGCCCGCGGACTCCGCGTTAATCTCCAAAAGTGCGACCCCTACCTCAATGTCGACGCCGGTACGCTCAACCCGCGCGAGCACGGCGAATGTTTTGTAACCAAAGACGGAGCCGAGACCGACCTCGACCTTGGCCATTACGAGCGATTTATCGACGAAGAACTGACTCAAACCAGCTCGCTTATGAGCGGCCGGGTTTTATTAAAAGTTATCGAGGACGAGCGCGCCGGCCGTTACGAGGGCGAGGATGTGCAGATTGTGCCACATCTCACTGGCGCTATTCAGCAGTTTATAGAGGACGCTGGCCAGGGTTTTGACGTACACATTGTCGAAATCGGCGGCACCGTCGGCGACCTGGAAGGCCAGGCGTTCATAGAGGCCATCCGCGAGTTCGGAATGCGCAAAGGTTTGCAAAACTGCTTGTACGTCCACGTTGTGTACATGCCCTACCTGGCCGCCAGTCAAGAAACCAAAACCAAGCCGGCGCAAAACTCCGTACGCGAGCTGCGCGGGCTCGGCATTACCCCTAACATCCTGGTCGCCCGCAGCGAGCAAGCGCCCACGGGCAAGGGCATACTCGGCAAGCTCAGCCTGTTCTGCGGCGTCGAAGAACAGGCGATTGCGCTGCTGCCCAACGCCGAAAGCATCTATGAAGTGCCATTAACGCTGGAAGATACCGGCATCGCCGATGTAATAACCAAAAAGTTGAGTCTAAAGACGTCAAAACCCAACCTAAGGGGATGGCGGGAAACCGTTGAGCGCTCCAAAAAAGACTTTAGCAAAATTGTAAACATCGGTGTAGTGGCCAAATATATGGACAACTATGACGCCTACCTTTGTGTGTTCGAGGCTCTAAAGGCCGCGGGCTGGTGGAACGGCGCAAAGCTAAAGATCGATTGGATAGACGCTGAAGAATACGACAAGCCGAACGCTGACATTTCCAAACAGCTTGCCGGTCTTGATGGAATTGTAGTGACCGGCGGTTTTGGCAAGCGCGGGCTGGAGGGAAAAATCAAGGCCGCGCAGTACGCACTAAAGCACAAAGTACCGTACATCGGCCTTTGTCTGGGGCTGCAAATGGGCGTTATTGCCGCAGCACGCAACGCCGGTATTAAAGATGCGACAACCAGCGAGCTTGACCCAAAGTCCAAGCATATCGTCATCCACACCATGGCCGACCAGCACGGGTTGGAGAACACCGGCGGCACTATGCGTTTAGGTGATTACCCGTGCGTAATTGCCAAAGACAGCAAGGTCGCCAAGGCGTACAAAACTACCAAGATTTTGGAGCGTCACCGCCACCGCTACGAATGCAACAACGACTTCCGCGACCAATACGAAGATTGGGGCATCCGCGCGGTCGGCCTCAGCCCAGACGGCCACTTGGTCGAAATGATCGAGGCTCTCGACCATCCGTACTTTGTGGCCAGCCAATTCCATCCAGAGTTTAAGTCGCGCCCCAACCGACCGCACCCAATGTTTGACGGCTTCATCAGTGCTTGCTTGCAAAAATAAACCGGTTACGGTAGCGTAGGTGTATATGGATAAGAATGACAGCGCCAAACCAAAGCGCATTTTGTTTGTTGAAGATGACGATGCGCTGGCCGGCGTTTATCTGGTTCGGCTGCAAGCCGAAGGCTTTGATGTTAAGCGCGTGTCGAACGGCGAGGAAGCCCTGGCGGCCACCGTCAGTTTTAAGCCTGACCTTATCTTGCTAGATGTAATGATGCCTAAAGTCAGCGGTTTTGATGTGCTAGACATTTTGCGCAACTCGTCCGAAGGCAGCAGCGTAAAAATCGTCGTACTCACCGCGCTCAGCCAAGAAAGCGATAAAAAACGCGCCGAAGAACTCGGCGTCGACGATTACCTCGTAAAATCCCAAGTAGTAATAACCGACGTAATAACCCGAATAAAGAAACATCTCGGCATACTTTAGGAGTTGCAAACTGTTGACTTTTAGATGTTTTAGTATATAGTTAGACATTATGGTTAAGGCGCAACAGTATACAATTGGTCACGAAACTAATCCAATTAAAGTCGAGGTAAGCCCTGCAAGAGCTGCAGGGGTTGGCGGTGTGGTGCTCGGATCGTATAGCCCAGAGAACGTTACATTCGTTAACGGAGTTACTTACACCGGAACGGAGCATGGACAAGCGGGGAGCGATTTCTTGCCCTTCGCTGAAATTGACACTTATACTCAAAAGTTCCCACGTTAGTCCAGGTAATAGGATAGGCAGTTAAAACAGGACACTGGCAGTGTTCGGTTTATTTTAAACGTTTGCTACTACTCAACAGTTACTTCGACGCGGCGGACAGATTTGCCGGTGAAGCGGCGGACTTTGCGGGTTTTGTAGGTTACAACTCCATCGCGCGCGGCGTGGATGGTATAGTTGCGGCTAACTTTGGCGCCTTTGCCAGCGCGCTTAGTCATGCCAACTTGGCGGACAATAACCTGGCCGGTGCTAACTTTTTGGCCGCCGTACAGCTTGACGCCCAGCCGCTGGCCGGGGCTATCGTGGACGTTTTTGGCGGTACCGCCAGCTTTGACGTGTGACATACTTTACTCTAGTTCCTTGTTATTACTAGCAGCTGGCGGGCAACGATTTGTTCTGGCCTAAAGTAGACCAATTCCGACGCCTCAGCATGCTCAAAACTAACTCGATTATAGCCCATTTCCCCCAGATGGTCAAGGAAGGGTAGGGTGTGATTTTTGCCGTTCGGGTTTTTCCATAAAGGCACCGCCAAACAAAGGCGAGTGCCAGACGGAATTTGCCCGGCAATGTTGCCCAAGAACTTTTTGATAACGGTGTTGCAGGTAGCGATAAGGTTTTGCAAAGTTTCGCTGCCCGGCCAAGCGCTAAGCGGCCGGCCGAGGTAGGTTTCGGAGGCGACGGCCGCAAAGGGGTGCTGCCACTCGTGCGATGTAGCGTCGCCAACCTCGAGTGTGTAGTTGTTAGCCGGCTGTACAGCGCCTAACCATTCCAGATTTTTCTGTGTGTAGTCGATCATGCGCGGCTCTAGGTCGGTGCCGTACGCGCCGTAGCCCATCAATAGCGCCTCTTGCAGTACTACACCGGTGCCGCAGAACGGGTCTAAAACAATTGTTTTATCCGAGGCAGGCAAGGAGCTGGTGGCGAGGTTAACGATAATTTGTGCCAGTTTTGGCGGCAGCATACCTACCCGCGCGTCGCGTTTGGGGCGGTTTTGGTCGCGCCGAGAGTAGGCTTCGATATCTTGGACTTTTTTGGTTTGGGCAAGGTAAATCCGGCCGCCCGCGCGAAGGATAAGTAGCTCCAGCCCCAGTTCGCCATCCAGCTGGTTGTGCAACACCTGGGCGCTAGACAACTCCGTCTCTGTGTTTGGTACAAGGCGCGCCGAGCGCCCGGCGACACGGCAGATTTTTTTTAGCTCCAACCCGGTGGCAACCAGTTGTTGCGGTCGGACTTGCAGGCCGAATACGCTCAGGCCGAGTTTGACTTTACCTTCGGGCAAGAGATCGATCTGCTGACGCACCACCTTGGCCAGCCGCCGCGCGATATCACGCCACTCAAAAGCGGGCAAAACGCCAAGCGGCTTTGCCAAGCGTACGCTCCCGCCTAGGCGGTCAAACGGAATGTCTTCCCAGGGCAGGGTGCAGCCAATCGCGCGCTCGCCAACAGGCTCGAGATTTTCGGCGCCAAACAGGCTCTCTAACTCGGCACGTCCGAGCGCCGGCTGCCTGCCCAAAATAAACAAACTTTTGTGTGTCATGACGAATACGTTTATTATACCTTGTAATGGGCAAAAACTCCTTTTTTGGACGTAATTGGCGGGTTATTGTAACCGCTGTAACCATTTTGGCATTAGTGGTGCTGTTGGTTGCTATCCGTGGCCAGATTATTGATACGTTCAACAACCTAAGGCGGGTCCATGCTTGGATGCTGCTGCTCTTGATTCCGCTAACGCTAGTGGGCTACCACGCGCAGGCCAAGATTTATCAGGACTTGTTTGGCCTGCTGGGGAACAAACTGAAATACGGCTTTTTGTTTAGGGTGGCGCTGGAACTTAACTTTGTGAATATGGTGTTCCCGAGCGGCGGCGTGTCCGGTATTTCGTATTTCGGCGTCCGGATGCGCGGGCAGGATATTAGCGGCACGCGGGCGAGCTTGGTGCAGATGATCCGGCTGCTGATTGTGTTTGGCTCGTTCGAGATTTTGCTGGTTATCGGCCTTTTGATGATGGCTATTGGCGGGCAGGCAAACGACTTGGTTATTTTGGTGGCTGGCTCTATATCGACGCTTTTGGTAGTTGGCACGTTCGCTTTCCTTATGATTTTGCGTTCGGAGACGCGGATCCACGCCACGTTTACTTTTATTACTAATACAGTAAATAAAGTGGTGCATTTTTTCCGGAGCAAACACCCCGAGACAATAAGCACGGCGCGCGCCGAGGGCATAGTGCGCGATCTGCACGAAAACTACAAAACGATTGAGTCAAACTACCGGCAGCTGCGCAGCACATTTTTGTGGGCGCTGCTGCTTAACGTTACGGCCGTGTTGTCGATTTACGTGGTGTATATTGCATTCGACGCCTGGATAAACCTGGGGGCGATTATTTTGGCGTACTCCGTGGCTAATTTTGCCGGGCTGATTTCGGTGCTGCCGGGCGGTATAGGTATCTACGAAGCGCTGATGACCGGCGTGTTGGCGGCGGCTGGCGTGCCGGCGGCGCTTAGCCTGCCGGTGACGGTGATGTACCGCGTAATCAGCACGGTTATCCAGGCCATACCGGGCTATGTGCTCTATCACCGTACGGTTAATAGGAACCATGTGCAAGAGGCCGCCTTGCGGCGCCATCATGAATGATGTAACGCTGACCGTAAGCGAATTTGTGGCCGTCTGCAACCAGACGCTGGAGTATGCATACCCGAATGTCACCATTACGGGCGAGCTGGCCAACTTTCGGGTGAGCAAAAACCGCTGGGTGTATTTTGACTTAAAAGACGAGGCATCGACGGTGCGGTTTTTCGGCACGGTATACCAACTGCCCGGACCCTTGCAAGACGGCATGTTATTGGCGGTAAAGGGCGCGCCGCGCCTGCACCCGCAGTTTGGTTTTAGTGTTAACACTCTGTCGATAAAGCCTGTGGGCGAGGGGGCGATAAAAAAGGCGGCGGCGCTTTTGGAAACCAAGTTAAAGTCCGAGGGTTTATTTGACCCCGGGCGCAAGCGGCCGCTGCCATACCCGCCAGCGACCGTAGGGTTAATTACGTCAGCCGAGTCGGCAGCCTTCCGCGATTTTATTAAGATTTTGAACGCGCGGTGGGGCGGCGTAAAAGTGCAGCTGGCCGACGTGCAGGTGCAAGGCGACCCGGCTGCAGGCGAAATCGTGCAGGCGATTGAACAGTTTACGCAGCTGTCGGTACAGCCGGATGTACTGGTAGTCACGCGGGGTGGTGGCAGCGCTGAGGATTTGCAGACTTTTAGCACCGAGCAAGTTACGCGCGCCGTCGCTGCCAGCCGTATTCCGACTCTGGTGGCCATTGGCCACGAGGCCGACGTTTCGTTGGCCGAACTCGCTGCCGACCAGCGCGCCAGCACGCCCAGCAACGCTGCGGAAATGCTGGTGCCGGATCGCAAGGCGGTGCGACGCCACGTGCAAGCCCAGCTTGAGCACGCCGCGCAATCGGCTCGCCAGCGCATGGCGCATGCCCGCCAGCAATTGCAGCGGTCATCCACTCATATTTTGCAGTCCGTGGAGCGACAGGTTGATGAGGCGAACCGGCGGCTACGCGCCAAGTCCGATCTGCTTGATGCGTTTAACCCGCGGCAGGCTTTGGCGCGCGGCTACGCGCTAGTACGAAAAGGCGGCAGCGTCGTTCGAAATGGTACGCAGCTCAGTCCGGGTGAGAGCATAGATATCGAGTTGGCCGACGCCGCTCTGCAAGCAACGGTCAAACAGGTTACAATAAAGACATGAGTGAAAGCTACCAAACATTGAGAGCCAAGCTAGACAGCGTGCTCGCCAAACTACAACAGCCTGACGTAGGGGTAGACGAAGCGGTCAAACTGTACGAAGAAGGCACGCAGCTAGTAGCCCGGCTAGAAAAGTACTTGCAGGCCGCCGAAAATAAGCTCACCAAACTAAAGCGCGGCGTGTAATGAGCTTGCTGTGGCTGGCGTTCGTGGCGGTTGTACTGGCGTTTGGATTTGTCCTGTTATTCGGTCCGCCGTACCTGCCAACTAGAAAAAAACACATCCAGGCGGCGCTCGATCTACTGGCGCTGGAGCCGGGGCAAACGATGCTGGAGCTTGGATGTGGCGACGGCCGCGTGCTGCTTGCCGCGGCGCAACGCGGCTGGCGGGTTGTCGGGATCGAGCTTAACCCGTTACTTGTGCTGGTGGCACGGCTTGCAACGTGGCGCTATCGCAACCAGGTGCGTATTTTGTGGGGGGATTACTTTCGGGTCAGGTGGCCGGAAGCACAAGGGATCTTTACATTTATGATTCCGCGCCAGATGGCTAAGCTAGACGGTCATATCCGTGCTCATGTGCTGCGCCCTGTACGGCTGGTTAGCTTTGCATTTGCTATTCCGGGCAAAAAGTCAGCCCGGCAGCGCGACGGCGTTTTTTTATACGATTACCGTTAGTTGGCTCTTAGGCTTGCGGGCGGCGGCAAACTTAGATACCATGAGCAATATGGCTCAATACTATCCCCAAAATGGCGGATACCCGCAACAAAGAAGTCGCGGTTTATTGGCATCGCTTGTAGTTGTAGCCTTGCTGCTGGTAGCCGCCGCCGGGTTTGGGACGTGGGCGTTTATGCAACGGCAAGACTACAAAGATAACAGCGACCAAAAAGCCGCGGCAGCCGCCGAAGAAGCCCGCGCGGCCACGCAGGTCGAAGAAGCCGCAAAATACGCCGAAGAAGCCAAAAATCCGCTAAAAACGTTTGTTGGCTCTGCTGATTTTGGCGGCGTAACGGTGCAGTACCCCAAAACCTGGAGTGCTTACGCGGTGACTGGCACTTCACGGAGCGGGACGCCGCTAGATGCGTACTTTCACCCGGATGTTGTGCCCAATGTTGATGCTGCTACAAGTGTTTTTGCGCTTCGTATCGAGATTGTCGAACAGCCTTACGATCAAGTGTTAACCGGCTTTTCGTCCGGCGTACAGGCTGGCGAGGTGGCAGTGTCCCCGTATACTCTGCCGAAAGTGCCGGGCGTGATAGGCTCTCGGGTTAGCGGCCAAATTGAATCGAACAAACGGGGCAATATGGTGCTTTTCCCTTTGCGAAACGTGACCCTCAAAGTCTGGACCGAAACCGATCAGTTTTTGGCCGACTTCGACAACACGATACTTCCAAATCTGACCTTCGCGCCATAGCCAGTCATCCTGCCGCCTTGATAGGGATGCTATACTGGGTAAAAAGGAGGTGATGTGCAAACTGCAAGTTTGGTGGCTGGCGCATCGACCGATGTGTTGCGGTCGATGGCCGAGCAGCTAAAGGTGCCGCTTACGACTATCGCGCGCCAGGCAGAACTGGGGCAGGCGCTTGGCGGCGCGGCGCCAAAAGACCTGGACGCTATGCAGGTGCAGGCCGCCGCCGCGCTCAACCTAGTGGATTGCTATTTGCTGGGTTTGGCACTGGCGCAGGGTCAAAAAAATCTTGAGCTGGAGCCGGTTTCACTTGCCTCCGCCCTTACCGGCCTGGCGCACAAGCTGTACTATCTGGCGCGCGATAGCCAGGTGGACATAGAAGTGCGTGTGGACGGCAGGTACGGCCCCGTTATGGCTAATCAGCGAGGTTTGCAAGCGGCGCTGTCCAGCCTGGGTTACGACATGGTCGAAGCCGCGGCCGCTCAGAGTCCGGGTAAAGCCCGGCGCTTTCTGATTTGTGCTGTTCACCGGACGCCTCATGGCTTGGTGGCTGGTATATATACTCGTGATTCAGAGGTAGAAGCAGGGCATTGGCGGCGGGCGTTGGGGCTGCGGCCGAAAGCCGCTCAGCCACTCACTTCTTTAAGCGCGGGGAGCAGCGCCGGGATGTTTGTGGCCGACACCATTTTGCAATCTATGTCGACACGGTTGCGAGTGGGGCGCCATAAGAAGGCGATAGGTTTGGCGGCAACCTTCCAGCCAAGCAAGCAGCTGGCCTTTGTGTAGGTGAATAAAATTTGTACTCATGAAAAGAATATTATGTATCGAACCCAACACCGTGCTGGCGGACGTTTATCGTCGTTATTTTTGTAACCAAGGCTACGAGGTGTCATGTGTTACGACAGCGCAAGCCGGTATAGACGCGGCCGATGACGCCCAGCCGGATATTGTAATCCTAGAAATGCAGCTGGTGCAGCACAACGGCATTGCTTTTCTGCACGAGTTCCGCTCCTACGTGGAGTGGCAGCAGATACCGGTTATTCTGAATACCCTAGTTCCGCCCAGCCGAGTGGCGGCTGTGGAGCCGCCGCTTCGAAGGGATTTTGGAGTTGTTTCGCTGCTGTATAAACCGCAGACATCACTTGCAAAACTGCACGAAGCAGTGCGGCGCGAACTGGCGGCAGTAGCCGCATGAAGCAAACCGTCACCCGCGCCATAGTACTTCGGCGTACCGATTACGGCGAGGCCGACCGCATACTTACGCTGCTCACACCCGACCAAGGTAAGCTGAGCCTGCTGGCCAAAGGCGTGCGCCGTGTTAAATCCAAGCTAGCCGGCGGTATCGAACTGTTTAGCACAAGTGATATCACGTTCATACGGGGCAGAGGCGAAGTAGGCACACTGGTTTCGGCGCGGCTGGAAAAGCACTACGCCAACATTGTGCAAGACCTCGACCGCACCATGCTCGGCTACGAGCTAATCAAAATGCTTCACAAAAACACCGAGGACGAGCCAGAGTCGTCATATTTCTCTCTGCTAGAGCAGGCGTTTGAGGCGCTGAATGATCCAGTCGTAGCGCCCGACCTCGCCCGACTGTGGTTTTTTGCCCAGCTTTTGCGTCTAAGCGGCCACGAACCTAACTTGCAGCTCGACACGCAAGGCTATCGCTTACAAGCCGACAAAATGTACGACTTTAGTTTTGAGCAAGTCGCATTTGCGCCGTCCGAACACGGACGATTCGGCGCCGGACACATAAAGTTCTTGCGCTTAGCTGTATCGCCCTATTCGGCTAAAACACTATCGCAGGTGCAGGGCAGCACCGAGTTTTTGGCAGCCATCGCCCCCCTTGTACACACTATGCGCACAACCTTTCTTCGCGTATAATTACGGCTAACATGAATGCACTTATCATCGGTGGAAGCTCGGGGCTGGGGCTACAGATGGCTAAACAACTGGCCGCTGGCGGCTACGCGGTGCATGTTACCGGCCGCACAGATCCCAAAGTAAAAGAGCTAACATTTCATCAGCTCAACTTGTCGGGCGCGAAAATGGTGCAAGATATAGAGAAGTTAACCCAGTCTTTGCCAAAGATTGACTTATTGGTGCACGCAGCCGGATTTTATCAGGAAGGGCGCGTTACCGACCTTTCCGACAAACAAATCGAAGACATGCTGAATGTTGGCGGCCGCAGCCTCGTATACGGCCTCCGAGCCTTGCTTAAAAAACAGGCCGATTTGCCGGAACTCATCACCATTACGTCCACCTCGCAGTGGACGCCGCGCCAGCTCGAGCCGATTTACAACTTTGTCAAAGCTGGGGCAGGGCATTTTACAAACGCCATGGCCGAGGATGGCCGGATTGCAAAAGTAATGGTAGCCGCGCCAGCGGGCATGAACACGCCGTTCTGGAAGTACCGCCCCGACCGCGACACTAGCACCATGCTCGATCCAAAGTGGGTGGCAGGCCAAATTATGCAAGCCCGCGCGCAGCGCTACAAGTATAAATACATTCGCATATTGCGCGAACCACCAAGAGTAGAAGAGGTAGAAACAAGATGAACAGCCCAACACTAGAAGACATTGCCAGCCTGGCCAAGCGGCGAGGATTTATTTACCAAGGCTCCGACATTTACGGCGGACTGGCCGGTACCTGGGACTACGGCCCGTTGGGCACAGCGCTCAAGCGCAACATAGAGCAAGCATGGTGGAAAATGTTTGTGGATGGCCGCGCCGACATGTTTGGGCTGGATACCGCCATTTTGATGAACCAAAAAGTGTGGCAGGCCAGCGGCCATACCGGCGCCGGTTTTGCCGACCCGCTGGTAGAGGACTTAAAGACCAAAAAGCGCTACCGCGCCGACCATTTGCTAGAAGAAAACGGCGTCCAAAACCCGGAATCCATGACCCTTGAGCAAATGAGCCGGGTTATCCGCGAAAAGGGCATTACCAGTCCGGACGGTAACGAGCTAAGCGAAGTCCGCGTTTTTAACCTGATGTTCGATACATTTGTCGGACCGATCCAGGACGATTCAAGCAAGTCGTATCTCCGCCCGGAACTTGCGCAAGGAATGTTCGTTAACTACAAAAACGTCGTCGACAGTTTGTACCCCGATTTGCCGTTCGGGCTGGCGCAATCCGGCAAGACTTTCCGCAACGAGATTAGCCCGCGCGAGTTCATTTTTCGCGTGCGCGAGTTTAGCCTTATGGAATTTGAATATTTTATTAGACCAGATAACTGGGAAGAAGAGTTTAAAAAATTGCACAAGCAGTTTTACGAGTGGATCGATTTGCTAGGCCTCGACCGCGCCAAAATCCACGAGCTGGAGGTGCCGGCCGAAGACCGCGCACACTACAGCAAGCGCACCATCGATTTCGAGTACGACTTTTCGTTTGGCACCAAAGAAATCGGCGCCATCGCGTACCGCACCGATTTCGATCTGAGCAATCACCAAAAACATTCCGGCGTAAACATGGAATACACCGTAAAGGGTAGCAACGAAAAGTTCATTCCTCATGTCATCGAGCCGACATTCGGATTGGACCGCATGCTGTTGGCCACGCTGTCCGAAGCCTACACAGTGGACGAACTAAACGGCGAAAAGCGCGTGTTCCTCAAGCTGCCAAAAGACTTAGCGCCAGTAAAAGCCTGCGTTAGTCCACTTCTCAAAAACAAGCCGGAGTTAGCAACCAAAGCCCACGAAGTCTACCAAATGCTTCAAAAAGAACTAGGCAACGTGATGTGGGACGACAACGGCAACATCGGCAAACGCTACCGCCGCCAAGACGAAATCGGCACCCCACACTGCATAACCATCGACTTCCAAACCCTAGAAGACAGCACCGTAACCGTCCGCAACCGCGACACCGCCGAGCAACAGCGTGTCTTATTGAAAGATATCGCCGAAAGTATGGCGACGTAGAAAACCAATGAAACTGCTTTTAACATCCAGCGGATTGTCGAACGAATCGTTGCGCGATGCTTTGAGGCAAATGCTTGGCAAGCCGACCGGAGAATGTAACTTTGTGTTTATCCCAACATCGTACAGCGGTGCGGCAGGCGACATGGGCTGGCTGGTGAATGATATTTACGAAGCGCATAGGATGGGCTGGAAGGAGTTTCGGCTACTAGATATTGCGGTAAAAGCTAGTTGGGACAAAAAGCTGTGGTGGCCAGTTATCGAAAACGCCGACGTTATTATGGTCGGCGGCGGCAATGCCGGTTTCTTAAGTTATTGGATGCAAAAGGCCGGCTTGTTTGACGCCATGCCCAAGCTGCTAGAAACTAAAGTGTATGTGGGCGTCAGTGCCGGCAGTATGGTCATGACTGCCGGGCTTAACACCGCCAGCATGGCCGTCGAGGGCGGCAAGTACGAGCTAAATCTAAACGATCCCAATGCGCCAGCCAGTCAAATCTCGCCAAAAACCCTTGGATACACAGACTTTTTGTTCCGTCCGCACTGGCACAAGCCCGCGCCGAAGTACGAGAACCTCACCGAAGAGTCCATGCGTAAGGTCTACGCCGTAATAAAAAAGCCAATTTATCTGGTAGACGACCAAACCGGCATAATGATAGAAGACGGCAAATCACCGAAGGTAGTTTCCGAAGGTCGGTGGCTATTAATTGATCATTCCTAAAGTTACTTTTTACAGCAGTTTTTTTGTGTGTGTCGGTGTAAAATGGCAACATGGCTGAAAAGTCTGAAACTATCGAACACAAACCAGAAGTCGAAACAATTGCGGAGCTAAAGAACGATCTTGGCGTAGAAATGCCGCCGACTAATATTCTGGCCGAGCCGGAGGACGATTACCAGGAAAGCGATGTATTTGCCTGGGCGAATAACCTTATCGAGTACAAAGAAGACCTGGCGCTTGAGCTGTTTTGGATCAACAAAAATAACGTGGTGTACCGCACCAAGACCGACCAGAGCTTGGCCGGCCAGATGCAGCCACTGTTTACCGACAACACCATCGAGCAAGTGTTGGATGGTGCCGAAAACGGCCTGGTAGTGCGCGACTACAGCGACGGCGAAGCCGAGCAGGGCGTGTTGCAACGCGTGCGCTGGAAAAAGGTCGAAAAACTTCGCGAGGTGATGCACTGGATTCGCACGCAGGAGCACGAGATCGAAGTGTTTACTGAGGAAGAGCACGACCTAAGGCGCCTTAAGGGCGCGCTGGTGCGCGTGAGCCACCCTAAAATGGACAAGCCGTTTTATATCGTAAAGGCTATAAGCGGCGGCCAAATGCTAAAAGGTCAGGGTACATGGATGGTACACGGCAAGATTTTTAAAGCCTTCGAGGCGGCGGCGCTGAAGATTCCGCATGAGGCGCACATGCTGGTGCTCGACCAAGACCTGTACGTATTTAACCAATCCAAACTCGATCGTTTGTTTGGTTACGACGCGCGGAAAAACGCCATTGCCGAAAAGAAGGTGCGCCAAATCGAGGAGCTGTACAAATTGAGCTTCGCCGACGATCTTGACCTGCAAAAGGTGGTGGCCGGCAACAAACCGCTCATCAACAAGCTGCAAAACATCGAAATTACGGGGGAACTCAAGCAAGAGCAGATAATGGATCACGCCGAAGAGCTCGGCCTCGACCTTATGGAAGATGACGCCGGTGCCATAATTATCATGAACCAAAAAGACATCAACAAATTCGTCAATTTGCTAAACGACGACTACATGGAATCCAGCCTAACAGGCGAGCGCTACGAAATTATCCGCAAACGCCCGCTAAAACCAACCAACCCAGAGGATATGTTAAGTGCAGGCGCCTAACAGGTTATAGTAAAGCTATGACGGCCGACGAGTTTATTCAGGCTCTATCGAAGTACGAGAACAAAGAGCGCGCCTCGCTAGCTAAGCGGTTTTTTAAGGTCGGGGGAGATACCGATGAGTTTTTGGGTGCGACTGTCCCAAAGACCCGGCTGGTTTGTAAAGATTTTAAGGACTTGCCGCTCAGCGAAGTGCAAAAACTGCTAGACAGTCCCATCCACGATCATCGTTTAGGGGCGGTGATACTGCTGGTTAACCAGTACAAAACCGCGCGGAATGATAAAAAGAAACGCGACGATATTTTTGACCTATATGTAAAAAATGTGTTCAGCGGGCGGGTTAATAACTGGGATATCGTAGACAGCAGCGCGCCGTACATCATTGGTCCGCACGAAGAGCAAGCCAACCGAAAGCTGCTGTTTAAGCTGGCAAAGAGTACAAATTTGTGGCAGCGCCGCACCGGCATGTTAAGCGCCTTTTGGTACGTGCGGCAAGGCGACCCCTCGACTACGCTTAAACTGGCCGAGCTGTTGCTGCACGACAGCGAAGACCTAATCCAGAAAGCCGTGGGCTGGCAGCTGCGCGAGGTGGGTAAAAAGTCCGGCCACGGCGAACTGATGAAGTTTTTAGACAAACATGCGGCTACCATGCCGCGCACAACACTCCGTTACGCTATAGAGCATCTGACGCCAGCCCAAAGGAGCCATTACCTATACTTAAAGTCAACCAAGTTGCCCTAGTATCTAGTAATCCCGGCAGACGCGGTGTACCATAAAGCTAATGGCAGTAGGGGTAATGAGGCAACGAGGTTTTACTGCGCTAGAGGCAGTTATAATTCTAGTTGTGGTTATGTTGCTTGGACTTGGCGCTTGGTTCGTGTTAGCGAAAAACAATAACAGCAACGAGGGTTCGTCAAACGTTACGTGGAACTTTGACGGTTCCGACTGGCAGGCAGGCGCAACTCCGCCAACTTGTCCCGACCCGCTTGTCTTTCCTTATACACCCGTCGATGCCGCCTTGGTTTCGTCATTGTTATTCCCGGGTCAGTACAGAGGCAATCACTATAAAGCCCATGGCGGCTTTCGGTTTGATGGTAGCAAGGCAAGCGACATATCAGTACGGCTTCCGATGGATGCGCAGCTTACCGGCCTGACGCGTTACCTGGAAGGCGGCGAGTTGCAATATCTGGCAACATTTACCAACTCTTGCGGGATTATGCTGCGGTTTGACCACTTGTCTACGCTGAGCCATGACTTGCAGGCCGTAGCCGAAACCGCGGCCGAACCAAAAGAAGGTGATACTAGGGGTCTGCCTATAGAAAACGGGCCGATGTTTAAGGCGGGCGAGGTTATTGCAACAGCCGTTGGCCTTCCGGAACAGGAAAATATCTTTGTCGATTTTGGCGTATATGACCTGCGCACGCCAAACCAAATTTCCCAAAACCAGGACTGGGCGTACATCCACGCTCCCGAAAAAGAGCAGACATATTACGGCGTGTGCTGGTTCGATATGTTGCCTGACCCTGCTAAATCAGCCGTACACAAACTTGCCATGTTACAAGCCGATGAAGGCGAGGTTAGCGACTACTGCGACATTTCCAAGGTGACCACGCTAGATTGATTTGCCGGCCGCAATCAACAAGCGATATACTGGCGGAACATGACACAAGATCAAGCTCTAGCGATTTTGGAATCGGGCAGGTCGGTACTGCTAACCGGTGCCGCTGGCACAGGCAAGACCTACGTGCTAAACAAGTTTATCCGCCGTGCCAAAAAGCGGGGCAGAAGTGTGGCGGTAACGGCTACCACCGGCCTGGCGGCCACTCATCTGAACGGCGCGACCATCCACGCGTGGTCGGGCATTGGAGTGCAGGACGTTCTGGACAAGAACGCCATTGCCAAAATTAGCAGCTCGCGCCAGGAGCTTATCCGCAAAGCCAGCTTGCTGGTAGTTGACGAAATAAGCATGCTGCACGATTTTAGGTTGGATATGATAGACGAAATTTTACGCGGTGTGCGCGACAATGTGGAGCCGTTTGGCGGCTTGCAGGTAGTGCTGTGCGGTGATTTTTTTCAGCTGCCGCCCGTTAACCGCAGAGGTTCGCGCCAGGGCGGGTTTGTTACCGGTTCCGATGTGTGGCGGCAGGGGAACTTTGCCGTGTGCTACCTAGAAAAGCAGTACCGTCAGTCCAATGACCAAGATTATGCTGATATTCTAAACGGCATTCGTAAAGGTGTGTTAACGCGTAGCCAACTCGATGCTTTGCAAGCCCGTTCACAAGCCGTAGATGATCCGTTCGCCACAAAAACACAATTGTTGACCGTTAATGTAGATGTCGAAATAGCCAACCAGCGGCAACTGGACGAACTGGACACCGAGCTGCGTGAGTATCAAATGGAAACACGCGGCAGCAAGCGCTACATCGAACAGTTAATCAATTCCTGCCTGGCTCCCGAAGTCTTGCGGCTTAAAAAAGGCGCGGTCGTGATGTGTATAAAAAATGCGCCCGATCGCAAATACGCCAACGGCAGCCTGGGCACGGTGGTGGATTTTGAGCCAACCACCGGCTACCCGGTAGTTGATTTGGTAAGTGGCCGCACTGTCACAATGAAGCCCGAAAGCTGGGAGCTGATGGACGGCGACAAACGCCGCGCAGAGCTTAGCCAGGTCCCGCTGCGGCTGGCCTGGGCGATCACCGTCCACAAAAGCCAAGGTATGACATTGGACGCCGCGCGTATCGACCTGTCACGGGCATTCGTAGAGGGTATGGGATATGTTGCGCTGTCGCGGGTAAAGTCGCTGCAGCACCTCATTTTGGACGGGCTTAACGGCATGGCGCTGCGCGTAAGCCAGCAGGCCAGGGAAATCGACACCGATTTGCGCGCCAAAAGCCAAGCGGCGCTAGAGGCACACGCCGAGCATATAAAACAGTGGGAGGCCGATGAGGCCAGCGGCGCAACCGAAGCGCAAATAGAGAAGCAGGCCAAAGATGCGGCCGAAGCCAGCAGCCTGTCGCCGCCCGATCCCGAGCTGTTCGAGCGCCTGCGCGAATGGCGCTATAAATTGGCGCAAAAGCAGGCGACAGCTCCATTTATCATCGCCCACGATAAACATTTGCAGGCCGTCGCCGGCCTAAAACCGCAAACAGAAGCGGAGCTTTTAAAAGTTCCCGGCTTTGGCTCTAAAAAAGTCCAAACCTACGGCGCTGACATTCTTAAGATCGTAACTTCTTAGGTAATTTCCAGCGGTGTGGCCTGTTGCCACATGGCGTCGAAGAGTTGCTGCATCATGGTTTTGAGCGTGGAGTGGTGGATTTCGAGCGCCATAGGCTGCTGCATGGAGTAGTCGAGCAGCGTAACGGTGTCGTTGTAAACGTACATTTCAAAGCTGATGGTTAGCACGCCCGGGTCGATGTGGCGCAAGAAGGTGCGGCTGGGGTCGTATGGCTCGACTTCTTTGGCGGCCACAGAGGTGGCGTTGGTGAGGTCGTAGCTGGTGAGACCGCGCTCTATAAAACGCTCGCGCAGGCGGCGGGCAAAGGCTTTGTCCAGGTGGGCAGAGATGTGCGCGGCCTCGAATACGCGGAATTGGCCGTCGGCTTTTGTTAGGTTCCAGTTGGCCTGTTTCAGCCCGGCTGCGCCGTAAAAGTGCTGCGTGCTTGCCTTGGAGCCGCTGGCGCCGGCGAGCTGCTGTAGGGCGTGCGTCATGGCACCTAGGTTGCGGCGCAGCGCGGCAGTTTCGGCCTCGCGGCTGGCCAGCAGCGCTTCGATATTTTCTATAGGCAAGGGGCGGTAAAGCGTGCCAAAGCCGAGGTTCTCGGCGCTGACCAGCCCCGCTTTTTGCAAACTTTCCAAGTGCCGGTAGGTTTGCGTCCGGCTAATGCCGGTGGCGCGCGCCAGCTTCAAAGCCGAAGAATGGCCGCTTTTGTGCATGGCCAGGTAAACGCTGGTAGCTTCAGGCTCAATGCCGAGCGTGGAAAGGTATTTTGTGATGGTTTCTGAGACGCCCATACAGAAAGTATACCACTATGTTCGCATTTGTGGACAGCATTTTGCCATTAGGAGTATAAAACGGGCATACTGTCCGTATGTTAAGACAAATATAAGGGCAATGAGACAGGCGTTGTTAGTTCTAGCTTCGCTATTACCCCTAATTGGCGGCCTGGCGTATATCCGTTCCATCTTTAGGGGGCAAACCGTTCCGCAGCGGATGACGCGGCTGCTGATGCTGCTGATAACCGGTTTGGCGTTCGGCTCGCTGTTGGCCGACGGCGATACCTCGGGCGTTTGGCTGGCGCTGGCCTCGTTTGGCCAGGCGATTATTGTGTGGGTGCTGTCGTTCCGCTACGGAATGGGCGGGCGCGACCGTCTGGATTTTGTTTGTTTTGGCCTGTGCTTTGCCGGCATAGGTGTATGGTGGGCGAGCGGCGATGCGCTGTTGGGATTGGCGGCGTTTATTTTGGCTGATTTTGTGGCAGTGCTGCCATCGCTGGTAAAAACCGTACGGCTGCCGCACACCGAGCTGGCTCTGTTTTACGCGCTCGATGTTCTGGCGGCCAGCCTAATTATATTGGCTGGACCGTACGGCTGGCAGGCTTTGCTATATCTGGTGTATTTGCTGGCGATCAACCTGGTGTTTGTGCTAGTTATACGGCGTCCGTTCCTGAGTGCGCGGATGGGGTATAATACCGGCAGTGAAACCAGTGGTCGAACCTATTAAAAGCAGCATCCGGTATCTGTTGCGTCAGGTTGCGATATGGCTAGATAAGCTAAGCAACGGCCGGCTCACGCCCAACGCTGTAACGGTGTTTGGCCTGCTGATGCACCTGCCTATCGCGATTATGATCGCCCGCGGTCGGTTTGTGCTGGCTGCGGTGTTGTTAGTTATTTTTGGCTTGTTCGACACACTGGACGGCGAGCTGGCTCGAGTGCAAAAGCGTACCAGCGACGTTGGCGGGCTTTTGGACGCCGCGACCGACCGATTTAAAGAAGTTATGTTGTACGCCGGAGCGGCATTCTTTTTGGCTGGCGGCGAACATCCCCAGAGCGCCGTGTGGGCGGTGGTGGCCTGCGGCGCGGCACTGTCAGTGAGCTACATTAAATCCAAGGGCGAAACCATGGTAGCGGCGCGCGGCAAGCAATTGCCGTACAGCACGCTTAACCGAATGTTTTCGGATGGCGTGTTGCCGTTTGAAATGCGGATGTTTGTGCTGCTTGTGGGGCTTTTAACTGGCCAGTTGCTTATCGCGGTGGCCGGCATTGCCATCCTGGCTACCTTAACGGCGTTCCAGCGTTTGGCAACGATAGCCAGTAAACTTAAATAGATTTCAATCTCACAACCTCCCGCCCGGCACTTGCGGGTCACAAAATGTGTTTTATGTAACACATTTTGTGCTTCCGAGGTGCCTTAGGCGGAAGGTTGTGAGATTGAAATAAGACGACTGTTCGTAGCAGGCCGCTTGTTGTATCCTTGATTTAGGTAAGTACGAGGTCTACGTGGGGGATGTTGTAATAGCGTTGTGGTTTTTTGTGCCGGTTGGTTTTGCAAACATGGCGCCGATTGTCGCGGCTAATATTCCCTGGCTGGCGCGGTTTAGGACGCCAATGGATTTTGGCCGGACGTTTCGGGGCAGGCGGATACTGGGAGATAACAAAACTTGGCGCGGGTTGTTTTGCGGTATGGCAGCGGCGACGCTTGCGTTGTGGCTGCAGCAAGTAACTGCCGGCAACAGCGCTTGGTTGGCGGATTTTCCAGGCAGCGTAGCGTACGAGGACTTGCCGACACTACTGCTCGGGCCGTTGTTTGCGCTAGGTGCGCTGGGCGGCGATGCGGCTAAAAGTTTTGTAAAGCGCCAGATGGGCGCCGCAGCGGGCAAGCCCTGGCCGTTTTTTGATCAGATTGGCGAGATTGTGGGCGGTATTTTAGTAACGCTGCCGTTCGTGGTGTTCGGCTTTGGAGTGTATGTGTGGGTTATTGTGGTTTGGGTGACCTTAGATCTGGGTATAAGCACGCTTGCCTATACGGCAGGCTGGAAAGAGCGCCCTTGGTAGAGGTGGAGTGCCAACGCCCGCGCCAGGTGCTTGCGGCCGGCTAGTAGGTGGCGGGCGTGACTCTCCTCTAGCGATTCGCCGTACGCCAGCAGCAGTTCGCGGTTTTGGTCGAATAAGAAGAACGTGTCGTCCTCGTTGTATATCTGAAGGAACTGGCGGCTAAACGCGCCAGGCGTAAGCGCCTGCACACGGTGGGCGAGCAGTATAAAGGTGTCGTAGGTTTCGCGCAGCGGTTTGCTAGTGCGCATTGGTCTGGCCAGTTCCAGCGCGCGCTGAAACTCAGCGGCCACGCCCAGAAACCGGTGGCTGACGCCAAGCAGCGTATCCAGGGCGTCGTCTACGGCCTCTACACTCCCGGGTTTGATGGGTTGCAGCTGTTCTATGGCTATGTTGTACTGCCTTAAGAACTGTTTTACCTGTTTCCAGGCTTCGTCCACTCTTGCTTCCAGCGCGCTTTTGGGCGCTAGTCCGGCCTTTGCCCAGTCTGTGTCATGTGTGTAGTCAATAACCAACGCATCGGGTGGCAGCTGGTCGCGGAGCAGGCGTGTTTGCGCGGCGGTGAGCGACTGGGTGAGGTAAGCGGTAAGGCACTGCGCCGGCAACTGCTGTACCGCGTCCGGCTGTAGGAAAAATATATCGGCCTCGGGGTGCTGCAGCAGTGCCTTGGCAGTAAACCGCAGTCGCTGCATGTGGACGATGCCGTGGGTAAACTTTAGGATTTTGTCGGCATTAAGTGTACCCGCCCGCTGGCGCTGCAGCGAACGTGACAGCTTAAGCCACTGCTTGCGCGCGGCGCTTATCAGGCCGACCGGCTGGCTGCAAACGACCACGCTTTTCCCTAGGTACTGGCGGGTGTATAGGTGGCGCATAATGTCGGCGGCCACATTGTCTGCACCGGAGTCGGACGCTTTTCGTAACTCGAAGTATGCTTGCATGGCGAAAGTTCCGTTTAGGTTGCCGAAAATATAACACAGGTAGGGTCGTCATGTATTAAAGAAATATTAAAACTACAATTCTACAACATTTTTTAAGACAGCAGGTGGTGCTGCGCGTAGCTGAAATAATCGTTCTTGGTGACAATAAGGTGGTCGCGAAGCGTAATGCCGAGTAGTTGGCTGGCGGCAAACAGGTGTTGCGTGAGGGTGATGTCTTGCTGGGTGGGTTTGGGGTCGCCGGACGGATGGTTGTGGGCAATTATTACGCTGGCGGCGCGGTCGACAATGGCGTCGGCAAATACCTCGCGCGGGTGGGCTATGACCGAATCCAGCGTGCCGATGGTGATGGTGCGCTGGGCGATTAGCCGCTGTCCGCCGTCGAGACTTAGGCACACAAAGTATTCCTGTTGTTTGGTGCGGATATCGCCCAGCCGGCCGATAATGTCGGCTTGCGACAAAAGCGGCGTGCTGTCACGCACCAGGTGCCGCCGCGATATTTCCAGGCTTGCCAGGATTTTTCCGGCGGTCGCCATACTGACGCCCTTTACAGCCGTCAACGCCTCGTACGTAACGGCCTGCGAGCCACGCAGCAGTAGCTTTTGGATTTTGCGGGCGATAAAGCTGACATCGGCGCCCTTTGTGCCGCTGCCGATCAATACTTCCAGCAGTTCAAAGTCAGACAGAGCAGGCGCGCCTTTGCTCGCTAACTTCTCTCGCGGCCGGTCTTGCGCCGGTATCCGCCTCATTTTCCTCGTGGGCATGACCTAAAGTGTAACAGAGCTGGCAAGATATTGCAGTTGCAGGCTTTCGCGTACGCGATGGCGAGGGTAATAATCTGTAGCTGGCCGAAAAAAGCAGGATATTTATAATGTTGAATCGGGTTAGTATCGTCTAGGGTCTTGACGGCAGGCGCGAGCGCTATATATGTGGATAAAGCAGCCCCATCAGTAAAAGCTGTGGAAAAGTGGTGTAGCAAACACCACTTTTTGCAATAAATTGGGCTTGTAAGTGGGTAGCTGTGGGTAGTATGATCAATCCAGTGGGTAATCGTGGGTAATCCAGGAACTGACTACCCAAACGACAAAAACAAAAACCACTCGCAAATTAACTTAAATAGGGACCAATGGCCACGGTAGATTATTTTCAGCGTAAGCTCGACGACAAGCGGCGGTTAACCATACCGACCGAGCTTAGAGCCGAGTTTGCCAGCGGAGTAATCGTAACCCGCGGGTTCCAGAAGTATCTGCATCTGTACCCCAAATCGGTATGGAACGAAGAAGTCGAGCCGCTTCTGAAGGGTAATATCCTAGACGAAAAAACGGCCGACCTGAACGTCCAGTTCCGCATGGGTAAGACAGAGGCCGGGCTCGACCAAAAACAAGGCCGGGTAGGGCTGGAACAGCATTTGCTGGACTACGCGGGTATTACAAGGGACGTGGTAGCCGTACGGGCAGGGAAGTACTGGCGCATTATGGCCGGCACCGCGTAGCGTGTAAGTTGCGAGAAGCCCCGCACTTTAACAATCCGGACGAATAGACAAAAAGACACACGATTCGAGGTCAGCTATTCGGCAGTCAACAAGTGGCTTTAGGAATCCACTATAAAAGTCCTTGCTCCTTCGTTCAATTTATTGAACACCTCCCAAAACTCCACCTCACACATAAGTCTCTCAAATTTGTTGGTCAGGAAAGAAGTTTTGCAACAGGTCTCATAACCTAGCGCATAGCAATTTTTGCTTCTTGCCACATCGATCAACAAACCAAACAAAAACAAAAACACACAAAACAAAAAGTTGGCTGCTGGATAGGTGATCTTGCAAAAACAAAAATAAAGTTTAAAAATAGCAAGCATAGATGCACCAAAACAAAAACCAAAATATTCAACACGAGCCGGTACTATTAGAACAAGTAGTCGCCGTGCTTGAGCCTAAAAAAGGAGAGTCATACCTGGACTTAACCGGAGGCTACGGCGGTCACGCTGCGACAATCCTAGAAAGGACAGGTAACTACGAGCACGCAGTGCTGGTAGATCGCGACCCAAACGCCGTACAAGCGCTAAAAGAGCGTTTTGCAGGCAAAGGCGCGGACATAAGGCAAACCGATTTTTTATCGGCCAGTCGACAATTAGCAGGCCGTGGCAGACAATTTGATCTTATTTTGGCCGACCTTGGTGTATCATCACCGCACCTTAACCAGGCGAATCGTGGATTTTCCATCAAACAGGATGGGCCGTTAGATATGCGTATGGATACGACGCAAGGATTGACCGCAGAGCAGGTAGTAAACACTTATTCTGAGGGTCAGCTTGCCGACATCTTAAAGCGATATGGCGAAGAGCCTAAAGCTCGGCAAATTGCCTCGCTGATCGCGCATAACCGGCCAATAAAAACCACGAATGAACTCGCCAAAATCGTTGCCAAGGCGTGGCCAGGGCACAGCAAAGTCCATCCCGCGACGCGAACGTTTCAAGCGCTTCGCATCGCCGTGAATGACGAACTAGAGCTTTTACGCGAAAGTTTGCCAATCTGGATATCCGACTTGCTGGCACCCGGCGGCCGCATCGCCATCATTAGTTTTCACAGCCTGGAAGATCGCTTGGCAAAACAAGCGCTCCAAGAGGTGAGTGGCGATCGCTATGACGCCGAGCTGCGACTGCTCACCAAACACCCGCTGACTGGCAGCGAAGACGAATTAGTTTTTAATCCGCGAGCACGGAGCGCAAAACTCCGAGCCGCAGCGAAAATAAAAATAAAAGAAAGGGAGCTATAAATGCCAATACGCATTAAAAACCTAAGCCCCCGCGCCTACAAAATCCAAGTCCATGTGGCTTAAAAAGGATCAGTAGGAAGCAGGTTGGCCCTCCAGCGGTGCCGGTTTTGCCGGCACCGCCCCCAACCCCCAAATAAAAATAAAAACAAAGACAAAATTATGACGTACTCAAGTTCACTAGCCTTAGGCCGTAAAACCGCCGGATATCAGCGCGGCAGTAACGGGGTGGCGTTCCGGCCAAGTTCCGACAAGCCCTTTGGCCCCATCAGCAACAGCATTATTTTGATTGTGCTGGCATGTTTGCTCGGCCTTTTGTACCTGACGCAGGTTACCAAAACTAACGCCTACGGCTATGAGATAAACAAGCTGCAAGAGCAGCGTACCGAGCTAAAGGAGCAGCATGCTGACCTCGAGGTGGCCGCCGCGCGTCTGCAAACACCCGACCGCGTACAGGGCAGCGATGTCGCCAAGGGCTTGGTATCTGTTGCCCCAACCGCTACACTACAAAATTAGCTCATGGTTCCGCAAAGGGTAATCCAACCAGTCAGGCGCGCACGGTGGCTGTATGTCTGCGTGGTCGCGATTATTGCTATCTTCGGCATCCGGCTTTTTTATCTGCAGATTATCCAGCACGAGCATTACCGGCTGGCTGCGCTTCAAGGTCAGTTTAAAGAATACGAAATTACCGCCACGCGCGGGCTAATAAAAGCGCATGACGGCAAGGCGATTGTGCCGGTGGTGCTGAACCAGCGGCTGTTTACGCTGTTTGCCGACCCGACGCTTGTAAAGGAACATGCGCGCGTGGCCGAAACGCTGGCGGCAACGCTGGGCGGCAAGATTAGCGACTACGAAAGTTTGCTTAAAACCGAAGAAACGCGCTATGCGGTGCTCGCCAAAAGAGTGACCGAGGAGCAAAAGCAGGCGATTTTAAAACACAAATATCCGGGCGTCGGCGCACAAGATCAGTACTACCGCGTGTACCCGAACGGTTCGCTGGCGGCGCAGCTGATGGGCTTTGTAAACAACGACGGGCAAGGGGTGTACGGCATCGAGCAGGCGCTAAACAGCGAGCTGAAGGGCAAGACCGGCCGGCTCAAAGCGGTCACCGACGTGTACGGCGTACCCTTGGCGGCCAACCGCGATAACACGCTCATTGCGCCCGAAGCGGGCAGGGATGTGGTGCTGACTATCGACCTGGCGATGCAGAAGCAGCTGGAGACAATCCTAAAAAGTGGTCTAGACAAGGCCAAGTCCGGCTCAGGCAGCGCGCTAGTTATCGACCCGCGCGACGGAGCGGTAAAGGCCATGGCCAACTACCCAACCTACGACCCCAGTAACTACGCCGCCGTCGAAGACGCCGATGTGTTTAACAACGCCGCGGTCAGCTCGCCGCTGGAAGTGGGGTCGATTATGAAGCCGCTTACCGCCGCCGCCGCGCTTGATCTGGGTGCGATCAGACCCGACACCTCCTATTACGACCCCGCACAGTGGAAAATCGACGGGTATACAATTAAAAACATCGAGGAAGACGGCGGTGCCGCCCGCCGTAACGTTCAGGATATCCTTAGCCTGTCACTCAACACCGGCGCGACCTGGTTTTTGATGCAAATGAGCGAGCAGGGAAAAACGGAAGTTACCAAGTCCGGCCGCGAGCGTTGGCATGATTACATGGTTAATCACTACCGTTTTGGCAAGCCGACGGGCATAGAGCAGGGGTTTGAGGCCGAGGGGTACATCCCCGACCCAAACGAAGGCTTTGGGCTTGACCTAACCTACGCCAACACGGCTTTTGGGCAGGGAATGACCGCCACTCCGCTGCAAATGGCGGCCGCGTTCTCTTCGATTGTAAACGGCGGCACCTACTACCAGCCGCGGTTGGTCGACATGTTTATGCAAGACGGCAAAGCAGAGGTAAAGCAGCCGGTCGTGCTCAACCAAAACGTTGTGTCGCAGCAGGTGAGCGGCGACATGCGTAAGCTGCTGGAAGGTGTTATTGCCAGTAAAAAGTACATCAGGCCGGCGTTTAATACGGCACAATATAGCGTGGGCGGCAAGACCGGTACGGCCGAAATCGCCAAGCCCGGAGGCGGGTACCACGAGCACGAGTTTAATGGTACATATCTGGGTTTTGTTGGGGGCGATATGCCACAATACGTTATTGTCGTGCGCGTTAATCAGCCGAAAATCGGCGGCTATGCCGGCACGGCGGCGGCACAGCCGATTTTTGTGGAGCTGGCGCATATGCTAATAGACGACTTTGGCGTAACGCCGAGAGGACATAACTAATCATCCATAAGAGTGGTATAGTGTAGAAAGGACAAAAAATGGACACACTCTTACAAATATCTGTCGAAACTACAACGTTAATTCGTATGCTTCTTTTGGGCTTTTTGGGCTTTTTGGTAAGCACGCTTATTACGCCGCTGTACACGACTATTGCGTATAAATGGCAGTGGTGGAAGAAACCGCGCACCACCACAACAACCGGCGAAAAAGCCAGTGTGTTTATGAAGCTCCACGGCGCCAAACACAAGCGGCTCATACCTACTATGGCCGGCGTGGTGTTTGTGGCCGCGATTATTTTGGTGACATTGCCGTTTAACCTCGTGCGCGAGGAAACCTGGCTGCCGCTTGCCGCGCTTGCCGGGGCGGCGCTGGTAGGGCTGATCGACGATATTATCAACATTAAGGGCAATGGCACAGGGGTGGCCGGGTTGCGAACCAAGATCAAGCTGCTGCTGGTGACGCTGGTAGCGGTTGTTGGCGGCTGGTTTTTCTACTACAAACTAGGAGTGGACACCATCCACATTCCGGGCATGCAGGGCGACCTGTTTATAGGTTGGCTGATAATACCGTTGTTTGTGTTGGTGGTTATTTCTACCGCCAACGCTGTTAATATTAGCGACGGTTTGGACGGCTTGGCCGGCGGCTTGGTAAGTTACGCATTTGTGGCTTACGCGGTTATTGCCGCGCTTGAGGGGCGGTTTGGTGTTGCCGGCTTTTGTATGACCGTGGTCGGGGCGCTTTTAAGCTACACCTGGTTTAACATCCATCCCGCCAGGTTTTTTATGGGAGATATCGGCTCTTTTGCGCTCGGGACGGCGCTGGGTGTTGTGGCTATGCTCACAGATACCGTGCTGCTATTGCCAATTATCGGGATTGTGTTTGTGG
This sequence comes from Saccharimonadales bacterium (SeqCode), assembly GCA_050730855.1. Classification (GTDB taxonomy): domain Bacteria; phylum Patescibacteriota; class Saccharimonadia; order Saccharimonadales; family UBA4665; genus DASRJJ01. The sequence continues at coordinate 174,359 of JBOHNU010000001.1, read as the reverse complement.
CCGAGGCCGGCAGCAGCATGCTTCAGATTTTGTCAAAAAAGCTGCGAGGCGGCAAAAAAATCTTTAAAATTGCGCCCATCCATCATCATTTCGAGGCTATTGGCTGGCCAGAGACAAAAGTTACCATGCGATTTTGGGTTGTCGGGCAAGTCACGGCCGTTGTGGGGTTGATTGTGTTTTTGGTAGGAGGGTACTTGTAGTATGTACAGGGCGCCGCAAAAAAGGAGCGGAGGGCGGCGGTAATGCCGGCGGTCCCGCGCCGCAGACCCGCGTTCCGGCCGGCCGCGCCCGAGCCGACGCCTGAAGGAACCTCGCGGCGGCACAAGCCCGACTACTGGCTGTTGGTGCTGAGCGCCCTGCTGCTGGGCATAGGCCTGATTGTGGTATACGCCATCAGCCCGGGGCTGGCAGTCGAAAAGGATGTAGGTCAGACGTACTTTGTATACCGGCAGCTTATCTGGGTACTAACCGGGCTTGTAGCCTTTTTTGTGGCGGTGAATATTCCGCTTAGCATCTGGCAGCGTTTGCAGCAGCCGTTGTTAATTGTCGCCGCTCTTTCGGCAGTTGCCGTGAGAGTGTTTGGCGAGGAAGTGAACGGGGCTTACCGCTGGATTCAGGTAGGCGGGTTTTCGTTCCAGCCGGTGGAGCTAATTAAGTTCGCGCTACTCATTTGGTTGGCGGCGTTTTTAGTAAACCGTATCAGGGAAGGTACGATTAACGACTTTAAGCAGACAATCCGGCCGCTTTTGGTGGCGGTGGCGGCGTTGGTGGTGGTAGTCGCCGGTGCACAGAGCGACTTTGGCTCCACCGCGGTTATGATTGCCATGATGGGCGCCATGGTTATTGTGGCGGGCATGCCTGTGAAGCGCCTGGCGACGATCGGGCTGGTTGTGCTACTTCTTGGTACAATTGCGATTGCCTCTAGCGACTACCGGCAAGATCGCCTGGCGACATTCCTCCACCCGGAACAGGACTGCTTAAACACCGGCTATCAGGCGTGTCAGGCGTTGATTGCGGTAGGGTCGGGCGGCGTTGCCGGGCTGGGATTAGGCCGCAGCGTGCAGGCGTTTGGCTATTTGCCAGAGGCCGAGAACGACTCTATTTTTGCCATTTACGCCGAGAAGTTTGGTTTTATCGGTGTACTGGTTTTGTTCGGCTTATTGGTGGCGTTTTTGTCGCGCATTAAGCGGGTTATCGAATACGCGCCCGATGATTTTTCGCGCCTGGTAGCCACGGGCGTGTTCGCGTGGTTTAGCGTGCAGGCAATTATTAACATCGGGGCGATGATCGGGCTGCTGCCGCTAAAGGGAATAACACTGCCGTTTATTAGCTACGGCGGAAGCAGTATTCTGTTTGTGATGCTCGCTACCGGTGTAGTGTTCCACATTTCGCGGTATACTTTGTACAGTGTTCCGAAATCAGACACCTTAAGCGGAGGAGACCGGCATGAAAATAGTGGTGACCGGCGGCGGGTCAGGGGGGCATATCACCCCAATTCTGTCAGTCGCTCGTGAGCTGAAGGCGCTGGCCTATGGGGTTGAGATTATTTACATTGGCCAGCGAGGCGATAAGCTGGGCGATATCCCGGCCGAAGATAAAAATATCGACGAAGCGTACACCGTGCCGGCAGGGAAGTTCCGGCGCTACCACGGTGAGGGGTTTTTTAGGCATTTGTTCGACTTCCGGACGGTAGCGCTGAATATCCGCGATTTTTTCCGCACAATCGGCGGCACATGGCATAGCTACCGGCTGCTCAAGCGGCTGCGGCCGGAGGTAGTTTTTATTAAAGGCGGCTTTGTAGGTGTGCCGGTGGGCTTGGCCGCCGCCGTGCTGCGGATTCCGTACGTGACCCACGATTCCGATGCGCTGCCCGGACTGGCTAACCGCATCGTCGCTCCCTGGGCCGCCAAACACGCCGTAGCTCTGCCGAAAGAAGTATACAGCTACCCTCCCGGAAAAACAGAGGTGGTGGGCGTGCCGGTTTCGCGCGATTTTCGCGTGCCAACAGCAGACGACCGCCAAAAATATAAGCAGCAGCTCCAGCTGGACGAGTTTAGTAAGGTTGTGCTTGTGACGGGCGGGGGACTGGGCGCGAAGCGGCTTAATAATGCCGTGGTGACTTGCTCCGAGGAGTTGCTTGGCCGGTATGCCAACCTTTGCCTGGTTCATATCGCCGGGCGCGACCACGAAACCGCGCTAAGGCGCGAGTACAAACAAAAATTGCCTTCCAAGAGCCAAAAACGGGTTATCGTTAAAGGTTATATCACCAACCTCTACCAGTACAGCGCGGTGGCGGACGTGGTAGTTACACGAGCGGGGGCGAGCGCCATAGCGGAGTTCGCAGCCCAGGAAAAGCCCTGCGTTGTGGTACCAAATCCGGTGTTGGCCGGCGGACACCAGCTAAAAAACGCACTGGTGCTGCAAGAGCGCAAAACAGTGCGCGTGGTCAACGAGTCGGTGTTGGCCGACGACCATCTGGCGCTTATGCCGCCGCTGGTCGAGCTGCTTGACCGGCCGGAACGCGCTCAGGCTCTGGCTAAAAAACTTCACCTCATGGCCAAGCCGGATGCCGCAAAACACCTGGCAATGCTATTATTAGAAGTGTCTGGTGCTCACAAGCAACCGCAAATATAAAAACCATGTTCGGGAAAAAACAACCCAGCCTCCGGCGGCGGCTCAACCGTACGCCTTCCGAATCAGCTCGCTCCAAGCGCGCTAGTGTTTTTTCGTACCGAGCTAACCGTTCTGCGGACGGAGGCAACACCGGCCGCGGCCAGACACCCCCATCCTCCGGCAAGCAACAAGCAGCCGTTCCTGGGCGGCGTGCCCGGTTCAAGGCGCGTGCGCTCAGTCTGGCAAAGGTTATCTTGGTAGCGGCCGTTATCGGCGTGGTTGGCTATAATTTGATTCTTAAAGGCGGCCAAGCGCAGGTGGTTATGGTGGGCGGCGGCACGTACCGCGATCTCTCAGCGTACCAGCAGGCAGTGGTGAATGCCTTCGGAGCGTCAAAGCTCCTAGGCTCTAATAAAGTTACTGTCAATATTGGCCAGGTCGAGGATCGCCTGTTGGCGGATTTCCCGGAGTTGGCTGACGTTTCGGTGCGATTGCCGGTTGTAGGGCATCGCCCGACGGTGTTCTTAGAGCCTTCAACCTCACGGCTCATCCTTCACACGGCGCAGAACGACAAGTTTGTCTTGGACAGCTCTGGGCGGGCAGTCGCCGCTGGCGCCGATGTCAGCCGCTATGCCAGCGCCGGCCTGCCGGAGGTGCAAGATCAAAGTAAACGGACTGTGCAACTGGGCGACACGGCCATTCCGAGCACGACTGTCTCCTATATTACAGAGGTCGCGAGGCAGTTGCGTGCTAAAAACATTGCCATCGCCTCTCTAACGTTGCTTGATGCGCCGGGTGAGTTACATCTGCGCATCAAAGACGAAGGGTACTACATAAAACTCAACGCAAGGGGGGACGCCAGGGTAGCAGTGGGGTCGTTTTTGGCCGTAAAGTCACGCCTGGATGCCGAGCAGAAAAAGCCCGGACAGTACATCGACGCCCGCATTGAGAAACGGGTGTACTACAGATAGAGCCGTTCAACCCCCACTCTTCCCTTAGTAGTTCGTTTTTTGTTTAGGTGCGGGAATCAGTCACCTGGCAATTAAAAAGTATACTTCCTAAGTTTGTAAGTGCAAAGTCAAATATTATTACTAAAAGAGCAGAGGGTAAAGGGAATACAATTAAACAACCGGATACGTGAAAAAGCAAATCATTTCACAACCACATTGTGGAAAAGTCAAATTATGTTGTACGAATATACAACAGGCTAGCGTGCTAGACCCCAGTCGGGACGCTAGAGGTAGTGCTAATAGCCGCTTTCCGCAGCCTACAGCCACGGCATATCTGTAGGCTGAGTAGCCTAGAGGCGGCACAATTATTACGTGTTAATTAGGCATAGTAGGCAACGTACGTTGTTGCTTGCGGGCGCAAACTCCCCTTCATCCTGCAGTGCAGTTATATTACTTCGAGTTCGTGCCAACCTTAAGGTGAGTCGTAAAATATACATTGTGCGACGTTGCTTGTATTGGCACTTGTCCTCCATTATTTCACTAGATCTATGGTTGCTCCGACCTTTGTCGTTCCCCCTCGTTCGTCTTCCGGATTTGAAGCCATCCTTTCTTGCTGACTTTTTTGTTGCCTATCTGTCGGTATGGCCTTTTTACTACACAGGCTGTTTTGTGCAATACCTATGGCCAAAGAACCTCACTTAGGTTATGTTCGTTATTTGTTTTAAAGTCTGGTTCTCTTGTTCTCGTCTTGTGTGCCAGCGTCTAAACTTCGGTTGCGTCGTCGAACTCGTAAGTGGCTTTGGTAACGCGTTTGAACTGCGACTTACCTTGGAGGTTTAGCAGAATTGTTGTTTCTTTTACAAAGCGGTTTTTTAGAACTCGTTTGACTATTTCGTCGCGGTGCAGCGGCTCCCCTGCTTCGCGCAGTACTTCAGAGATAGTGTCGGCAACAGTGCCTTTTTTGTAGCCCCACTCTTTGAGGGCGTAAATGCCCCGGCCGATAAGCACAAAGCGTTTGTCTTTGATAAGTTCGTTGTGGATGGCCTGCGTGGTTACGTCCTTGCGCTTGAAGTCGCTGTTTTTGATGGCGGCGGCAATGTCGTTAAAGTGCATGTGTTTGCCGTTTTCCTGGAGGATGACATAGATTTTATCGCGAATGTTTTTGGGATTTACCGTCGGCCATTTTGCCAGCCCCCAGTTGCCGTTTAGGGTGGCTAGTTTTTTAGAGATACTGGCAAGTGCGGCCGCTTGGGCGGTTTCTGCTATGTTGGCGACTTTGGCGATCTCGGTAATGCTGGCGGGTTTGCCGATTTTCTCTACCGCCGCCATAATAGCAGCGATGTCGGCCTGTAAGGCGGCGGTGTTGCGCACTGGCTGAATGCCGATAGAGTAAAAGTAGCGGTCGTCGTCTTCCAAAACCACCAGCTGCGGACAGAGCATGGCTAAAAATGCCACACGTGATTGGTCGGTGCGCGAGTTCTCGGCCGCAACGTCTGCGCTTACTTCCTGCACGCGCGCAACCGTGCCGTGGCCGCGCAGGAAATCCAGAAGTGTCTGCTCTACTTGGATGATTTGCTCTAGCTCGCCATCCTCGGCCTGTACCTTTAAGTGGGCAACGACCGATTTTTCCAGTTGCCTAACCCGTTCGCGGGTAATGCCCAGGATTTCGCCGATCTGTTCTAGAGTTTCGCGGCGGTCAAACAGGCCGAACCGGCGGGCGACAATTTCGCGCTCACGCTCGCGCTCAATCCCGCGCAAGATTTCTTGAACGATCTGTTCGGTCTGCAGACGAGCTGGTAGTTGAGCGTTGTTTTCGGCCATAGATTCCTGTCTATCAAAGAAATTACTTTAGGTTAATTATAAAACCTATCTGTTGTTAAGTCAAGCATCTTCCCTCGGACTTTACCCTATTGTATCACGAAATCCGCGCCATCATCCAAAATATGTTGTAGAAATATTTAAAGAAGGTATATTGCCTAAAGCGCAAAAACGCCGTGCTATAACAGTGTGATTGCCACACCACCTAAATATGCCGCTTGAGCCTCCTTTACGTCACTTGGTTTAGTAACCCGGAGTTCGTAGAAAGTACCGCTTATTCGCGAGATGGCAGTGTCGTAGCCGATAGTTATAGCCACCCCGCAGTCCGTCCTGCGCTGTGGGTTAGGATTGAGCCATCCCGGATTATGGACTAAAGGCATAAATCGGGCTGCTACGGCCGCAATTCGGAGTTCTGTCGTGCCGTTTGATGTGGCAAGAAGCGGCTCTGCGTCGGTTGTGATGATTCGATTGTTGTTGTCCTGCGTGTTGGCGACAACCGTGGAGTATACCCCATTGCCTTCGTCAAAACAGGCCACTAAGAGCGAACCGTCTTCGGTTTTCCCGCGTAGCAGCCAAGACGGCTCACGGTAGGAATTTGCGGCAGCAGTAACCGATCTCTCAAAGTCGAGGAAGTTCATTTGTTAGTTATACAACAAAAAATGGAGTGTATCAATTTTTCTTGGCGCGTTTAAAGCCTCCAAAGCGTTTTTTAGCTGGTGCTTCGTCGAGTAATTTTTTGGCCGCCGCCTCTGTTATTTTGGCGGGATCCTGCTCCTTGGGGATTTTGGCATTCTTTTTGCCGTCTGTAATGTAGGGGCCGTACATGCCGTTCAAAATCTGGATGCCGCTTTTTTCGAACGTTTGAATGTGCTTCTTAGCCTCTTTGTCTAGTTTTTCTTTGTAGAGCTTGCGGGCTTCTTTTTCGGTGATGGCAAACGGGTCTAGCGGTTTGATGGATACAAAAGTCTTGTCTACCTGGATGTACGGGCCGAAACGGCCGATGTTGGCGCGGATTTCCTGTCCGTCGGCAGTTGTTCCGACCAAGCGTGGTAGTTTAAACATCTCTAGCGCCTCTGTTAGAGTGACGTCGTCCATGGTTTTGCCGGCTGGGAGAGGTGCAAAGCGCGGTTTTTCCTCGTCCTCTGCTTCGCCGATTTGGAGCATCGGGCCGTAGCGCCCAAAGCGCGCAATCACTGGTTTTTTGCTTTTGGGGTCGACGCCCAGTTTTCGGGCCTGTGCCACTTCGCTGCGGTCGGCTTCCTCACCCTTTTTGATAAGCGGATGGAAGTCTTTATAAAACGTGGCGATCATTTTTTGCCAGGTTTGCTTGCCCTCGGCTACATTGTCGAAGTCGTCCTCCACCGTTTTGGTAAAGTCGTGATCCACGATGCTGGGAAAGTATTTGACCAAAAAGTCCGTCGTTACCTCGGCGACAGGGGTTGGGATGAGCTTATTACGGTCGGCACCGGTGATTTCGGTGGTTTCTTCTTCGGCAACCTGGCCGTTTTTAAGTTGGAGCGAGATTACTTTGCGTTCCACGCCCTCGAGGTCTTTCTTTTCGACGTACTCACGCGCCTGGATGGTCGAGATGGTCGGCGCGTAGGTGCTGGGGCGGCCGATGCCCAGCTCTTCCAGCTTTTTCACTAGCGCGGCTTCGCTGTAGCGGGCGGCGGCTCGGGTGAAGGTTTGGGTGGCGCTCATGGTAGTAAGGTCAAGTTTTTGGCCTTTTTCTAACGGAGGCAGTAAGGTGTCGTCTTTGGCGCGGCCGTAGACCTTCATGAAGCCGTCGAACTTTAGGACTTCGCCAGTGGCGACCAGCTGGTCTTTGCGGGTCGAAATGCCGATAGTCACCTCTGTTTTTTCGGTTTGTGCCGGCACCATTTGGCTGGCGAGGGCGCGTTGCCAGATCAGCCGGTACAGTTTTTCCTGGCCGGACTCGTCGCCGGCTTTTTCTACGGCAAAGTCGGTGGGTCGGATGGCCTCATGAGCCTCCTGAGCGCTGGCGTTCTTGGTTTTGAACTGGCGCGTTTGGTGGTAGCTGTCGCCGTATTCTTTCTTAATAAACTTTTCAGCGACGGCAATTGCCTGGCCGGACAACACCGTGCTGTCGGTTCGCATGTAGGTGATGTGGCCGTTTTCGTACAGGCGTTGGGCGAGCGTCATGGTTTGTTTAACGCTAAAGCCGAGCTTGCGCGCGGCCTCTTGCTGCAGGGTGCTGGTGGTGAACGGCGCGCCGGGGTTGCGGCTGCCGGGTTTTTGGGCGATGTCTTCCACCGTAAAAACGGCTTTAACGCAGTCGTGCAAAAACTTTTCAGCCGTGTCTTTTTGAGCGAACTTGTTAATCAGCTCGGCTTTTAGCTCCTGGCCGCCTACCTTAAAGATAGCGACGACTTTGTACGAGCTTTCGGCCTGATGGCCACGGATTTCGCGCTCGCGCTCTACAATTAAACGTACGGCAACAGATTGCACACGGCCGGCGCTTAGGCCTGTGCGTACCTTTTTCCAGAGCACGGGCGACAGCTCGTAGCCTACTAAACGGTCTAAAACGCGGCGGGCTTGCTGGGCGTCGACTAATTTAATATCCAAAGTGCGCGGATTTTTGATGGCGCGCTCAATTGCCGGCTTGGTGATTTCGTGAAACACAATACGCTTGGTTTTTTTGGGGTCGAGCTTTAAAGCGACGGTCAAATGCCAGGCAATTGCCTCACCCTCGCGGTCTTCATCGCTTGCCAGCCAGATTTCTTTACCTTTGGCCGACTTGCGCAGCTCGCTTACCACCTTTTTTTTGTCGGGGTTAATATCGTATGTCGGTTCAAAGCTGTTTTCGATGTCGATGTTCAGCCCTTTTTTGGGCAAGTCTCGTATATGGCCAAAGCTACTTTTAACAGTAAAGTCTTTGCCTAAATACTTCTCGATGGTCTTTGCTTTAGCTGGGCTCTCTACGATAACTAGGTTTTTGCTCATGTATGTTTATGCTTATTCGTTTAGCTTATATGTAGACGCCCATAATACGCAAGGCCTGCCCTAAAAAGCAAGTTTTTTATATTGGTGGAGCTTTTTTACTTGAGCGACCAGCGGTTGTTGCCGAGCGGGCGGATGTGGTCGCGTATTTCTAGCATTGTTAGCGTTTGGTTGAACTGGCGGACGTCCAGTTTGCTGGCCTCTAGCAGCTCTTCGCCGGCCTCGGTGCCGGCAAACAGAAGCCCGAGCAGCAGTTGCTCCTCTGGCGTGCCGCCCTTTGGTGCGGTAGTTCTTTGCTTGCCTGCCGGCTGGATGCCCAGTACCTCAAAAATATCATTGGCCGAGGTGACGATGGTGGCGCCGGTGCGGATAAGGTTGTTGGTGCCAGCCGACGTGGGGCTGGTGATATTGCCGGGTACGGCCAGGACATCGGTTCCCTGCTGCAGAGCAAAATCGGCGGTGTGCAGCGTGCCGCTTTTTTCGGCGGCTTCGGTAATGAGCACGGCGTCGGCCAGCCCGGCGACAATCCGGTTGCGCGCAATAAAATTACTTTTGTGCGTGGTGGTGCCGGCGGGGTACTCGCTTACAAGCGCTCCGCCCTGCTCGACAATCTGTTTGGCCAGGCTGAGATGGTTAGCCGGGTAGATTTGTTCGACGCTGCCGGGCAACACCGCCAGGGTTAACCCGCCGGCTTCCAACGCCGCGCGGTGCGCAATGCCGTCTACGCCAATTGCCAGGCCGCTGATTACCACCACTCCCGCTCTTGCCAGTTCACCAGCCAGCTTGTCAGTCACCTGCCGGCCGTAGGTGGACACCTTGCGGCTGCCAACAATTGCTACAGCTGGCCGCGCCAATAGCTCGCCTAAGTCGCCTCCTAAAATGTACAGCTCCTTCGGTGTGTCGGGCAAAGTAAGGAGCTTTTGCGGGAATTGGTTGCTATTACAAAGAATCTTTTTGCTTTTCATTCAAAAAAGTATTGACATAAAGACCAACTAATGATACACTGGCAATCTGTGAACATCCCGCAAGGATATTCACGCACCTTATATCCCCCATTCTAACATCTTTCTTAGGAAAGATACGTTAGCTTGTTTTAGAACGTGCCACCAGATAAGTTGTTACCCTCCACTTCTCTTTTTGGCGCTTGCCTGGCGATATTTTTTACCGGCAGACATGCGTTCTAAAACAAACTAACCCCTTTAACTAGCTGCAGCGAATTCGTTCGCAACGCAGCAACCCCTGCACTTCGGTGCGGAGGCCCTTGTGGGCCAGCGAGTCTACCCGATGTTCCTAACGGACGGCACAGTGCTTTAAGGAGTTTTGGCACCTGATGCTTCGCTGGGGTGGGTTGAAGGGATCGGGGATATCTCCGCAAGGAAATGTCCCCAGAAATTGGCCAGTAAGCGGTGCCCACCCCCTCTTACTGGCCTATTTTTATACAATAAAGTTGCGGGTTTCATGCGGCAGTTGGCCGCCGTAGGCGTATTCGCTTAGGATGGCGTTGGTTTCTTGGGTTAAATTTTTGAGCTGGGCTTGCTGCTCACTGGAAAATCTTGCTAATACGAAATCAGCGCTATCCATTTGTTCGGGTGTTTTTGGCCCAATACCGATGCGCACGCGGCCAAAGTCCTCACCCAAGTGTTGGATTAATGACTTTACCCCGTTATGCCCGGCGCTGCTGCCGCCGACGCGCAGGCGAATCTGGCCAAATGGAATGTCGATTTCGTCGTATATGGCCACGATTTTGTCGGCCGACACCTTGTAGAAGTGTGCCACGGACTGTACTGCTTCCCCGCTGAGATTCATAAAAGTTGCTGGCTTGCACAGGATTACCCTCGTTTCGCCCAGTTGCCCGCTCGCCATTTGGCATTTTAGGTCTTTCTTGTCGATCCATGGGTCAAAATTATTAGCCTTAGCAAAGGCGTCTAAGCAGGCAAAACCGATGTTATGCCGTGTTTGTTCGTATTTCGTTCCAGGGTTCCCTAGCCCGACAACCAACACGGTTTTGTTTTGCCCAAGCGTGTAATATTTGATTGTATCACTAGCTTGCGGTTGTTTTTGGAATAGTGCCATTATTTTACCCTATTACGGTTGCCGTGGTTTTTGCGCGCTGGTTTGGTGGGACTGTTGCCGTGTTTGTGGGTTTCGTGTTTTTCGATAAACCATAGCTGAATTGGCGTGCCCTCGAAGTGCCATCGCTCGCGCATGTGGCGCTCTAGGTAGCGTCTGTAGCTCCAGTGGACAAACTTGGTGTGGCTGCCGAAGATTTTGAAGGCCGGCGTAGGGTTGTCGGTTTCTTGCACTATATAGTTAAGCTTGGGCGCGCGGTTTTTGAGCCCTGCAGGTGGGTGTTTGTCTACCATTTCGCGCAGCCAGCGGTTTAGGTCGCTGGTTGGGATGCGTTTTTCGCGGCGCATGGAAATATCGGTGGCGAGGTCGAAGATTTTGGTAACGTTCTGCCCGCTGACGCTGCTGGTAAAAACCAGCGGAGCCCAGGGTACGAAGTCGTATGTTCTGGCAATCTCCGGCGCGAGCATGTCGCGCGTAAAGGCGTCTTTGCCTTCGGCGATGTCCCACTTGCTAACAACGAGTATTAATCCCTTGCCCGCCTCTTTTACCATGCCGGCGATTTTTTGGTCGAGAGCGACGTTTACTTCGTTAACATCCATTAAAAGCAAACAAACGTCGGCTTGCTCGATAGCGCTTAGGCTGCGGATAACACTGAAGTGCTCAATACCCTGCCCGATTTTGCCTGGGCGGCGGATGCCAGCGGTGTCCATCAGCTCAATCTCGCGGTCTTCAAAGCGTACCACGGCGCGGTTGATATCGCGCGTGGTGCCAGCGCGCGGCGCTACAACCGCCTGTTGCTTTTTAGCCAGAGAGTTAAACAGTGCGGATTTGCCGACGTTTGGGCGGCCGAGTAGCGCAATGTGCAGCCTGTTGTCGTCTACGGCAATGGTCGCCTGGGGTATCTGTGCAACAAGGGCATCTAACAGATGGTCAATGCCACGCGTTTGCGTAGTGCTGGTTGGGAAAACCGGTTTAATGCCTAGGCGTGCAAAGGCGTCCAGGTCTGCTCCACGGGCTCTGTCTACTTTGTTAATGATCAAAAACACTGGTTTGCGGCTTTTTAGCGCCATTTTGGCTACACGGCGGTCTTCTTCGGTAACCGGGATGTTGGCTTCTACCACCACCCAGATAACATCGGCGCTGTCGGCGGCCTGCAGGATTTGTTCCTGGATAGTAAACTCAAATTCGTCCTCGGCGTCTTTAACACCGGCGGTGTCAACCAGCCAAAAATCCTGCCCGCCCCAACTGGCTTTGACCATGATGCTATCGCGCGTCGTGCCGGCCTCTTGCGCCACAATTGCCTCGCGCCGTTCCAAGATTGCATTGAACAGGCTGGACTTGCCCACATTCGCCCGACCCACAATCGCCACAATCGGCACTTTCGTACTCATTATCTCCATTATAACAGGGCTGACGCGAATATTGAAGTCTTAAGCAAAAAGTTATATAATTACCCCTTTATCGGTTAGAACTTGAACACAAATGGCAGAAACAATTCCCCCAGACATCCCTCCTATTCCTGGTAGTATTCCCGGTGGTTTTTTGCAGGTGCTGAATGGCGTCCCGCCGTCGCTTTCTACGGCAGAGCTTGCCCAAGCTCATCGAGTGGTTGCGCATTCTATAGAGCTGCACTGCAAACTTCCAGCTCCGGTTACTCACCCGCTGGTAAAAACAGCAGAATATTTAGGGAGAATATCCGGCTTAGATCGGCATGGCCGCTGTTGGGGTTATAAGTTAATTTGATACTCGCCGACGGCTAGGCCGTCCAGCTCAAAGCTACCAAATGTGGTTCGATGTAGCCGTTTTACCTTATAACCCAGAGCTGCAAATGTGCGGCGGATTTGGCGGTTGCGGCCTTCGTGCATTGTGATGCGCCAGTCGGTGGCGTCGTTTTCTTTTAGCCGTTCTAGTAGGAATTTGCTCGGGCCGTCATCTAGCTGTATGCCATGTTCGCTGATCATTTGCCGATGCAGGGACGCTAGTGGTTTGTCGAGCCGCACTTCGTAAACTTTTTGTTTAGCAAAGCGTGGGTGGGTTAGCTCGTGTGCGAGGCTGCCGTCGCTGGTGAGCAGTAGTAAGCCGCTGGAATCTTTATCTAGCCGCCCGATCGGTTTGAGGTGGTGCAGGGATTGCGGCAGCAAGTCGTACACGGTTTTGCCTCCTTGCCCGTTGCGGCTTACGACGTAACCGGCCGGTTTGTTTAGCAAAATGGTTTGGTTTTTTGTGGCGATTTGGAGCCGCTTGCCGTCGAGCGTAACGGCTTGGCTACTAATGTCTTCGCCCGTTTGCGCCGGCTTGCCATCTACAAGCACTCTGCCATCTATGATTGCGGCATCCGCCGCTCTCCGCGATATGCCGGTTGCGAGAGCGACAAATTTGTTAACCCTCATAGCTTACAAAGAAATGCTATTTGGGTCGGATGGTGTCTGGTTATTTGGCGACGTGTTCGGCATGTCTGCGCCGCCTGGCGAAATGACGTTTCCCGGCAGGTGCGACCCGCTAAAGATTGGCGGGCCTTCGGTGTGTTCATCTAGGTTGTGGCCTTCTTTTGCCATAAGTTCGTTCAGGTCAGGCTGGCTTGGGGATGCACCTGGCGCCAGTGGCTGAATTGACTTACGTATGGTGGTTTGTTCGGCGTTTGGCTGCGGGGCCGGAGTATCGGCTACCGGTGCGGCGGGCGCTGGCGGCGGTTCTAAAACAGGCTGCATGGTTTGCCCGGGCTGCGGCTGTGGCATGACTGTAGGCATGGCCGGGGGTTGCGGCGCTGGCGGTGCTGCTGCTTGTGGCTGCGCTGAGCCATCTGGCGCGGGGGAGGTTCCGGCAGCAAGGTTGTTCACTGCGTTGGTCACCAGCTGTGAATCGGTAGCTGAGGGTTCGGGGGGCGGCATGCTGGGCGTATCTGTTATTGGTGCAGCGGCCGCGGCCGGTTGTACGCTATCCGGCGCGGGAGCTGTCGCCTGTTGGGGCGCAGCTGGAGTGTCTTGCTGCGCTGGCGGGGTGGCCGGAGGGTTGGCGGCCGGTGCCGGTGTTATTGGCGTGGAGGGAGCGGCAATTACCGGAATGTTCGTCGGTGCGGCGGGTGGCGCTGGTGCGGCAGTTGCCGGCGGAGTCGGACTGGCCGCTTGCTGCTGCGCGTCGTTTGCGGCGGCGGCCATGGCTGGTGTGGTGGCCGGCGCGCCTGCCATAACATCGGCGGCGGCTTTTACGATATCTTCCAGAGTAACCTGCGACTTTACCAGGTAGCGGTCGGCACCCAAGCTGTCGGCGCGGGTTTTGTCCTCGGCCTGCCCGAGTGCGGTCAGCATAATAACATGAACGTCTTTTAGCTCCGGCGTGTTGCGCAGGATGTCGAGCATCTCAAAGCCGCTGATCCGCGGCATCATAACATCGGCAATAATAAGGTCGGGACGCTCTTTTTTAGCGACTACCAGTGCTTCCTCGCCGTCTTTGGCACTGACAATCTCGTAGCCCTCGGCCTGCAAGCGAGCCTCGTAAATTTCGCGTAGATTGTTGTCGTCCTCTACCAACAGAATCTTTGCCATGTATGTTACCCTTTGCTTTGTTTAAGCTTTATCTTCATTGTATCACGGGTTTTTGGAGGCGCTAGTGATTGACAGCGGGGACGCCGCGGTTTCTTGGGCAAGTAGCTCGTTGGCCTTTTGGTTGGTTAGGCGCGGCAGGTTGATGTAGAAGGTGCTGCCCTTGGCTGGCTCGCTTTCGACCCAGATGCGGCCGCTGTACAGCTCGATAATTTTACGCGATATAAACAGCCCTAAGCCAGTGCCGCCGATAACGCGGGTGGCCGAGTTGTCTACGCGGTAGAACTTTTGGAACAGATGCGGCACGTCTTCGGCCGGGATGCCCGCCCCAGTGTCGCGGACATACACTTGCACCACGTCGTTGTTGCCGGTTAGACCGACGGTAATTTTGCCTTGGTCGGTGTATTTAATGGCGTTATCGAACAGATTGGTAATGACTTCGCGCAGTCGTTCGGGGTCAGCGTATATGTAGTACAGAGGCTTTATGACTTTTACGGTTTCGCGCTCTTCGGATTTGGTGGCGTCAATGGTGTCACCGGTGGTGCCGACGACAAATTCGGCGATGAGGTTTTTCTTTTGCGCGGCAAAGCGCAGGTCTTCGATAATCTGCTCAAGGAAACTGCCCATTTCGACCACTTGCGGGTGGCTCGAGAGCCGCCCGTCTTCCGCCTTGGCGCTGGTTAGCAAGTCTTGAAATAGTTTGCCAAGGTGTTGGGTGCTGGAGTACGCTTTGTCCAGGTAGCTGCGCGCGCGGCTGTCGATAGTGCTGACTTTGTCGTTGAGTGCCAGCGACAGATAGCCCTCTATGGCGGCCACCGGAGTGCGCATTTCGTGGCTGGCGGTGCTGATAAACTCCGCCCGCTGCTGTTCGGCGGCACGCTGTTCGCTAATGTCGCGCATTACGGCCACGGCGCCGAATACCTCCCCTGTTTCGGTAACAACCGGGGAGATTACTAGCGATATAATTTGCTTTTTTCCCTTACGGGACGTCAGTTCCAATACCTGGTTAATAAAGGCTTTATGTACCAGCACCGCGGTAAACGGATATTCCTCGTCGCTAATCGGCTCGCCTTTCTCTAACGCAACCTTAAACACCGACTTTACTTGAACCCCGGTCGCTTCTTCGGTTGTCCAGCCGGTCATGTTGGACGCGGAGCGGTTTATCAGGTTGATTTTACCGGAGGTGTCGGTGACTATCACGCCGTCGGCAATAGATTGGATTAAAATGGCGGACTGCTCCTGGTTGCTGCGTAACTTCCCAGACAGCTGGCTCAGCTGCACCTCGGCCGGGTTGATAAAGCGCCGCCGCCAGAACAGAAAACTCAGCGGGGCAATTATGGCGTTGCCAATAACCACCGCCAGCGACTGCGGGCTGGCCTCCATTAGGTTAAAATTGGTGTGCAACAGTAGGTAGGTGCCGCTTACCAGCATAGAACCCATTGTAATCGGGAGCCCATAAACACCGATAAGTACAATACTTGCAAGCCACATTCCGGTGTATACCCAGGCGCCTGGGCCGGGATCGGTAGCCGTCAGACCGTACAGTAATACAAAGATAAACAGCATCGAGCTGAACAGCATGGCGAGTGGCTGGCTGAGCCGTGCAATCCACCAGTAAGCTACAAGGCTGTAAGCTATGTGGACGCTGCTTATAGCCGCGGCGGTGGCCGACAGGCCCAGCGGGTCGGCGAAGCGTTCAAGACTCTGAACGCCGTGGGTTACAAAAAAACCTAGCAGCACGCTGCCGCTCATCGCCAAAAGCAGCACCCAATACACGCGGTACCAACCCTTTGCAACCAAATGCATGGCGTCGTTCATTACGATTATTATACCCCATATCGCTTGCGCTTAGCAGCCCGGCGGTGTTGTGTCCCCGCCCCTGTTATGCTATGATTTGAGAATCCGAATCGCAGAGGTTATATGATTCGGCTCTATGCTTCGCATAGGAACCGTGTGCTCGAAAAACAATTTTATGTAAACACAAAATTTGCTTTTCTGCGCCACGGCCCCTTCGTCTAGTGGTCCAGGACATCAGGTTCTCATCCTGAAGATCGCGGGTTCGAATCCCGCAGGGGTCACCACGAAAAATGCTCACCTGTAAGGTGGGTTTTTTTCGTAGTGGTTCTCTCGAGAACCGAAGCCGCGAAGCGGGTGCGGCGGAGCGAGGACGCGCGCAGGTGCTTGCACCGAGCACGCCGCAACGGAGAAGGCCGAAGGTCGCTATCCCGCAGGGGTCACCAATTTAGATAACAGATATGAGTGTTCTCAGAATTTACATCCCGGTAGTTTTAGATGCCGCTGGCGATTAATGCGCTAAAGTTGCGGCCAGGTTTAGTTATTAGAACCTGTTTGCGGTTTTGGCTTGCTGGGCGCGCCGGATGAGCTTTTCGACCGGGCGGCGGAGGTAGCGGTCGTACGGATGGTCGGCATTTCCAAGGCGGTCAACCCAAGCGGCTCTTGCAATGCCGGCGCGTTTGGCGGCTTTTATATCGGCGCTGTATTTGTCTCCAACCATGGCGATTTGTTCGGGTAGCAGGCTAAATCTTTCCATTGCTTGATGGATAAGGGACGGCCGCGGTTTGCGCTCGCGGAGACGTTGCGGCATGAAGTAGCCGTTGGCATCAATTTGTTTTGAGATGCGCTCAATTCGTTCCCCGTGTTTAGAATTAGTTGCTAGGCCAAGGTGTGTAATTCCGGCCTGGCGCGCGTGCCGAAGTTTGGCGATAATTTCGGGTTGTACGTTCGTGTCCAACCACGGCGTGAGAGTGCTGTCGACATCAAACAACACACAAGTGATGCCCTGTTTGTGCCAAGCGGCAAAGTCAATGTCCAGAACGGAGGGATAATGTTCGATGATGGTTTTCATGTCTTTATGATATCACTGGGCGATGCGCGCCTTCGGCAGTTCGCTCCAGTCGCTGACGTAGCGCGGCGAGCGGATGTTGTATTTTGGCTCCCAGCTGCGGCTGAGGTCTTGGCTGGCGTAGTACATTTTATGACGGCCAAATTTGTGGTTGATGGCATCGATCGCCTGCATGCGGGCGCCCGCGCGGTCGTGTTCGGCCGGGCTAACGTTGCCCAGTAAGTCGGTTTGAAGCGCGTCTTCCGATACAAAATCGCTGAGGTACACGCCCAGGCGGTGGTACATTTGGCTGGCGCTGAATACTTTGGCAAGTTCTTGGTTTAGAAGTGAAATAATCTGCCCGGTGTCGTTGCTAGGTTGGTCGAGCTTGATGGTGCGCCCCCACTGGCGGTAGCCTGGTTTGTGGCGGTTGGTGTTGGCAAAAAAGCCGATTTTGCGAGCGAGCAACCCGTCGCGGCGCAGGCTGAATGCTGCCCGTGCCGCCATGTTGGCCACAGCTGCTTCTAAAACATGCAGTTGGTTGGTATCTTCGCCGAAGGTGCGACCGCGTTCGATGCTCTGCGCTACTTTGCCTTCCAGTTCCAAAGGATAGCAGGCCGTGCCGCTTAATTCGGCTACCATTCTGCGTCCGGCAATGCCCATTAGTTGCCGGGCATGCTGCGGGCGGGTGTTGGCCATGGCCAGCGCGCTGGTGATGCCCTCGGCGCGGAGCTTAGGATTTAGCCGCCAACCCACACCCCATACCTCGCCGATCGGCATTGCAGCCAGCAGCGCGCTCTGCTCGGCCGGGTCCATGCCCACAAAACTCACCACGCCGTGTTTTCCCCATCGCCACTCACCTGCCAGGCGGCGCTCGTGCTGCTTGGCGGCGTCGGCCGCCAGCTTGGCCAGCGTTTTACTGGGCGCGATGCCGATGCTCACCGGCACGCCAATAAAGCGCCGAATTGACTCCGCAACCGCCCTGCCCCACTCTTCGTAATTTTTGATGGGCAGGTTGGAAAGCTCCAAAAACGCCTCGTCCACCGAATAGATTTCGATCCGCGGCGTCACGGTAGTGAGGTACGCGGTGATGCGCCGCGAAATGTCGCCGTACAGCTCAAAGTTGCCCGAGAACTGTGTGACCATATGCTTTTTAAACAACTCGCGGTACTTAAACGCCGGCCCGGCCATGCTTACGCCCAGTGCCTTCACCTCGTTGCTGCGCGCCACCACGCAGCCGTCGCCGCTACTAAGCACCACCACCGGCTTGCCCTCAAGGTCCGGCCGAAAAACCCGCTCGCAACTAACAAAAAAGTTGTTGCAGTCAATCAGCGCAAATACGGTTTTCATTTTGGCAGCTTTCGGGTATGAAACTGGTGGATGGTGGCAGTTACCACGCCCCACAGGCGGGCGTCGGCCGGCATGTCGTGTAGACGGGAGATGGCGAATTCGCCGCCGCCCTCTTTCCACCAGATTACCACGTCGTTTTTGCCGGCGCTTAATGCACGGTCTACTACAGCGATGTCGCCGTCGAACACCCCTGACGCTTCCCATTCGTTGCCGTGAACGCGGAACATAAAGGTACTAACAGTGTTTTCAACAAGCAGCTTGTTAAAGTCCAGCGGCTGCAAGCGCTGATCAATCGCCGGATTGGGAAACCCGGTGTGAATACTCACCCCCTGTTTGTTCTCATCCTGCATTGCTATCTATTCTACACCTTTGGTAAGCTAGAGCTATGAGTAAGCAGCAAGAAATTTGGCAAGCCGAGCATTCGGTTTCGTTGTTAAGCCAGGTGGCGTAGGATTAGTGCCAGGCGATCTGCGGGTGGCAGTGCTGGAATCATGATTGGTTCGGCGCCAGCTTGGCGGTAGGCATCGCGCATCATATCGGTTATTTTGTGGGTAAATTCGATATCTTCCAGACGGTGGTAATCTTTGGCCACGTCCTCCAACGGCTCCAGCAAAAAAACAGTTTTGTACGGATGGCCAGATTTGATGTCGTTCCACTCGTTGCGTGGCGTGAGTTTGTAGTATTGCAAATGAGCTAAACCGTCGTGCGCGCCGCGGTCGAAAAATGTGAGCTGGCTTGGGGGTGTGGCGGCCTCATTGGCTAAGATACGCCGCAAAATAGTCGATTGCCAGGCGTGCTCATCGCCGCGAATGTCTTGGATAGTTTTGCCTTGCGCCAACCCTTCGTCGATAATTTTTTTCGCAGCCTCGGGCACTGTGTTAAACCCGCGGCGAGCGAGCAGGTCAACCAGCACGGTTTTACCCGTCCCTGGCCCACCGGTGATAACGTGCCAATCGGTTTGCATATTATTTAATGGTGTCTAAAAATGCGACCAGTTCTTTGGGGGTAATTTCGGCTTTTACCAGGTAGGCGTCGGCCTGGCGCTCGATGTCGGCGCGCATGTCCTCGCGCTGCTCGAGATTGGTGGTAATTACAATTTTGGCCTTCAGTGGTTTTTGCCCCGGACCGCGCAGGCGAGCCAAAACTTCTATGCCGGTGATTGTGGGAATCATCAGGTCGAGCAAGATAATATCGTAGTTGTCGGTTTTGGCCAGCTCCAGCGCCTTTTTGCCGTCGGGCTCAACCACTACCTGGTAGCCGGCTTTGTTTAGAGCGCGGACGTACAACTCGCTTATAAAGCGTTCGTCCTCTACGCACAAAATTTTTCGGCTTCGGCTTTGCGGTTTTTGATCCATGCAGCTATTGTACCTTATCTATCCTCTATAAAGTGAGTGGTTTTTGATCCAGCCGTGCGCGCCACGCACGATATCTTGGCTGTCGCCAGCTTTGCTGGCTTCGGCAAGCTGGGAGTACGGGGTAACGGTAAAGCCGAAGGTGCTACCCTGACCTTCTTTAGATTGCGCCCAGATGTGGCCGCCGTGCGCCTCGACGATCGCCCTGGCCAGATACAGCCCAAGGCCGGTGCCGCCCACTTGCTCTTTTGAGCGGTGCGAGCGGTAGAATTTTTCGAACAGGCTGGGCATCACGTTCATTGGGATGCCGACGCCGTAATCCTGCACCGTCGTTTCGACCAGCCCGTCTTTGGAGAGCCGCGAGGTAACAACCACTTGCTTAGACTGCCCACTATATTTTATGGCGTTGTCCAGCAGATTGCTCACTACTTCGTACATGCCGACGCGGTCAACGCCAACGGTCGGCAAGCCGGGTGCAATATTAACCACCACTTCAACTCCGTTGACGCGAGCGCGCAGCTGCATGTCGTCCACGGCGGCTTTGATGATATCTGACCAGTTTTCTTCGTGGAGTTTTAGGGTGAGCCGGTCGGTCTCGACACGCGACACATCAAGGATGTTGTTAATAAAACTACTTAGTTTTTGGGCGCTGGCTTTCATTTTGTGCATAAAGTCGGTCAGCTCGGGGCTTAGGCGGCCGTCCAGTTCTTCTTCGAACGCCTCGATGTAGCCGCGCAGCAGCGTTACAGGGCTGCGCAGTTCGTGTACGGCGAGCGCGACGAAACTCAGCGCTTGGTCGTCTTGGTCGTATTGCTGGGTGTGATCCACTAGCACTAGGATGGTCTCGTAGCCTTCCGGGTTGTTGCGGTTGTAGTAGCTGGCCAGGTCGAACTGGCGCGCCGTCTGCCCTTCTGCCGCCGCGGCTTTAACCCGTTCCCAGCGCATGGTTGCTATCACTTTGGTTTTTTTGGCGTTGGACAGCCAGCTGTCGAAGGTCGGCTTTGTCGAGAACGACATATCGAGCACCGAGTAGATGTTTTGGCCGGTCAGTTCACCGGCGTTTTTGCCTAGATACTCGCCGCTTGCTTGGTTGGCAAATATAATTGTCCGGTCTTTGTCCAGAACAATCAGCGGCAACGGCAAGCTGTTTGCCACGAAATCGGCGCGCAAATCGTGGTGGGTGCGCCTGCCGGCGAGTTTTTCTACCTCGCTCACGGTGTTGGCCAGCTGGTAAATGTGCGTTACAAGGTTGGTTACCAGCTCCGTTCCCAGCGGATTGTTCTTGAGTTCGGGCGCGGGAATGTTGGCCGAATCCGGCGCAACGTGCATGATCGCCTGCGAAACTAAGCGCAGCGGCCTTGTAAGGTACGGCGCGCTAACCGCCGCCAGCATCAGCGATAGCGCTGTGGCCAGCGCAACCGACAAAAACAACAGACCCAGCGGGTTTGCGCCGAACACCTCAACACCAACCCACCAGCCGGCAATAACCAGGCCGTTGCTGGCCAGCATCATCAGCAGCAAGTGGTTGCGGACTTGGACGGCGAATTTTTGAAAATTATCCATAGCAGCCTAGCATCTGCTTACAAGCCAAAGCTCACTCTGTCGCGGCCGCCAAGAGCGGTAAACCAAGTCTGCCCGGGGATGAGCTGTAACGGAGCGCCGTTGGCATCGGCGAAGGTAAAGTTGGCGGTGTTACTGTCTTTTTTCCAGGTGCCTTCCTGCACGGTTCCGTCCTGGAAGATAACCATCTGGCCGCTTCCGATAACGCCATACGTGGTGTAAATGCTGTTTTTACCTTGCGGCATTATGAGTGCGACTACTACTTTGGGAGCCAGCTGTGTGCCGGAGCGCTCGTCGGTGTGCGGCTTGCCGCCCTCGCTGCGCTTGTAGCTGTTTGTTGCGGCGTCGTAGTCGTAATGGGCGTTGTAGTTACTGCTGGAAATATTGAGGTCGATTTTGGTAGCGGTGGGCGTGGCAGCCGGCGCTTCTTGGTTTTTGCGCGGTAGCGGCGTGTAGTTGGCCTTGCCAAAGCCTTTCTGGGCTTCGTACTCCCGCAATTTGGGGATGCTGGTGTATAGGTTGTGTGGTGCGGTACGGTTGCTGACCCGCCAAAAGTACGCCGAGTTGTGGTTGAGGTCTTTGGCGCCGGTGGACTTGATGAGGTTAATACCGTCGGCGCTGCCCCCGGCATGCGCAATGGCGGCGTCAAATCCAAGCGCCCACTGCACGTAGTACGGCCGCACCGAGCGCACCGGTCCGATGTAGTCTGGCTCGTTATCTTGGTATAGCGTTAGAAAGCGCGTGATGCCGCCCTCGGCAATAGCCTCAAAGATAACGCTAGCACCAAGCAGCCCTGCCTGTGGCCGCGCCGACAAGCTGTTTTCGATCATAATCGCCGTTACCGGCCGGTCGTTCACACTCTTATCTACCTGCAGGCCGGACAAGTTGGAGGCGACGGTGGTCGGCTCCGGTTCAGGCTCCGGCTCGGGTTCTGCCTGCTGCTCTACCACCGGCTGTTTGTTATCTTTGAGCAAAAAGTACAGCCCGGTGCCGCCGCCAATCAGCAGCACTCCGGCCACAATACTGATGATAATCCACTGTTTTTTGGTGATGCTTTTCAGCCATTCTTTAAAACTGCGCCGGTGTTTGGGCGCTTGCAAGTGGCCGCCCTCCACGCTGCCCAAATCGCTGGTATCCGGCGGCCGGAGGTTGGCCTCGGTATGTGCCGCCGCTGATTTTGATGGCTTAATATGTTCGTCGTGTTTTAGGCCGCGCCGCGGCAAGAAGTTATCCATGAAAATATTGTACAGCGCTTATGCTTCTGGCGCTATAGCCCAAATACCAGCGCCAGACCCGAAGCCGCCATAAGTGTGACAAACACGGCCATAACAAAGCGCTCACCTTTTTTGACAGCCAGTTTGCCGCCGATATAACTACCCACCAGCGAGCCGGCCGCGCCAGCGAGTGCCAGCGGCCAGACTATCAGACCGGTGGCCAGCACCCCCAACACAATCACTGTATTAAGGATTACTTGCGAGTAACGCTTGGTAAGGTTAGCCTCCAGCGCCGACATGCCCAAAAGAGCTATGAGCACGACATTTACAAGCGTACCCATGCCCGCGCTAAATATTGCCTGCAAACACAGAGCGCCAACTAAAAAAGCGTACCCCAGCACACGCAGCTTTGGGCTGGGGCTAGCTTTGGCTCTCCCCATTTTCTTTACAATTAACAAAGGCGCCATAATCAGCAGCAGCACGCCCAGCAGCCGGCGATAAACATCGCTTTCCAGGCTTACAATTACAAACGGCGCGCCCAGCCCCACCACTAATGCCAGCGCCATAATAATCGCCAGCTCTTTTTTGGATCGGACTTCTACTTTTCTAAGCCCGCCTAGCGAACCGGTAGCTACCGCTAGCCCCGTAAGTTTACCCGTTGCCACCGCCTGAGCCGGCGACAGACCCAGCAGAATGAGCAGCGGCGTATTGATAAACCCCGCCCCGCCTCCCGAAACACCGCTAAAAATGGCCGTAACCAGGGTAATACACAGGTAAGCAATAACATGCGACGCGCTGGTTTCCATGTAATCTCATAGTAACTTCGCCGACGATTTTTTTATAGGGTTTGCAGCATCGTTTCGATGCGGCGGAGGGAGGTTTGTTTGCCCAGCACGGCGAGAGTTTCGGCCAGGCCGGGGCTGGCTGGGGCTTGGGTGGTGGCGATGCGGACGAGGCTGAATAAAACGCCGGGCTTTTGGTTGAGCGCGCTTAGCAGGTCGTTGAGTCGTTCGGTAAGGTCATCTGCCGAAAAATCGCTTTTTTCCAGCGTGGCTTTGGCGTTGATGAGTAATACGCGCAGTTCCTCGATTGTTAGTTTTTTGAGCTGTTTGTGGCTTTTCCATAAATCGGGATTTACTGGCAAGTCTTGGAAGAAAAAGTCGGTTAGCTCCGCTAGCTCAGCAAAAAACTTGAGGCGTTCCTGTACCAGCCCGAGTACTTGTTTTTTGTAGGCGTCGTCGTATTTTTCGGCTTCGGCTGGCCAGAAGGTTTTGCTGCGTTTGTATAGGTCGCCAAGGGGTAGTGCGCGGACGTGCGCGCCGTTCAGCCACACCAAACGTTGTTCGTCGAACTTTGCGCCGCTTTTGTGCACGCGTTCTAGGCTAAATTTTTCAATTAGTTCCGGGATCTCGAAAATCTCTTGCTCGGTGCCATCGTTCCAGCCCAGTGTGGCCATAAAGTTTACCATGGCTTCGGGCAGAAAGCCTTCGCGGGCGTAGTCTAGCACGTCTTTGGCACCGTCGCGCTTGCTTAGTTTTTTCTTGCCATCCGGCCCCATCACAAACGGGAGCGTTGCCAAGATTGGCCGCTCAATTTCCAGCGCTTCGTACAGGTTTAGGAATTTCGGTACGCTGGCCAAAAATTCCTGGCTGCGCATAACATGGGTGCATTCCATCAGCAAATCGTCGATGATGTGGCAGAAGTTGTAGGTCGGGTAACCGTCGGATTTGATGAGGATAAAATCGTCCACGGCTTCTTCGCCGGCGGATAGGTCGCCCATCACGGCGTCGTGCCACTGGTAGACTTTTGGTTCGCTTTTAAAACGGAGCGGCTGCGAGCCATCCCACGCCGGCGGATTTTCTGGCCGGTGGTTGCGGAATAGGAACGGTTTTTTGGCGGCTTTGGCTTGTTCGCGGAACTCGTCTAGCTGCTTTTTGGTGTAGGGGTCGGCATATGCCCTTCCCTTGCTAATCAGCTTTTGTCCCCACTCTTTGTAGATGGCCAGGCGTTCGCTCTGTTTGTAGGGGCCAAACGGGCCCCCTTTTTCGATGCCCTCATTCCACTCCAAGCCAAGCCAGCTTAAACTGTCCATAATATGCTGGCCAGAGCCTTCGACTTCCCTGTTTTTGTCGGTGTCCTCCAGGCGCAAGATGAATGTACCCTTGGTCTGGCGTGCCACCAACCATGCAAACAGCGCGGTGCGCACGCCACCGACGTGCAGGTAGCCGGTGGGGCTGGGGGCAAATCTAGTTCGAGCTGGATTCATGGCCATGATTATAGAGGAAGATAGGGATGATGAACAGGGTGGCCAGCTTATTGGAGACCGTTCACGCGCGGCGAGCCAACTTTTGAGCCTCGGCTTACAGGCCGGGTTTCAAAAGACTGGCTCTTCGGCTCCACTTTGGGAAAGGGAGTCTTCAAGAAACTGACTACCCTGTTCTCGGATAATTATAAACTCGCGGCGATGGCGGCTACTTCTTGGGGGTCGAGTTCGGCGTTGCCTGTTAGGTCGTAGCGGATGCCGCCGCTCACCCAGCTAGCAACGTCATCGTAGATATAAATTATCCGCCCGTGGTTTTCGATGGTTTTAGCGCCGGCGCTGGCGATGATGCTGTCGTGGAGGGTTTGGCTGTTCCAGTTGGTGGGTTGCTGGATTAGCCGGTAATGTTTTTCGCCTGAGCGGAAGTTTATCGAAACGTTTCCGGAAGATGTGGTGACGGCTCCAAGTACGTAACCGGTTGGTTTGTACGCCGGCATTTGCGCGCTAAAGCCGGCTTGTACAGAGGCAACTGTGATGCGAATGTTCCCTAGGTTTGCATAAGCGAGCACGCCGCCAAGCAGTAGGAACGTCACGGCTCCTACAAGCATGCCGGCGGTTTTGCGACGACGGCGGTGCTTGGGATGGGGCTGGTGAGCGGGTTGTTCGTGGCTGCGAGCGTGGGCTATTGCCGCCTCGAATATATCAGGTTTGGTGTTTTCGTGGTGATGCCGCGTGGGTTTTTGTGACGGGCGTGGCGGCATTGGATGAACGGCGGCTGCAATGGCCAAGCGCTCGGCGTGAGGGCTGAACCGCCGCACCGCATGACTTTTTGGCGTTTGGCGGGCGCGGTGTTCGCGCTGCGGGTCGATGTGCTGAACAGAGTGTTTTAGAGCAACGCTCGAAACCGGCCTTGCCGCTACCTCGGCCGGAGCCTGCGGCTTGATCGCAGGTTTAAGACTGGTTTTTGGCTTGCGGACGGCTCGGCGCATTAGCGTTTTTGCCGGCTGCGGCTGACGGGCATTGTCTGTCCGGCCTGGCTGGCGATGGGGTTTGGCGGCCAATGGGCGCGACGGTTTGGAATGAGGCGCATGGTGTGGCTCGGACGCTTGTTTGGAAGCGTGCCGGCGGACAACGCCATCGATATGGCGCCGCGGCGGTGCGACAGGTATCGCCAGCGGCTCGGCCACCTCGGTGCGGCTCTTGCCGAGCAGCTTGCCGGTAATGGCATCGTAGCGCTTGCCGTTAAACTCAATTATGTTGTCGTTCCCCATCTGCCCTCTTTAGCATGTAAGCGTAAGTTATATTAATGGTACATCAAGGCGGGTTGCAGCGGCAAGCGCCGAATCCAGCTTGCAAAATACTATGCAACCTGCCATATAATAAGAGCTAACGTTATGGATTTTCTTGATCCCCAAAAACAAAAAGCCCACGCCCGCCGTCTGATCGCCGGTTATATCCTTATCGGCATGGTGCTATTGCTGGCAACGGTTATTTTGTTGTACCAGGCGTTTGGCTATGGGATTGACCGCCACGGCCGGGTGTTCCAAAACGGTTTGGTGTTTATTTCGTCGTTACCTGACAATGCCGAGGTTTATGTTAATGGCGAGCGGCAAAGCAGCACAACCAACACGCGTCTGGTGCTCCCGGCCGGCCAGTATGTGTTTGAGCTAAAGCGCGAGGGCTACCGCGCCTGGAAGCGCGCTATTACGGTTGAGGGCAGCACGCTGCAGCGCTTTGACTATCCGCTGCTCTTTGCGGATAACCCCGAGACCGCGCTCGTAAAGCAGTATGCGGCTCCGGGTCTGGCCACGCAGAGTTTGGACAAACGCTGGCTGCTGGTACAAAGCGACACGGCCAATAGTTTTGAGTTGTTTGATATTAACGCCGATAATCCGGTTCCCTCCACGCTGGCAATTCCCACGGAGGTGCTAAGTAACGGCGAGACTAACGGCTGGCAAGAGGTAGAGTGGTCGAAAGACAACCGCCGCCTGGTGCTAAAGCGGCTGTTTACGCAGGACGGCAAGCAGACCAGCGAGTATATACTCGTCGATCGCGAAAACGCCAACGCCAGCGTTAACCTAAGCGTTCGCCTTGGGTTTACGCCGACCGTGTTACAGCTCCGCGACAAAGCCCACGACCAATACTACGCGTTCGACCAACCAAACGGGCTGCTCTTTACGGCCACCCTCGAACGGCCGACGCCGCAGCCCTACCTAGATAAAGTGCTGGCCTTTCAAAGTGATGGCGCCGACAGCGTGCTGTACGCCACAAGCCAGGACGCGTCGCCCGGTAAAACTCTCGTCAGAGTCCGTCAGGGCGACGACCACTACACCATCCGCCAGGTAGAGGCCGCAGCTGCTCCGTACATGCTGGATATTGCGCGCTACGACGGCGATTGGTACGTGGCGGCAGGCGCTTCGGCCGAAGACAGGGTGTACGTGTATAAAAATCCGGTCGATGCGCTAAAGTCGGATAGCGGCGACGTGCTGGTGCCGGTGCATATTCTTAAGGCCGCCCGCCCGACGTATGCCGTTTTTTCGCCGGGGTCGCGGTTTATCCTGGCTGAGGGCGGCCAGGACTTCTCTGTATTTGATGTCAAAAACAACAACGGCTACAGCTTTCAGCTGGACGATCAGCTATCGTCCGATCCCGGCCATGCCACCTGGGCGGACGAATACCATCTAACGTTTGTTACCGCAGACGGCCAGATAATTATTGTCGATTACGACGGCACTAACCGGCAAGTGCTGGCTGCCGCTCGTGCGGGGACAACGCCATTTTTTACCGACAACTATCGGCGTTTGTATGCGCTGACCGCGACGAACTCGCTTGATCGTACAGAGCTCCGCGCGCCGCGCGACCGCTAGTAGCTTGTTTGACGGATTAGGTGGCTACCACGGCGTAATCCAGCGCCAAAAACGGGTCCAGAGCGTGGGGCCGTCGCTGGGCAGCTCCTCGGTGGCAGGCGGTGTTTCGGGCGGGACGGGCGCCGCGGCGTTGGCGTTGGGATCGGGCGTGATTTGCTCGCCCCACACCACCAGCCGGTTGGTGCTGGTACCCGGCGGGTCGCAGGTGATAAGCGTAGCAGTAGCCGTCTTGCCCGCAACCGGTCCGAGCACCCAAGTATCAGTCGGCTTTACTATGCGTTTCTCGTACACTTTGTAGGTGTACGCCTTGCCGTTGTACGTGAGGTAGAAAATATCGCCCGGGACCAGCTCGTGCAGCAACACAAACGCAAACTTGTACTGACCCTTGTTAAAAATGTTGTTGCTGGAGTGGCCAAAATACGCGGCATTGCCCCGCTGTCCCGGCACCGCCGTGTTGGGGTAATGGATAATTCCTTCCTCCAAGCCTTTTTGCACCGTTGGCTCGTCGCTTGAGGGCAGGTCGTACACCACCGGCAGCTGCACGTTAATTTTGGGGATAATCAGCTCCGGAGCCGAGCTTGGCGCAATGCCATCGAGGCTCAGGATAATCGGCGTTGCTTCGGCGCGCCCGCTTGGCTGGATAAACGGAATAATAAATCGTTCGTTGAACAGCCCAAACAAAAATATAAATACCGCCAGGCTGCCCAGCCCTACCCCAAATACCAGAGATTGCAGGTGCTTTTTGGCTTTTGACTGCGCCCTACTGCGGGCGCGGACTTTGCTAAGCACGTGGTTTTTGATGCTCGCCACCGTGCGTCGCTTGGCCGAGGGCGTGAGTTGGTGGCCTACCGGCTGCCCGGCGATAATATTTACAACGGTTCCGGCGTGTTCCTTTTTGGCGTCAGCGTGCTCGGTATGCGGCGGCATCGGGTACGGCGGGCGGGCAGCCGGGTGTGCGCCGGCATTCCCGGCAATAAATTTGGCGTAGTTGGAGGTGGCGCGTTCGTTGGCCTGGTAAAACTCCTGCCACACCTCGTGCTTTTCGTGGTCGGGCAACTGGCTGTAGTAGCCATGCCAGTCGGTCTGGATTTGAGCCAGTGATTTCCCAGACGTACTCAGATCGTGCATAAATTGCTGGTGCTTGGACAGTGGCTTTGCGGCCTTGGGCGGGTGCGCCAGCTCTTCTTTTATGTCCGGCTCGTGGTCGTATAGCGTGTCGATTTTTTTGCGGATAAGCTCCGCCGCCGCGCTGGCTCTGCCGCCACCACGCGCCGAAAGAGGCTCTATCCGCCGCTGTTTATTCGGCAGGATGTAACTGTTTTTCTCCTGGTCGTCGCCCCCGTCCGGGAACAGCGGATTGATAGAACTTGCCATAAAATTGCTCGATTTACGCTGTTAATTATAGTATAATGCTTCCTTGTATCCTAGCGATTGCGCTGGTGGTTATGCGCCAGTTTTTACGCGGATTGCGGGCGAGTGGCGGAATTGGTAGACGCGCCGGACTCAAAATCCTGTGAGAGCAATCTCGTGAGAGTTCGATTCTCTCCTCGCCCACCAAGTAAAACTCCCTTTGGATTTTTAATTTTTACTACGCTAGCAAACTGGCTGTTATAGCTTCGAACGGTTTGTTGGTGTGCTGCATCCACCATACGCTGGCGATGGCGGCGGTTTTGACGCGCCAGAGGTCTTTGGTGTCGCCTACGGTCGTGCTGCTTACCTGCCCGTTTACGGCGGCCAGCAGAGCGTTCTGGTGTTTCACAATTATATGCGGCTGGTGCCGGGTGGTGCATTCGTGCAGCCACTCCACTAAATGCAGCAAATCCATACTAAACTTCACCGGCTTCGGCAGTTTGGCGGCCGTCCCCAGCCTTTGGAGCTGCGACAGACTGAGCACCAGCAATGTGTCCTCCCTCTGCAGAATGGTTAGCGGTGAGGAGGTAATGTAGTCCACGGCATCTTTGGTGATGGTTACTTGCCCACGGTGTTTTGCCAGGAACGACTCCAGCAAAATGGCCGTTTCGGAGTTGCGGCCGAGGTCGCCGGCTACCAACACGCTGTCGGCCCAGTTACCGGCCTGTAGCAGATCGACGAGGGCTTTTTGGCTGAGGCTGCCGCTGGGTGTGCTGGGTGCGTAGTCGGCCTCGGGCAAAATGGCGTCGACGATTTTGCGCACAGCATCGGGCAGCAAGGCGTGTACCGTCCCTGCCCCAGCTGTTTGTGTGTAGCCAAACGCTCCGGCAGGCGCGGCAAAGCCGTGGGCGTTGCCGCCGACAACCAGTAGCTTGCCGGCGTGCAGCTTGTTCTCCGGCCGGCTCCATTCCAAATCCGGGAATAGCGGCTTTTGCTTGGTTTGCGATTGCCAGTATGAGGACTTCATTCCTTAATTACCATCTGGCTGGTTTTCTAGGATGTACACGCCGTTTTGTTTACTTAGCTCATATATGACGTTTTTTCGCTCTACGACGATTTTCCAGCCTTTGGCTTTGGCCTCGGCCAGCAGGATTTTACTGGGGTTAAAGGCGATCGGGTTTTCTACGGCGCCCAGCATGGCTATGTCGCCCTCACTGTCGCCGACGGCGATGCTATCTTTGTAGTTCAGCCCATGTTTTTTGACCAGCATATCTAGCGCTTGGTCTTTGCGTCCGAGAAACACCTCGGACTCCCCGGTGTAGGTGCTGCCGCTGCTCATGTAGCGAGTGGATACAAAGTCGTCTACGCCGTAGTAGGATGCGAACGGCTCCACTACGTCGGTCGGCGAGCCGGAAATGGCGAACAAAACGTAGCCTTTGGCTTTTAGCTCCGTAATCAGGCCGCGGGTGTAGCGGTATACCTGGTCTTTGTATTCTTCAAATACCGCCTGGCTGGCGCGTTTGTGTGCGGCGACGTCCATGCCTTTAAGTACGGTTTTAAAGTTGTCGACCAGTTGATGCTCGTACTCTTTAAATGATTCCTCGTGGGTGCGGGTTTTCCAGCGTTGCCGAGCCTGCTGGATTTGCGCGTACAGGCGCGGCGGCAGGGCTTTGTCTTTTGCTAACGCGTCGGTGATGGCGTGGAACAGCTGCCAGCGGATAATGGTGCCGTCGATGTCGAAAACGGCGAACGGCCGACTCATTTTTCTCCCCCGAACTGCAGCAAAATTGTGCGCGTGGCGGTATGGGTTTCGCGCTCGCTGCTTTTGTGGCCGCCGACGGTCCAGATAAGCTGGCTTTTCGGAAGTTTTTGGTGTAGTTCGTGCGCTGCCGCTGGCGGGCAGACCATGTCGTACCTGCCCTGCACCAGCCAGACCGGCATGGTGAGTTTGCGGGCGTTATCAAAAATGTAGCGGTCGGGCAAAAAGCAGCGGCTGGCTAGGTAATGTACCTCGATTTTCGTGCTGGCCGGGTCGAACGCCGGGTCGCCGGGATTGCTCGGGGTAAAGCGGTCGTCTAGTTGCAACAGCGCGCCCTCCATGTTGCCGTAGGCGCAGGCCGAGATGCGCGCAGCGCTTTCGTCTTCGCCCAGAATTTGCTGGTAGTGGTACTTGGTGGGTGCGGCGTGGTGTTCTTTGGGAGTGGCGGCCAGGTAACGCTCCCACACCTCCGGGAACCAGGCTCGGGACGCGCCTTTGTCAAAGTAATCGGCTTGCGAGCCGGTAAAAATGCCGTTGAGTACCAGCGCTTGCACTTTTTGCGGATGCTTAATGGCGTAAGCCAGTGCCAGGCACGACCCCCACGAGCCGCCGGCCAGCACAAACGAAGAAACTTTAAGCTGTGCGGCTATTTTATTTATATCATCTATGAGATTATCTGTGGCATTGTGCTCGAGCGTTCCGTACGGCAGGCTTTTGCCGCTCCCTCGTTGGTCAAAGAAAATCACGCGGTTTTGCGATGGGTCGAACATGTTTTTGTGGCCGTCTTTGGTGCCGCTTCCCGGCCCGCCGTGTAGGAAAAGTATGGGATGTTTGGCTTTTGCGTTGCCCCAATCCTGCACGTACAGCTCGTGGCCGTCGCCGACTTCGATGTAGAATTCGCGAATGGTGTGTTCGTCAGGGGTCATTTAGGATTTCTTGCCTTCCCTGTAGGCTTTTTTGGCAGCGTAATACGCGTCGACATTTTTATTGTCCGGATTAAAAGTTTCCACCGGATATTTTTGGCGGGCGCGATCCAACTTGCCGCGAAAGCTGGTGGCAATATCAATGTCCATTACGTCCGCCAGGTTAAAGCAGTACGCCAAAATGTCGGCCAGCTCGTCGGCTACCGCTTGCTTGTCTTCCTGCCGGTAGGTACTCCACTGGAAATGCTCCATTAGCTCGGCGGCTTCTATAGCGATGGACATGCTGAGGTTTTTGGGCGAATGCTCATCCTTCCACCCCCGCTCATCGCGAAACTTGGAAATGAGTTCCTTCAGCTCCTGGATGGTTGTGCCGTCATCTCGCTTCATGTGTTGTATTAGTATACCATTCCCTGTTGATCAGCTGCTAGAATAGGTATACTACATCAAATGGGCTATAAGACTAATTTCGACGAGAAGGGCAATTCGCTGCTATGAGCGTCCTCGTTACGGGAACGCCCGGCGCGGGTAAGACTACCCTTGTTGCTTATGCGGCAAAAAAAGGCGGCAATCGTTTTTTTGATGCCGATGAACTTCCCGGCCTTTGCGAGTGGCGTGAGTTCGAGACAGGTAAAGTTTTAGGTTTAATAAGCGACCACAAAGAGTCTGGCCACGACAATTGGTATAAAAAGTATGGCTGGTACTGGCGGAAAGATCGGCTAAAGCAGTTTTTGCATCAGCACCCTAACGCTGTCGTTTGCGGCTCGGCTGAAAATATCGCAGACTTCTATGGACTATTTGACAAGCTTATTATTATCTGTGTAACCAAGGTCGAACTGCTACACAATCTTTCCAGCCCTGGCCGCGTCAATCCTTTTGGTAAAACCACCAAACAGCGAGCCGGATTTATGGAGTGGCAGGACTATCTGGTTCGAGAGGCGCAACGGTTTTCGCCGATCTTTGTTGAGGGCAACGATATAAAAAAGACTTATCACGACGTAGTGTCTGTTTCGTAGTCTTGCCGTTTTAGATGTCCAGCGTGATGCTTACCGGGCAGTGGTCGGAGCCGAAGATGTCTGGGTGGATTTTGGCTTCTTTTAGTTTGGGTTTGAGCGATTCTGAAATGAGGAAGTAATCTATGCGCCAGCCGACGTTGTTGGCGCGGGCGTTGCCCCAGTGCGTCCACCAACTGTAGTGGCCGTTGCCTTCGGTAAAGACGCGGAGGGTGTCCACAAAACCGGCTTTTACGAAAGCGTCGAAGCCTTTGCGTTCTTCGGCGGTAAAACCCTTTTTGCCTTCGTTTGGCTTAGGGCGAGCTAGGTCGTCTGGGTTATGGGCGACATTAAGGTCGCCGCAAAAGATGACTGGCTTGTGCTTCTCTAGCTGCTTGCAATACGCCAAAAAGCCTGGGTCCCAGTGGTTGTGGCGCAAAGGAACGCGCGATAAGTCGTCCTTGGCGTTTGGGGTGTAGACGGTAACGACGTAAAAGTGTTCGAATTCCGCCGCGATCACCCTGCCCTCTTTGTTCGGGTCACCGTAGGTGTCTCCAGTAATTTTGTGATCTTTAATAATGTCGTCTGGAAAACCGTTAATTACGGTGTGTGGCTGCGGCTTGGTAAAGATCGCCGTGCCGGAGTAACCCTTCTTCTCAGCGGAGTTCCAATATTCGGTGTAGTCAGGCAGATCGATGACCGCCTGGCCACGTTCGGCCTTGGTTTCTTGCAGGCATAAGATGTCTGGCTTTTCCTTCTCTATAAAGGGTATGAACAGTTTTTTGTTAACGACGGCACGGATGCCGTTGACGTTCCAGGAGTAAATTTTGATGCGAGCCATTCTAAGCGCGCGCCTCGAGTGTGTCCATGCGCCGATCTAGGCGGTGAACATCTTTACTGGTGTCGGTTACGGCAGCTTTAATTATTTTTGTGTCACCCTTAAGCTCTGCAATATCTTCGCGCATTTTAGGTATATGTTTAACGTCGTCCTGCATCGCGCCCACAGATTCGGCCAGCAGCTGCACTTTATCTAGGGCAAGTTCCAGCAATACCGAATTGTGGCGAATTTCTTTTGCAAGCTCGTCCATAGCGCTCTGCGGCCTATCATCAGTAGTTTTCTTTGTCATGATTAAAAGTATAGCTTTTTGAGGGAACCTTTGCTAGACTACCCGCAATGTACAAGCGCATCCTGCTCAAAATATCTGGTGAACAACTTTCTGGCAAGCACGAATTTGGCATTGATCCGGGCGTGATTCGGTACTTTGCGCGCGAAGTTCAAAAGGTGTTACGAGCTGGCTGCCAGCTCGTTTTAATTGTGGGAGGCGGTAACGTGGTGCGCGGAGCGCAGTTGGCGCAAAGCTCTGGCATTAAGCGTGTGACGGCCGACCAAATGGGCATGCTTTCCGGGCTTATGAACGCCGTGGCTGTAACCGACATTTTTGAAAATGAGGGTGTGTCGACCCGCTGCGTTACCAATATTTACGCCGACCAAGTGGCTGAGCCGTACTCGTTTCGGATCGCCGAAAGTCATTTGGAAAGCGGCCGGGTGTTGGTTATCGCTGGCGGCATTGGCCGGCCATATTTTACCCACGACACCGCCGCTGTGAGCATGGCGCTGGAGCTGTCGTGCGAGCTGGTGCTTAAAGCCACTAAGGTAGACGGCGTTTACGACAAAGACCCCCTAAAACACGCTGGCGCCGTGCTGTTTGACAAGCTGACCTACGCGGACGCTGTCCGAAACGACGCAATTAAGGTGATGGACAAAGCCGCGCTCGGCCTGGCCATGGAGC
Source organism: Saccharimonadales bacterium (SeqCode) (assembly GCA_050730855.1). GTDB lineage: Bacteria > Patescibacteriota > Saccharimonadia > Saccharimonadales > UBA4665 > DASRJJ01. Next base: position 140,152 of record JBOHNU010000001.1, on the reverse strand, counting down.
AGAATATGCCAGTGGTTGTGCTCGACGCGCTAAAGCCCGACAACATCGTCAAGGTCGCCAAAGGCGAACCCGTAGGCACGTTAATAGGCTAGCCGGATGAGCGAAGACTTATTTCACCTCGGCGTTAAGGCGCTGATAACCAACGGCCAGGGCGAGCTTTTGCTGCTAAAGGTTAACCCGGCTGAGCTGTCTGGCTCGAACAAGCAGACATCCGATTACTGGGATTTGGCCGGCGGCCGTATCAACCGCGGTGCGAGCGTTGAGGAAACATTGGCGCGTGAAGTTGAGGAAGAGTTGGGCGCTAGCGACCTAACGGTGATACGACCGGTCGGCATGGTGCTGTCGAACATCCGTATTCCGCTTAAAGACGGCTCCGATGTCGGCTTAGTACTCAGCGTGTACGAATGCAAACTGCCAGAAGAAAACGCTTTTATTTTGTCACGGGAGCACCTGGCCCATCAATGGTTCACGCCTCCCGAGGCCGCAAAGCGCTTGCAAATCAAGTATCCAAAAGAGTTTTGCAAACTGGTAGCTGCGTTGTAGTATTAGCCTCAAGCGAGGCTTCTATCTGTAAATGGCGGAGAGGATGGGATTCGAACCCACGGTACGGTTGCCCGCACACACGCTTTCCAAGCGTGCTCCTTCAACCACTCGGACACCTCTCCCTAACGAAAATATTATAACGCAAAAATTGCAACAAAAACACCTTGCGGCTAGGGCAAATTACGGCGTACACTATGTGCAGCATGCCAATCATCGAACTCTCGGACATTAGTAAACTATATGGCTTCGGCGACGCAACTACGGTTGCGCTCGAGGAAGTCGGCTTGTCGATTGACGAAGGCGAGTTTGTGGCGGTGATGGGGCCTTCCGGCTGCGGCAAATCAACGCTTATGAACATTATCGCCCTGCTCGACCGTCCCACCAATGGTACGTATAATCTGCACGGCCGGCATGTTGCCAAACTCCGATCCGGCCAGCGTGCCAAAGTCCGCCGCGATACGGTGGGGTTTGTGTTCCAGTCGTTCAATTTGCTACCCCGGCTGACGGTGATCGAAAACGTCGCCCTGGCCCTTGCCTACAAGGGCGTTCCCGCAGGCCGGCGGCTCAAGCGCGCCGCCGAGATGCTGGAGCGCGTCGGCCTAGTTGACCGCGAGTTCTTCCTGCCTCGCCACCTAAGCGGCGGCCAGGCGCAGTCGGCGGCCATCGCCCGGGCGCTTATAAATGAGCCGAAAATAATTATTGCCGACGAGCCCACCGGCAACCTGGACAGCGCCAGCTCGCGCCTGGTGATGGAGCTGCTCAGCGAAATCCATCAAACCAACCGCACCACGGTATTGTTTGTTACACACAATCCCGAGCTTACCCGCTACGCTACCCGCGTGGTGTACATGCACGATGGCGCCATCGTGCATGACGAGCAAACGGCAATTGGCGAGGTCGCCCCTCGCGCCCGCAAAATGTATTCCATGCCCGCCAAAACCGAAGAAGACGACCTGGCTGGTGTCTCGGCGCTTATGAAAGCCCGGCCTGGCAAAGAGGCGGCAAAAGCCGGCGCCAAGTCCCGGCCAACCCAGCCCAAAAAGCGCAAGCCGCGTAAAAAGAAAGCCGAGGCAAAGAAGTGAGTGCCATGATGCGCGGTAATTTCCGCATGGCGATAAGCGGCGTCAAAAGCGCCAAATGGCGCAGCTTGCTTACCATGCTGGGGATTATCATCGGCATTGTGTCTGTCGTAACAATGGTCGGGATTGGCGAGGGCATCAAGCGCCAGGTTTCGCAGCAGATCGGCCATTTCGGGAACGATCTTATAACCATCCGTCCCGGGACGGCCGATACCGACAGCACGCGCGTGCTCGGCAGCAGCGACGTGCTGTTTGGCATGGGCGCAGTCGGCGGTTTTGGCGTTGCCGATGTCGAAGCGGTGCAAAAGACGCCCGAAGCCGGCAAAGTCGCGCCGCTTGGGGTGGTGCCAGGTACGGTGCAGGCGGACGACCAGACTCTGCGTGGCGGCGTTGTGATTGCCACCAGCTCCCAGTTCCCGGCGGTGCTTAACCAAAGCGTGCGCTACGGTCAGTTTTGGGACGACAAAAACGAAGATAGCCAGTTTGCGGTGATCGGCCGTCAGACAGCGGAGTCGTTGTTTAAAGACCAGGCGCCGCTTGGCCGCACCTTCACCTTCCGCGGCCAGACCTTTATGGTGCGCGGCGTGCTGGACGAGTTTAGGAATGTGCCGCTTTCGCCGACGGCGGAGTTTGACAACGCGATTTTCATCCCCTACAAAGCAGCCGCGCGACTGACTAAGAATAATTCGCATTTGTACGTAGTGTTGGCAAAGCCTGTTGAGGGTACCACCATCGAAGCAGCCGCCGGCGCAATTACCGACTCGCTGCGCGAGGCGCACGGCGGCCAAACTGATTTTACTGTGTTAACCCCCGCCCAGAACATCGCGTCCAGCAGCCGCTTGCTTGGCCTGCTCTCCGCCTGGATTATGGCGGTGGCGATTATCTCCCTTATCATCGGCGGCGTTGGGCTGATGAACATAATGCTGGTGAGCGTAACCGAGCGCATGCACGAGATAGGGGTGCGCAAGGCCATCGGCGCGACTGGCCGCCAGATTCTCGGCCAGTTTATGCTCGAGGCGATGGTGCTTAGCTTGGTTGGCGGCTTGTTGGGTATTATATTTGCGCTGGCCGCGCAGGGACTGCTGCACGTGTACACCGACCTCAAGCCGGTTATTTCGTGGGAGGCAGTGCTGGCCGCCACCGGTGTGGCACTTGTGGTGGGTTTGGTGTTTGGCACGCTGCCCGCTTTAAAAGCCGCTCGCAAAGCTCCCATCGAGGCCTTGCGCCACGAATAGCCGCATGGCAACTGCGGCTACTTTGCGAAGACGCGTTTTTCCAGCCTGTTTAGGCGGCGGTTGGTGGTGGATAGAAGTCTAGCACAGGCTAGTTAGCAAAACTAGAAGAAAATCGCCCACAGCGCCGCGCCGCTGCCTAGTGTCATTATGGAAACCACAAACCAGCCAACGGCGGTAGTTAGCGGCCGGTTGACCCAGCGTCCCATAAACCGGCGGTTACTGCTAATCAGCACTATAAACAGCAGAATGACCGGCGCGATTATGGCGTTGGCAATCGCAGCGTAGATGAGCGCTTTAATTGGGTCGATGCCAATAAAATTGATACCTAACCCCACCAGCATAGAGATAATAATGATGCCGTAGAAGGCTTTGGCTTGGTCGAGATTGCGGTACAAGCCTTCTTTCCAGCCCATGCTTTCGGCTAGCGCGTAGCTGCTGGAGCCGGCCTGTACCGGAATGGCCAAAAGTCCGGTGCCGATGATGCCCAGCGCAAAGAGGTAGTACGTGGCGTCGCCGGCAAACGGCCGCAAGGCTTCTGCGGCTTGTGAGGCGCTCTGGATGTCGTTGATTCCGTTCGGGAACAAAATCCCGCCAGCGGCCGCGATAATAAAGAACATTACGATGTTGGACAGAAACATTCCCGACCACACGTCAAACCGCATCCGCTTAATTTCGGACTTTTCGGTAAAGCGGCGCTGGTGCACTGTAAGTTTACCCTGTTGTATTTGTCCTTCTACTTCCTGGCTGGTCTGCCAAAAAAACAAGTACGGCGAAATCGTGGTGCCCAGAACCGCGGCAATCAGCAGTATTTGCTCTTTCGTAAACTCGATACGCGGGATAAGGCCGTTTCTCAGCAGCTCGCCCCAATCGAGGCCGGCCAGCAAAGCCGATACGATGTACGACAGCAAAATCAGCGCCAGCCACTTTAAATACCTGGCGTATTTTACATAAGGAGTAAATACTTGCAGCAGCAGACTAAATAGCGCAAAGCCAACCACCAGCCAGCCAGCGCTTAAACCAGGCTTGAGAAGCAGCACCGCCTGCGCCATCGCGCCCAAGTTGGCGCCGATGTTGAAGGTATTGGCGGCAAACAACAGCACGGTACAAAATATAAGCACGCGCCGCGAAAAATACACACGGATGTTATGCGCCAGCCCCCTGCCCGTCACCAGGCCGATGCGTGCGCACATCTCTTGCACAGTGCTCATTAGCGGGAACGTCCACGGCGCCATCCACAACAGCCCGTAGCCAAACTGCGCTCCTACCTGCGAATATGTCGCAATGCCCGACGGATCGTCGTCGGAAGCGCCGGTGGTCAGCCCTGGCCCCAGCATATGCCAGTAATCTTTGCCGGCACGCACCACCCGGTTATTAAGGCTAAAGTCCCTGGCCGTTTGGGTCATCAGCACCGCGCGACCCAAAAACTCGGCCGGCGCCTCGGCTGTTTTTTTAATGATTTTGTTTGGTAGTTTTTTAGAGTCCATCGCCTAGCTGCGAGCGTTAAAAGCCCAAAAGCGGGCCGTAGTAGTACCAGAAGTGGTTGAGGATGAGCCCGGCAATAATCAAAAACCAGAGCAGCAGGATATCCATATGGTGTCGGCGGGCGAATCTGCCTGCGCTTTGCAGGCTGGCTGGTAGTTTGATATAGCCTTTCTCGATGTTGTACAGCGTGACGTACCAAAAAGTCGTAATAGTCACCACCCACACCGCCATGCAGTACGGGCAGAGCGCGTTAATACTGTAAACACTTTGGAAGAACAGCCAGTGTATAAACCCGATCCCGAATATCGTGCCAAACTGCAAGCCCAGCCAATACCAGCGCTTTAACTGTGCGCCCGCTAGCATCATAACGCCGGTGGTGATTATTACTGGGAACGCTGCTAGCCCAATAATTGGGTTAGGAAAGCCAAAAGCATTCGACTGGTCGGTTGACATCACCGATCCGCAGCTGACAACCGGGTTGAGGTCGCACAAAAACGTCGCGTTCGGGTTTTGCAGTAGCTCGACCTTTTCGATCATGATAATAGCCGCTGCCAGCAGGCCGATAGTGCCGCAGACAATCAGCAGCCACGGCAGAACGGTTTGTAATCGCCAGGCGCGGAATAGATTCATTGCTTCCTAGTATAGCACTATTGAGCGCAGGCGCCGGTTGGAGTGGGGCTGCTGTTTTTTGCTTTGTCCAGGCTCTCGATTACCGGATTCATAGTTAGCGAGTAGCCGACGTCGGGGTAGGTTGTGGATTCGGCAAATAATACACCAATAACCGAGCCGTCGGCAGCGAGCAGCGGTCCGCCGGAATTGCCCTGCTGGATGTCGGCCTTTACGGAGTGGACAGAGCGAACCGTCGTGTGCTGGTTGTAGATATCGCGGCCGCGCGCATTTATAGTTTCGAGTACTACGGCCGGGCTGGCGGTAAAGCCTCCTCCACTGGGGTAGCCTGTAGCGACCGCCTTAGTGCCGATATCAACACGCGCGCTGTTTAGCGCCAGCGGCTTCCCGGCAAGTCCGCCTGTCCGCAGGATAGCTAGGTCGAGGTTGGGATCGAACCATACCGCCTGCGCACTATGGCCGCCGGCAGTGTCGACAACCGACAGGTTGGTCACCCCTGCTACAACGTGCGCGTTGGTAATGACCAAGCCGTCGCCCGCAACAAATCCGCTGCCTTCAACTATGCCGCCGCAGCCTTCGCCGGTTACTTTTACTACCGAAGCGCGAGCGTGTTCTACTGCCGAACGCAGCTCTCCCAGATCGGGTAGTGGCGCGTCGGTTTGCAGTTTAGGCTCGAGACCGGAGAAAACCTGGGGGAAGCTGTTGGGGCTAATAAAATGCCCAATCTGGGAGATAACATTTGGTGCCGACGGCAACACGCCATTAAGCGTTGCCACAATTCGCGATCCGCGAATTTGCTGCTGCAAGCCAACTACCGGCACCTTGTTGAACATGGCGGCGCCCAGCCAAACCGCTGCCAAAATTAGCACCATAGCCAGCGCCGATCCGAACACGCGGTCGGCCTGCTGGATAATGCCGACACGTGAAAATTTGTTTTTTAGCCGCATGCCAATAAACTCGCCAAGCGTCATTAATATAATGGCGCTGCTCAAAATAACCACCAAAGACATCAGTGATTTAGCCTGCGCCGAATCAACCAGGCCGATCAGATACCCTTGCAGCCACGCGCCCAAAAATATTCCCGCTATAAACCCGAGCGTCGAGAAAAACTGTTGTACAAACCCTGACTGCAATCCCCGGAAAAGCGCCCCCGCCAAGAAGACGATAATGATAAGATCCAGCAAGTTCATCAAACTCATTTTAGCATGGGCGCTCCCGCCGCCCGGTGCGCTATAATGTTGAATATGTCTTTAAGGAGTAAGCGGCAACAAGCAGGGTTTACGCTTCCCGAACTGCTGGTGGGGGCTGTGGTGGTGCTGGCGTTTGTTGCGGTCGGTTTGGTTCTAATACGCCCCGCTGATTACGAGGCCGAGCGCCGCAACGCCCAGCGCCGGCTAGATTTGGCCGCGCTCATGCAGGCGGTCGCGGCTCACCGGCAGACGGTTGGTTATCTGCCGCGCAGCCTTACCGCAGACGAAAAGTCCATTGCCACCCAAGACGATGACTCGCCCACGCTGTGCAACGATTTGGTGCCGGTGTATCTGACCGACGCGCCGTACGATCCCTTAGTAGGCATTCGGGTGGAGAACAGTTCTTGCCGGGCGCCAGATCAGATTTACATTACCGGCTACACCGCCCAGGCGGACGGCGGCCGGGTTACTCTAAGCGCGCCTGCTGCCGAGAATAACGAAACAATCAAGGTTGAGCGCTCGTTTTTGCTGTTTTAGCTACTTGTAGTTCTCGCCGGGGTTGGTTACGAACAAGTCGTGTGGGTGGCTTTCTTGCAAGCTGGCTGGTGTAATGCGCATAAACTCGGCAGTATCCCACAACTCTTGTATGTTGCGGGCCCCAACGTAATACATGCCGCTGGTCATGCCACCAACCATCTGGGCTATCAATTTTTGCACCGTGCCGCTGGAGGGCACCAAGCCTTCCACGCCTTCGGCGATCAGCGTGTCGCTTTTGTAGTTTTTGCCGTGGAACTCGTCCTCGCTGCTTATCTCTAAGCCTTTTTTCATGGCGGCGACCGAACCCATGCCGCGATACTCTTTAAACAAATATTTTTCTGAGCCGTTTAGGACGCTCTTAAAGCGCGACGGCACTTCTTTAGGCGTAAGGTAGTGCTTGGCACCGGGCGATTCCTCGCACTCCGCGAACAGTCGACCCATCATGATGGCGCTGGCGCCGGCGGCCAGGGCTTTGAGTGCGTCGCCCGAGTAGCTGATGCCGCCGTCGGCTATTATGCTCACTTTTTTGCCTTTGGCAGCCGCGGCGGTTTCCAAAATGGCGGTTAGCTGCGGAACGCCCATGCCCGAAACAATGCGGGTCGAGCAAATCGCGCCCGGCCCCATGCCCACGCGCAGGCTGTCGGCACCAGCCTTGATGAGTGCCTCGGCGCCCTCGCGCGTGGCCACGTTGCCGGCAATCACGTCGACGTCGTGATTTTTCTTGATGTATTCTACGGCATCTATAACAAACTTGGCAAAACCGTGGGCAGAGTCAACAACGATAACATCCGCACCCGCTTCAACCAGCGCTGCCACGCGTTTTTCGTAGCCTGGCTGCGAGCCAACGGCAGCACCGACCTGGTGTCCGGCGACTTTAACTTTGCGGACTTCCTCGGCTTGTGCCTCAACGGTTAAGTTGCGGTGGATAATACCCAGGCCGCTGGCCTCGGCCAGCGCAATCGCTAGTTCGTGCTCGGTCACGGTGTCCATTGGCGCCGAAATAAACGGCGTGCGCAATTTGATGCGCGGTGTTAGTTGCGTTTGAAGGCCGATCTCAGAACGCAAAAACCCCGAGTACCGGGGCCTTAATAAAACGTCGTCAAATGTAAGAGCTATTTTGAATTGTTCCATATCTAATTATAACGCGGTTGGTGTGTGGTGTAAAGCTGGTTACGCTAAGTTTAGTGTTGTCTTTGCGTGCTATTCCCACTCGATGGTGCCCGGAGGTTTGGAGGTTATGTCGTAGACGACGCGGTTAATGCCTTTTACTTCAGCTACGATGCGGCTGGACATGTTGTCTAGTAGGTCATAAGGCAGGCGCGACCAGTCGGCGGTCATCCCGTCGATTGAGCTTACGGCGCGGATGGCGACAACTTGCTCGTAGGTGCGGCCGTCGCCCATCACGCCGACCGAGTTAATAGGCAGCAGTACGGCGAAGAATTGCCACACCTGTTCGCGGATGGCGTGGGCTTCTATTTCGTGCCGCACGATGGCGTCGGCTTGCTGGAGGATTTTGATGCGCTCCGGTGTGATATCGCCGATAATGCGGATAGCGAGGCCTGGACCGGGGAATGGTTGGCGCTGTACGATTGCCTCTGGCAAACCCAACTCTTTCCCTATTTCGCGCACTTCGTCTTTAAACAGTTCGCGCAGAGGTTCGATTAGTTTTAGGTGCATTTTTTCGGGTAAGCCGCCGACGTTGTGGTGCGATTTGATAGTAACCGACGGGCCGTTAACAGAGACAGACTCGATGACGTCCGGGTACAAAGTCCCCTGCACCAAAAACTCGACGTTGTCGATTTTTTTAGCTTCTTGCTCAAAAATGCGGATGAATTGTTCGCCGATAATTTTGCGTTTTTGCTCGGGGTCTTCGACGCCCGCGAGCTGGCCTAAAAATTTTTTTTCGGCGCGGATTGGTTTGACGTGCAGGCCAATCGCTTTGTACGCAGCCAGCACTTCGTCGTATTCGTCTTTGCGCAGCAAGCCGTGATCGACAAAGATGCATGTTTGTTGGTTGCCGATGGCCTGATTCACTAATGTTGCGGCAACAGATGAGTCAACGCCGCCGCTGAGCGCGCAAACTACGTTTTTGTCGCCTACCAGCTCGCGGATTTTGGCTATTTGCTCGTCGATGATCGAGCCAGCCTCCCAACCGCGCGCAAAGCCGCATAGGCCTATAAAGTTCTCTAAAATTTGGCGGCCATATTGGCTGTGCACGACTTCTGGGTGGAATTGCAGGCCAAACAGGCCCAGTTCGTGATCTTCAACGGCAGTAATAACGTCGCCGCTCTTTGCAGTTACGCTAAAACCTTCCGGCGCTTTGGCTACGTGGTCGCCGTGGCTCATCCAGACGGTGGAGTTGTTAAAGTCGTCGTTAATCAGTTTGCTTTTGCCGGTTAGGTTAAGCGTGGCCTTGCCGTATTCGCGCGTGGTGCCCGGCTCTACCTTGCCGCCCAGCGCCTGTGCGATCAGCTGCAAGCCGTAGCAAATTCCCAAAACCGGGACGCCGAGGCTGAGAATGTCAGGGTTAAGACCGGGCGCGTCTTTTTCGTATACAGAGTTTGGCCCGCCAGATAGCACAATGCCCTTTGGATTATGCTTTTGTATCTCGGCAACATCGGTGCGGAAAGGCATAATAATACTAAAAACGCCCAGTTCGCGGGCGCGCCGGGCGATAAGTTGCGTGTACTGCGAGCCGTAGTCGAGGATAACTAATGTTTCAGTGGCTTTCATGGATTGATTCTAGCAAAAAGCTTAGCGGAATGCTATCCCTGTCCAGGCTTTAATTAGGCTGATCAAGCGTACCTCTTGCCGAATCCGTAATCTCTTGCAAAAACGGTACATGCCCGAGCAGACTTAAAATCCATAAAAGTAAGGCAATTACAATTGTGCCGCCCAAAAATACGCCAAACCCCATTGCTACACCTTTGATCAATGTGAATTTGATAACCCTGCCCCAATTGGGGTGGCTCATTTCGAAGAAGTACTCTAGTTGTTGTTTGGTGAATTCTTCGCGTTGTTTCTTAGATAGCCGTTCTGAATTACTGGGCATACCTAATATTGTAACGGAAATGGCTATAGGGTCACGGTGAAATAGTTAACTGCAAACTTCCGGCTAAACCTTCAGAATAAAGATGCGACCAAAGTAAGGCGCAAAGGAGGACACAATGCAATTTAATACAAATAAAGATAAAAACGGTGATGGTGGTCAGGAAGAGGAATAAGAAAGGTGTGTAGTTAGATCATGAATAAACATATTCAGAAAGCAGAAGAGAAAGTTAAAGAGACAATGGAGGAATTTAAACACGGCAAGTTAAAGAGTGGTGGCTCGGATAAAAAAGTTACCAGCCCTAAACAAGCTGTGGCGAGCGGGATATCCAAAGTCCGCGAGGCTGGCCGCAAGGTGCTACCGAAGAAAAATTAGCCACTCTGTCTTGCCAAAGGAGGTTGTATGGAACGTAGTTCAACAGATGCAACACTTGGCAATGCTTGGTTCAATCGTCGTCGGGATCGTGCGCCAGAAAAAAGTGTCGCGCCGCAACGGCGGCGGTCAATAGAAGCCCTTATTGTAGAGTTCGTGCTATGGCTGACGGTACTAGCTGGTAAGAGTGCCGGAAGACGTGCTGCCCGCAAAGCGGTGCTTATAAATCGTTGGACGCAGTTAAGTGGAGATGCCTAAAAAGTCCCCATTGCCTGGCGTAGTGCTGTTATAGCAGTGCTTCGAGTTTATCCTGGTAGATTACAAATTTATTTTTATCGTAGTAGATATAGCCGGCGTCTTTTAGTCTTTTTAGCAAAGTGGTCACGGTTTCGCGTGTCAGACCTAACAGGCTTGCAATATCTTGGTGAGTCACAGGCAGCGCGACATGTCGCTCGTTATGGTTGCCCTCGGCGGGGTTGATATGGCCAAACCGTAGCGATAGAAAATAAAGACTGTGGGCAATTTTGTCTTCGGCTTTGGTTTTTTCGGCGGCATTTAAATGACGCGCGGCATCCGAAAGCCGCGCGGCTAGCCGTTTGGTGACTTCAAATAAAGCTGATTGGTTATTCTGCAAGAATTCCAGGAAGGCTGGGCGGCTAATTTTGCGTAAAACAACATCACTAAACGCGCTAAAAAAATACTGTACATTCTGACTGAGTGAAAAAGCCCAAACTACCGGAAAAAAGTCCCCTTTGGCTCCCAGCCACACCAACTGCTCCTCACCCGTGGCGTCAATGTCGTAGCCCTTTACAAAACCAGAGTCGATAGCAAACACGCTATCGGGCGTTTCGTGGCGCAACAGGATGGTCGCACCCTTCTCAAAGCGCAGGTCGGGAACGTTTGGATGAAGGCTTCCGTCGTATTCATTACCCCCATTGTACCTTTATGCTGGATTAATGTGTTGGTTAATAAACTTATATAAGTGGTTCCAGAGGCCGGTGTCGGTGGAATATATCGCGATTTCTTGTGTGCCGAAGGCGATGCCGCGGTAGCTGAAGTTGTTGGATCCGGTTATTAATGCTTTCGTGCCGTCGAATAGCTCGAATAACATATATTTTGCATGGATGTATTCCTGGCCGCGGAAGGCATTGACGGTGCGGTAACGCTGTTGGTCGAAGGCTTGCGCCCAGCGCGCCACTGCTTCAACAACTTGTTCCGGGCGATTAAAGTACACGACTGCATCGGTTGCCTTTAGTGCTCGTGCCAGCGGGCCGCTCGGCGCCATTTGCGACACGAACCAAACGCGCTCGGATTGCCGGGTAAGCTGCAAGGCGCGTTCATAAATAATAGAATGTTTGGGACGGCCGCCATCAAATAAAATTGTTGTGTTGTCACCCAGCGGCACTTCACCGTCCGGCAACGCGACGTACGCACGCCCGATTCGATCAATTAGTTGAGCCAAACAGTCGGCCAGATCGACGTTGGTGGTATGGAGCATGAAATCATGATTGGCAAAAGCGATGTCGACGAAATTAATTCCACCAAAAGCAAAACAATCATCGTCGATCACGGTGACTTTGGCATGATACCTGCCTTTAAAAGGGTTGAGGCCAATCTTGCCGACCATATCGACGCGAGCACCTTTTTTGCGAAAATCATCAAGCGTCGCCACTGTTTTTCGCCACTGTTCCCGGAATACTTTTCTGCCGTCCTGCGCTCCTGTGCCCAAACGAGTAAACACGTCCAACAAAATATGTACTTGCACGCCACGCTCAAATGCCTTGCCGACTTCGGCCAAAAGCACCCCGGTTTTATCGCCCCACAACACGGTCATGGCCGCAATGACAATGCGTTTTTTGGCGCGTGGTAGGAGCGCTGCAAGGTGCCGGTAATAAGCCTCGGCCTCAAGAACTTTGAATGTCGTATCTGGCAATGAGCTATTGGTCGCCATCGCTTCATGATACCAGATCGTGCTATGTGACGAATCAGCGTTTTGCTTTGGCGAGCTCGGATGACATTGCAATCATCACTGGGCCTGCGATAAGCGCGTACAACCCCAGCACCCAAATGAAGGCCAAACCGCCAGCCACGGGTTGCGCTAGAATAAAGATACCTACAACTACGCCTAACACGCCCAAGATAGCATGCATAGTTTTGCCGGTGCTCGAATCGCTGCCAGTAAAGGCGTGAGCAAAGGCGAACACACCGCGCACGATAAGCGCAAATCCCAGAATGAGTATAAGCGTGGCAAAGGCGACTTCGGGATTACGAACCAGAAACAGCCCGATGCCCAGCTCTAAAAGCCCTAGCAGAATGATCAAAATTCCCTTTAGTGGCATGCCCAGTTTCGTCAGCCCCCAGATGAGCGCAATAATACCGTCAACCAATAAGAACGCCGCGAATAAATACACGAGTGTTACCGTAGTAAGCCCCGGCCAGAACACCGCCGCAATACCGAATAAAATGGCGACAACGCCCTGCAACACCAGTGCCGTGCGCTCCGCGCTTACTATTTGTGAAGATTTTGATGCCATAAAGCCCTCCCTTGGCAAAACATTGTTATTATAACAACTACTATATATAACCCTTATGCCTAGGTCAAGTGGCTATGACTAACGAATATAATAGGTAACCGTTACTGAATATGGCAGTTCGTTCTCGCCGGGGTAGAGGTCAAGGCCGTTTGATGAGGTGGGGAGGTCGGTAGCTGTTCCCTGGCTTTCTAAGGTCGTTGCCCAGTAATTGGTGCCATCGGCTACGGCTTTGACTTTTCCTAAGCGGAAGCCCAAGTTTTTGGCACTTTGCTCGGCCTTGGCACGGGCGTCGGCGGTGGCTTTGTCACGCGCTTCGGTCTCTAGTTCGCGTTGTTTTTTTTCGCTAAAAGTTGGTTGCGGCGAGACGCTGCCAGTGGGTCTGGTAGTCAGCAAGTAATCTTGTACCTTTTGTGCTAGCTCCTGGTTGTCCACCGTGACAGTTAGTTGCAGCGTGTAGGTTGTTTCGTCGCTCGCTTCCCTCTTTATGAATGGTAGCCGCTGGAATTGGTTTTGATTTTATTATCCGGCACGCCAAGCTCTTTTAATTTGGCAGTCACTTCTTCACTTTTTTTGGCGAGTGCATTAAGCGCGGCCGTGTTGTCGCTGGATTCAAACTGGTATGTTGGGTAAAACACAAATTCGTCTGGCACGGCGGTGAGCGTGGTTTCGCCCGTTACCTGAATGGTTTGATCATCAGATGTAGTGCCCTGCCATGGCCGCCACGTCGCCAACATCAGGGCAATGACGATTAATAAAGCTGCCACAATCCAGCGCAAATCGAGTGCAAAATGCATCTTGGTCTGGGGCGAGTTGTTGTTTGTGTTCATACCATTCCTCTCTTTCTATGAGTACATTATAATGCCTACTACAATAGTGGCTTCGACCACCAGATACATCGAGTACATAAAAATCAGCGGTTTTAATTTGTGCTTGATAGCGTAAGTCAGCCATACAAAGCTGGCGATAAAAAAGAATCCCCAGGTATAGGGCGAGACGCTCTCGGCGCTGCGGCTGCTGTGAATAGTCCACGCCTGCGGCACCTCAAATAGTGGCGTGGCGACCATAAAAAAATATACCACGTAATCGAAGGGTTCTTTGTGTTTTTGTTTGCGCAACTGCTGCACGCGATGGTGCTGAACCATATCACCATTAAAGCACAAAGCACCTTTGACCTGAACCTCAAAACCTCCCGCCACGGCACTTGCGGGTCATAAAATGTGTTTTATGTAACACATTTTATGCTTCCGAGGCGCCTTAGGCGGGAGGTTCCCGAGGTTCAGGTTCACTAGAATTAAAAAGAGGCCGCGCAATGCGACCTCTTGATCCTCGGCTTAGTCCTTTCACCTAAAGATATTTACAATAACTTGGATAATGTTGTTATTGCCGTTTACGTTTACGCTTATGTTGTTAATGATTGAGGTATTGCCCCCGCCATAGCCGTGACTAATGGTGCCGCTTTGATTACTGTGCACCATCTGTCCGTTATGGTGTTTGTTGCCTGGCTTGTTGCCGTTACCATTTCCATTCCCGTTGCCATTGTCCGGAGTAGCCCCCGCCATACCACTAACAGTGATAATCCCGGTGGCTAAAAATGCCGTGAGTCCGGCAATCAGCTTGCTCGTCGCTTTTTTGCGCTTTGGCGGCGCGCTGCGCTCGGTTTGCATATGCATGTAAAACCCTTTCTTACTATTTTCATTTGTAGTGACTCTTTTGCTAGTTGTTCTATCTATATCGCCTGCTGTATACGCGGCCTCCTTCCCGTTTTACCTCGCGATTCAGGGTAATTACCCCGACAACCAGAAGCAAAAAAGTGTACACGGCGAAGGTCTGGCTGGTGACCACATCGCCTATCAGCACTAGCGAGCCAAGCGTAATTAGCATGGAGGCTAGCGCCACAATAAAACTCGTGCGGCTGGGGATTTTGTACATTATGGCCGCAATGCCGTAGCCCACAATCAGCAGTTGTCCGAGCATAGCATTTTGGATGGCCAGTCCGGCGAGCATACCGCCGATGACTATGATGGGAAGTTGCAGGCGCTCTTTCCAGTTCTTGTGGGTTCGGGGCGCTGGCTCAGCACCTTTCGGGAGACTCACCCTTCCCGAAGTGGAGCCCGAGGGTCGATCTTTTGAGACCCGGACTGAAAGCCGAGGCTCAAAAGTCGGCACACGGCGCGTGAACGGTCTCCCGAAAGGTGCTGAGCCAGCGCCTCTCTCGGTGCTAACTACGCCGTCAATTGATCTGTTCATGGTGCCTCCTTCCAAGCGGTGTTCTGGTACAGCGTTAGCCGACCATTACTAATCATCTGCTCAATGTTTGGCTGGTTAGCGACAAATTCGTATTCCTGATAATCAACTTCTTTGACCAGCAAAATATACTTGATATTCTGCGCGGCAAGTCGCTCGGCTAAATTGGTTTGGGTTTTGGCGTCGCGCAATATGTTTTTGACAGCCGTTTCGCGCGGGCTCACTTGGCCGCTCACGGCTCCGCCTAATTCCGGGTCGGTGCTGGCAACAATCTCGGCGTCGAAAAATTTCGGAGCGGGGTTGGCGATAATCCGGCCCGAAAACTCAAAGCTCATGTATTGGTGCCACGGCAAAAACAACACGGCATCGTTTCCCTGCTCTTTGCGGAATTGCTCGTTCAAGCTAGTCCATTCGGCTGGATAATGCCGCGGTGATAGCTGGCCATGGAAGCCCCACAACATCACACGCATAAATAAGAGCGGTAATATAAGAATGGCGACGGCGCCAACAATAAGTGCGGTTTCGGATTTTTCGCGCAGCCACTGCAGCAGCGCGTCCACGCCAAAGGCAGCAAATGCGGCGTAGCTGAGCGCCAGCACGGCGACTATTTTGTGCGGTTCGCGGAAGCCCGGCGGCATTGGCAGAATGCCAATGGCAACAAGGATTGCCACCACAGCGCTAGCTCCAAAAAAGACGGCCAGCGGTTTACTTTGTCGCCACATCAGGACTGCCCCAAATCCCACCAACCCGATTATACCCAGCGCCAGCAGCCCCCACAGAATCATCACATTCTGTGGCAACAAAAATTGCGCCCGATCTTCGGCCCAAAAACCTTGCAACCGCAAAATATGTGCAATACGAACCAGCGGGTTGCCGCCGCGCGTCTCGAATGCCGCTGTGTCGGCGCTTGTGAAGCTATTAATAGTTTGCGCTGTTGAGCTTTGGCCGAGTGCCAGCGGCACCAGCCAAAAGCTGCTGGCCAGCGCGAACAGGCCGAGCGCAATGGCGCCATATTTCGCAAACGCCTTCAATTTAGCGCGATACCGCCACAACACAATGCCAAGCGCGGCCAGCGACAATAGCGCCACTGCCGCCAGGGTATGGATGGACACAATGCCAATAATTGTTGCTAGCCCGCCAAGCTTTAATGCGGTCTTAAGCTCTGGCTTATGCATAAAGCGCAGCAGCAACCGCGCAAACCACGGCAACAGCGCATAGCCCAGCAGCACCGCATACTGCCCCGCCATAAAGCGTGAGTACGTAAACGGGTTGAGCATAAAGAATATCGATGCAAAGTAAATGCCCCAGCCTTCCTCTTTTGGCTGCAAGAGCCTTACGAGCCGATGCATGCCCATGCCGGCCAGCACCAAAATTGCAAACAGTAGCATTTTTTGAATGATTTCACTCGGTATGACAAGATTTAACACGTGCAGTAAGGTGTGGAACGGCCAGCTGGCGGTCACACTCTCGGGCATACGGAGCTCCGGCGTAAATACCATGTCGAGCGTCAAAATAAATCCAGGCGCCAACAGCGGCAGCAACACGGCCAGCGCTACCCCGCCGTAGATTGCCCATAATTTCCAGCCTTTCATCGAACTCTCCTTTTTTGGCGCGCCCGCCATACATCAAACGCAACGTATCCTATAACTCCTATCAACGTGATGCCGCTAACAAGCAGCCCTTTGTGAAACCATTGTTGCGGGGCAAAGGCCATGGTTAGCTCGAAATCGTACGAGCCGTCGCTATTTTTGGCGCAGTCGTGGGTTTGGCACACTGCTACCGGGTCAACCCACCAGCCGTTCATATTGCCGTTTAGTTTGAGGTGGTTATCGATCACGGCATCGCCTGCTTTGAGTTGCCACAGGTGGTGGTAGGTCTCCTTGGTACTTACATAAAACGATTCTTGTGCGCCACGAACCTGCATTACTGTCCGGGTGGGGTTGGACATTTCGTAATCGATTCGTGGCGCGCTAGATTGGGATGATTGGTCTTGTGCGCCAACCAAGAAGAACTGGCCAAAAACATCCGGTACCTGGATGAGTTTGACGTTGTCGTATTGGGCAAGGCCAGTCTTGCCGAGCTCGGTAGATGGGTATGCGTACAATAACAGCTTTAGCCGTGCTGCCTCGTACGGGACCGTAATGACCTCGCTAAAAGTTCGCCACTGCCCCTGCGAGTCATCAAGGCGAGCGTTGGTTCTCGACTCAGCGGGGTCGTCGAATCCAGCGTAGTAACCAGCAAACCGTCCGCCGTTTGTTTTGTAGTCAAAACTTAGTAAATACGTTTGCCCGGCTTGCACATTTGCTGGTGGCGCGTAGGTGCAGGCGATGTGCGCTTTGGCGCTGAGTTGCAGCGATTTGCTGCCCTCGCTGGCATCCGCAATATGTTTCATAGCAATGTTCGGCTTGTCGTCGTAGTTATTGCAGTCGCCAACTTCTTGCTGCCACAAACCTTCTTCAAACGACGGATTTTGCATGATATTTTGATACGAAAATCGCGGATCGTTGTAAGTAATGTGCATTTTTTGTCCCGCTGGAAAATTGATAGCAACTGGCGAGTCGCCCAGTTGCGTTGCGCCATTTTTTGCAGTTGTCGAGATGTTGGCCTTGCCGTTTTGCCCAGACACAAAAGCTGGTTGGTCGCCCAAACTGTACAGCAACTGTTCGCCAGATGTAATCGGGGTGATATCGGTTTGCAGTGAACCCTGCGAGATATTGTTGGCCGAAAAACCATCGAACACATCCTGCAAGCCGGTAGCATGTGGCGCTGGGTCGGTTGCAAACACAAATGGCCGCCGCAGTGTTTCGGTCGCCAGCACATATTTGGCGCCCAAACGTTCGGTGTGCTCTAGCGCGAACACACCAGGCACGGCGCTGACAAACTCGACCGGCCGCGTGTTTTTGTACAACTGGTACGCTTGTTCAACAAACGCATCGTTGCGTTCAAACGCGAATTGCTTAGTTAGTAAATATTCGTTCACAGTGCCAGTACAGCCCAGCACGTAGTCGTACTGACTGAGGTTAACTTTGTGCAGCATACTAGCCTGCGCGTGTTTGACTTGGGCAGATTTTGACACAAGCACTTGGTTGAGTTCGGTGGCAATGGCGGGATCCGCCTGCGCGATCATCACACACAAGCTAGAATCAGCAAAAAGCACGTTTTTACCTCCCATGTCGACTTCGGCCAGCGCACTAAAATGCGTGACATTGCGCGGCGTTAGCAGCCGCTCGTACACCTGCGTAAACAAGTAACCGTTCATAAGCAAAAAGCTAAGCCCGAACGCGGTATACAAAAGTTTGAGACGCCAGCCGTCGTGCACATATTTGAGCGCGATAACCAGAGCCGCAAACAACGTCAGCGGCATATACAACTGCCATTTTAACGGCGAGCGGAACATCCACCCTCCCGGTAAACCAATCAAAAATTTGATTAAAACATCGGCGTACAAGTAGCCGGCGGTTGCCAGAACCACCAACCCTAGAAAGATGCCGATTGCTAGCAAAAATCGCCGCCGTTCGTGCGGGCTTGTGCGCTTTTCGACCTTAACATACACGCTAAATAGCAAAATGTAGAACAAAAAGACGCCGAGGAAATAGAACGGCCATGTTAAGGCGCCGTAAAATTCGTAATCTTTTAGTACGCCTTTGCTGAGCGACAAGCCGGTGAAAATATCGCCGGTATTTGCAATGTCGACCAGGCTTGTGTAGTCTGTTGGAGTGCTTGCAACTTGATCGGACAACGCGCCTTTATCTAACGTGCGCATGCTGGCCAACGGTAAAATAAAATACGCGTTTAGTAGTAGTGCGGTCACGCCAAGCAAGGCAAATTTCCAGCGGTCATCACTAATAAACGTCCAATGTTTGCGCGCAAGATATATGCCGTAACCACTGCTCACCAGCAGGTTCACGGTAAATGTAAATGGGTGCAACAGTGATACGTTAAGTGCCAAAATAAACAACAAAAAGTAGCTGAACCGGCGCGCGGTAAACCCCCGTTTTAAAGCTACCAGCGCCAGAGGCAACATACTAACAGCTAAAATGAGCCCAACTTTGGACAAATTGCCCAAGAAAATGGGGTTGAACGTAAAGAACAGCGCGCCCAAAACGGCCGTCCCCCACCGCGCCGCGCCCAAAAAACTCCGGCTAAACCACAGAAAACAGAGGAACGCGATGACTAAACAGGACAATAAGTAAAAATATCCAACGCCAAGGTTGCCGAACAAACCAAACACCAGAATGTCAATAAGCCGGCCGGGCAAACGCATAATGCCGTCCGGATTGGCAGCGCCACGCTCAAACGACCACGTGTACACATGTTGCGCCCAGTAGCTGGGAAATTGCAAAGGTAAAAGGTAGTCCCCGTTAGAAATAAATCGCATATTCTCCTACGCTTCTTTATAAGAATGGTCGATAAATTGCTGCAGGTCGTTTTGTGTCAGCGTGTGCAGTGGAATGGGTTTGAGTTTGGGTGCGATCGAGCGCAACAAGCCCAAAACTTTATTGTCATACGCCACCGGGAAGTATGGCAGGCCGTTTAAATGTGCGCTTAAAATGCCGTGGAATTGTGGGCCAATAAATATCAGTTGTTTGGCATGTTCTCGGAAGAATAAAAATAGCGCGAGCGGGTTAAAGCCGCAGTCAATGATTTGCAGGTTTGGAAATTGCCGTTGCCACGAAAGCAGCTGGCGATAGCCTTCTGGGTCGACGTGCCGCGGTTCCATTAGGCCAATAATTATTTGTTTGTTGGCATTGTCCTTTACGCACTGTTCGACCATCGCAGCTAGCTGGCTCTGCTGGCTGCCACGAAAGCGCCGCAACGTAAAAAATAATGTTTTGTCCACGATGTGTAATTGTTCTTCTAGCTGTGCAAGGTCGGATTTGTAATCGTCTAAATTGAGGTAATCGATATACCAGGCGATGTCGGTGTCGGCTAAAGTATTTGGTTGCAGGCATTTAAAGTTTTGGTACGATTCTTCGTCGCGCGCTAGCACTAAATTGGCTGCTTTGGCCGCGCACCAGGCGCCAATCCGTCCCATTCGAGTACTGGAGTTGTAGTAGCCTACTGCAAGTAGATAGATTTTTTTGCGCAGCAACACGCGGCACAGCAATAGTAGCAGGCTCATACCCACAATATTGCGATTGCAGTCCATGCCCCACAGTCCGCCACCCCCTACAATGATGTGTTTGTGGCTGGCCATGGCGCGAATAAATTGCCATTTGTCCTGCATGTCGACGCGTTTAAAACCAAATTCGTGATGAAACTTGTCGTACAGCAGCGGCGTTTGGTACGCGATGGAAACGTCCTCGGCTCCTTGTTTTTTGAGCAACCCGGCCAGCACTTCCATAAGCAATTCATCGCCGTAATTGCCGCCGCCGTAAAAGCCGATCATCAAGCTGCTGTCTAGCCGCTCTGTCTGAAGGAAATTAATGAGTGCACGCTGTTTCATGCCCCGCCTTTCTTGTCTTTTGAGAAAATGTAGCCCAACCCGCCAAAGCCGAATTCGAAGGCTTTCATCACCAGCAGGCCAATGCCGACAAATGGTTTGCGAAGCAATTTTTTAGGCCGCGACAAAAATAGCCGATAGCGCGCGAAGGGTCCTGCCCCGCTTTGCATGCGTTGTGCGGCCGTTTGTTTGCGCAGAAACGCTCGGGCTTTTTGGGCATAATAAAACTTTTTGCGCAAACTTTGGCTTAGCTTTAGACGCCCTTCGTTGTGGCGGATGAACGATTTAATGCGCTCAATTTTACCAAGGGCGCGGACGCGCGTGGACAGATCCCAATCTTCGCCGCTCACCAGCGACTCGTCATAGCCGCCGACTTCCCGGAAGGTTTTCCGCGTAAAAAACCGAGCCGCTTCGATGGCATTGTTGCCGGTGTAAAACGACCGCTCCAGGCGTTTGCACGCCGCCCAAAAACCCACGCCGAACGATTCCTCAGGGATAATGACTCCGCGTGTGGCCGGCCGGTATTGCATAACGTCCACGCAGTCTTGGATGACGTGCGAACTTAGTTCCATGTCGGAATCTATAATGGCCACGAACTCGCCGCCGGCCTTTTCGACGGCGAAGTTGCGCTGCGCGCAGCGCTCGGGTCCGCAGTTAAAGACTTTGTCGGTATAAAATCGAGCGATTGCGCGCGTGCCGTCAGTTGAATTGTTGTCAACCACAATAAGCTCAACTGGCTGGTACGTTTGGCTGACGATGGACGCCAGGCAGGCGTCGAGCGTTTTATGATTGTTTTTGGTGGTAACAACGACCGACACAAGCGGCCGTTGCGATGTTTCTTCATTTTCATCTTGTGGGATTCCTGGTTTTGTGGTGCTTTTAAACACCGGCAATGTTCGTGTTTGTTCAGTCGTACGGGGTGTGGTTAGTTGCATATTTAAGCCTCCTCCATGGCTTGTTTTAAATCCTGGTAACTTTTATCAAACGTCATTCGCTTACTCCACTCCCAGGCGGCTTGTTGCATAGCTTGGTAGCGGGTTTTATCTTTAAGGCTGAACACGGTAGCTGCGGCTAGCCGTTCGGATCCGGGGGTTACAACCATGCCGGTTTGGTGGTTTCGCACGCTGTCACGCAGACCGTCGGCGTCGTACACAATGGCCGGCGTGCCTTGGCTGGCGGCCTCGGTGACGATCAAACCCCACCCCTCTTTAACAGAGGTTACGGTGATGACATGCGCTTGCTGCATGAGCAGTTGTTTTTGCTTCTCGCTGACGCGGCCGAGATACTCGATGTCTTTGGCGTAAGGGCTTTGACGGATGGCGGCCAGAACCCGTTGGCCGTACTTACCGTAGGCGTCTCCGGCGATCTTCATTTGCAAATCCGGGACGGATTGTTTGGCAATTTCAAAGGCATGGATTTGGTCGAGCGTGCGCTTCATGCCGCGCATGGCGCCGAGGCTGAGCATGGTTGGGCGGTCGAATTTTTTGACCTCGCTGAGTGATTTGACCGGCTCAAAACCTATGCCCTCCGAAATAATATGTGTTCGCTGGGGCGGCCAGCCGAAACGCGCTAAATCTTGCTTGGTGCTTTCCGATACGGTGATTAGCGGCGTCTTGGCGCGGCTGAGCAGCCAGGTAGCCAGTGGTTCGATCAGGAAAAACCCGATATAGCTAAGTGGCGCCTTTGTTTCGAAAAACCACACGTCACGCGCCAATTGGTGATAAAACGCTAAACCCTTCGCCCTGCCCCGAAACAGCAGGCTAAAGTATGGCGCCGTGTTAACCGTTTCGATGATCAGGTTAAACTTGCCGCGCAAATGGCGCAGATAGTACCAAAGCGCTTGTGCCGAATGTAGAAAGCGATTGCTCCCCACGCGGATAACGTGCAGCCCGTTGGCTAGCGTTTCCTTGGCCGCGGCATCCGGATATTTCGCGGTGAGCAGCGTTACGGCATGGCCATCGACTAGCTGGCGGTTGATTAGCTCGTGCATTACTACCTCGGCTCCGCCACGCGCGGGGTGCCCTAAATCTTTCCAGGCAAGCCACAATATATTCATACGCCAATTTGCTCCCGTTCTCGCAGCGTCATAACCGGCGCGCCCTCGGCGATCTCTTGGTTTGCCCGACGCACAATGTACAGTGGCCGGTTGGTGACTTCCGCGTGGATATTAGCGATGTATAACGAAATCAAACCCAAGCACGCTAACACTAGACCGACCAACATTACCAGCAAAATGGCCAGCATTGCCGTGCCGCGGATTTCCCAGTTAAGCGGGTCGTTCAGCACGTAACGCTCGATATACATGATGATACCAGCCGGCGTGGCAGTAGCCAGGATAAACACGCCTAGGTAGCCGGCGAGTTTAAGCGGCGCCAAACTGTAGGTGGTGAACGAGTTAATAGCCAGGCCGACTAATTTGCGGAATGTGTACGACCGTTGGCCGGCCAGCCGCTCTGCAGTTTCGAAATGCACGTACGCCCGCCGGAACCCTAGCCAATCGATCAGTCCGCGCGTGATGCGGTTGCGCTCGGTCAAGCGCGAAAACGCGTCCATAACGCGGCGGTCGAGCAGCCTGTAATCGCTGGCATGCGGGGTAATCTGGGTGTGCGCAATTTTTTGCATAATTTGGTAAAAACGCGCACTCGACCAACGCTTCAACCAGCCCTCTTTTTTACTGTAGCGTTTGACGCCCACTACTACGTCGGCGCCGCGTTCCCATTCTTCTAAAAATTTGGTGATGAGTTCGGGAGGATGCTGTAAGTCGGCATCAATCATAATGGCTGCGTCTCCCCGCGCGGCGTGCAGGCCAGCACTAGTGGCCGCTTCTTTGCCGAAGTTCCGGGCAAATTCCACAACTTGAACGCGCCGATCTTTGCGCGCTAAGCGCTCGGCCACGAGTAGCGTGCCGTCCCTGCTGCCGTCGTCAACGAAAATAAACTCAAATTCGTAGGGCAGCCTTTCTACGTGTTTTGCCAGCCGGTCATAAAGCGGCCGGATATTCTCGGCTTCATTGTGCATCGGCACGATGACCGACACTATCTTCTTTGCCATAAAAGCTCCTTCGCTTGTCTGCTGCCAACCCACAACACTAAGGCAGCTAGCATTACAAGGCTTCCAATTAACAGACCATTTACAATATCAATGAGCGAGGCGTGGTTGAGATACAACAACGCGTAGGTAGTAAGTGCGCCGATGGCCAGAACCGGCGCAATCATAAACCGTCGCAGCGCCAAATAATACGACACGAACACGTTAAGGATGGCTACCACGAACACGGCTGTTGCGAGGCGTGGCAATAGCGCGGCGACGTCCTGGTATGCCTGTCCCATCAGCAAAGTGGTGATGGCCGACGGCAAGAACACGCACAGCGCCAGTACCGGCAAACCCACCGCCATGGTTAGAGACAGAGATTTTATTAGTACTTTCTGGTTCTGCGCGTGAGGTGCCTGCACCTGCACTAGCGAAAGCAGCACCATGGCGATCGACATAGTTAGGAAAAATATGATCCGCGCCACAGTTGCTACGCCTGCATACAAACCGGCCGTAGTCGGGTCGAAATAATGTTTTACTACAATAACGTCGATACTGTATTGCAGTGTAATGAATAGCGAGCCAACAAGCACCAGCAGTCCAAAGCGGAGTTCTGGCGCTAACAGTCGCCAGTTGGGTTTTTTGATCCAATCCGCGCGGTGCGGCTGTTTTAGTCCAAGCCGACCTGCCCACGTAATGACCAAAGCGCAGGCCACGAGTTGTGCAAACGCCAGCCCGCCAATTGCGCCAATGGTGCCAAATCCGGCCAGCACCAGCAAGACAGCGAAAAGTAATTTGCCCGCTGCGCTTGCAATGGTAGCGAGCGAGGCTCGCCCGAATTTACGTTTTCCGCGCAAATACGCGCCGCGAAAAGTTAGCGGCACGCTGGCCAGTAACGCCAACATTAATAACGCAAAGGGTGTTATCGAATCAAAATGCAGAAACTTTGTGATCGCGTCGCCGAATAAAAGTGTTAGCACAAACAAGCCTGTACCACCGATCAGCGCCAGCTTTTCAAGCTCCAGCACCACCGCGTTCCGCGACTCGTCCGACTTATAATTTGCCACCACGTTAATGGCGACCAGCCCTAGAGCCGTCAAAAAAATTGTGATCTGCAAAAATAGTGAAATTAGTGTTTGTACTTCCCCGAACGAAACGGTGTCGAGTAAACGACCCATCACCGGGTAGTACAAGTAGTTCAACGCGCCGACAGCGACAGCTCCAAAAAAGAAAATACTATTATGACGAAGAAATTGTTCACTGCGCGGCGCATGCTTGTGTCTTCCCACGCATACCTCCAAAATATAACCAAGCCTAAAGGCGCGGTTTTGTGCATAACCGGAATCGTCTCTGTGCTGTTTGTTTCTCTCAGTCGGCGACAAAAGTCTACCGCTTCTAAAACTCGAAGGTAACCTTCGGAAATAATAATTGAATTAAAAAGATAGCTTCCGGTTATTATTGGTTGTCAGAAATTTTCGTACTTGTCACCCTCCTTTCGGCCAATGGCCAACTTGCTTATGTCTAATAATAGCACAGTATTTTGGGCTTCTGGGGTCAAAAAGGTATGCTGTATGTATGTTTGTGCTCATTGAGACGGTTATTCTGGGAATTGTTGAGGGACTGACTGAGTTTTTGCCTGTTAGCAGCACCGGCCATCTGATTGTTGCCGAGCGTCTGCTGGGCTTTAATGACCCTGAGGAAATATTTACAGTGGTTATTCAGGTGGGTGCCATTGCCGCGGTTATTTGGTACTTCCGGCACGATTTGGCGCGTCGCGTGGCCGGACTATTCCGCCGCGAAAAACAAGCCGTGCGTTTTTGGACGTTGCTGGCCATCGGCACCATTCCAGCTGGCGTGCTGGGTCTGCTTATTGAATCGCAAATGGAGCATATTGCCACGCCGACAGTGGTGGCGTGGGCGCTCATTTTGGGCGGAATAGTTTTGTGGCTGGTAGACCGCAAGCCAGTGGAACGCAAAAAAGACGAGCCGCAGCTGGACGGCATTCGCTGGCGGCAAGCCTGGTATGTGGGTATTGGCCAGTGCTTGGCGTTGGTGCCGGGCGTGTCGCGTTCCGGCGCTACTATTATTAGCGGGTTGTTTGCCGGCATGGATCGCGCCACGGCCACAGCCTTTTCGTTTTACTTGAGTATTCCGGTGCTGGTGCTGGCAAGCGGTTACAAAGTAGTTAAAAATCAAGATGCGATTGCTGACATTTCCGGCGGCGCAGCGGCTATTTTATTGGGCATGACAGCGGCTTTCTTTACCGCTTTATTGGCGGTTGCGTGGCTGTTGCGCTATATTTCGCGGCACAACTTCCGGCCGTTTGCCTATTACCGCATCGGTTTGGGCGCGGTTATTCTGTTGTGGTTGGGTTGGGCTAGTTGAATAGGTTAGACGCCGACCTGTCTGATCTCTTATTTTGACACCTCGGAAGCTCCAAATGTACTTTCTAAGCACATTTTGGTGACCCGCAAGTGCCTGAATAAGAGATTAGGCAGGTCGGCAACTTAGTCGGTGGTAATGTGATAGATGCTGCCCGAAGCCATGTCGGCTACGTAAATCTCGCCGTTTTGGTCTTGACCGAATGTACTGATGGTGTATGGCGTTTTGAGCAGCAGGGCTTGCGTCCAGGTGTCGCCTGCTTTAGTCGCCGAGAAAATCTCGCCGCTGCAAAAGTCGCCGTAAATGTAGGTGCCTTCCAGGTTGGGTAGGCGCTGGCCGCGGTAGACGTAGCCACCGGTTATCGAGCAGCGCCCTGCCTCCGCGTGTGTGTACTCGGCTACAGGCAATACATAAGTGCTGGCTTCTTGGCAGCCGTCCGAGTTGAATGGCTGCGTGCCTTCGAAGCAGCGCCAGCCGTAGTTTTCGCCGCCCGCGCTACCGGCGGGCTGGAAGTTGAGCTCTTCAACCTCGCCCTGCCCTACATCGGCGATGTATAAGTCGCCCGTTTTAGTGTCGAATGAAATACGCCATGGGTTACGCAACCCCCATGCCCAAATTTCCGGTTTAAACCCCGCGTCGGCGACAAACGGATTGTTGGCCGGCACGGCGTACGGGTCGCCGGAGTCAACATCTACGCGCAGCAGCTTGCCCAGCAGCTTCATTTTGTTTTGGGCGCGGTTTTGGGGGTCGCCGCCGCTGCCGCCGTCGCCCAAGGGGATGTACAAAAAGCCGTCCGGGCCAAAGGCCAGGCCACCGGCGTTGTGGTTGCCGTAGGGCTGCTTTAGTTTGAGCAGGGTTTTTTCGGTTGCCGGGTCGGCCAACCCCTGAGCGTTTACCTGGAAGCGGGCGATGTTGGTAAACTGCTCTTTGTCGACGTAGTTTATGTAGAAATAGCCGTTTTGAGCGAAGCTCGGGTGAAAGACCATGCCGAGTAGTCCCATTTCGCCGTCGGCCAGCACCTTGGCGGCGATGTCCATAAAGACCGCCGGATCTTCGACTTTACCCCTGTTGACAATCCTGATAACACCGGCGCGATCTGGCACAAACAGCCGGTCGTCGCCGGCAATCGGCGTGGCCGCAATGTCGGTCGGTACTCCCAGCCCGGTGGCTACAAGCGAGGTCGTGAGAATGCCGTCCTCTGTTTGCGTAGTAACTTCTTGCGGCACCGACGGTGTGTTGCCCTGTCTTACAACCAGCCAAACCGTCAACCCGATTATCACCAGCAGCTCGGCAATCACTATAATCAGCAGCCAACGCAAGCGGTTTGTGCTCATGCTTATAGTTTAGCAGTTTTGTTTAGAGCTCGCGAGCTGTAATCTTTGATGGCTGCCGCGCCGAGCAGCATGGCTAATACAAGGGTGAGCGCCGCCGCTACCGTAGCCGCCGTTTCCCCACCCGCTAGTTGTTGCGTGCGGAAAACAGCGGCAACAATAAATAGCAAGATCGCCACCCACTCCAGCGCCGCCGCCAGCTTGCCCGTCCGCGTGGGGTGCAGCTCCTTTTTACGCGCCTTGCCAAGCAGTCCCAGCGCCGCGTTTATTACATTACGCGCGCCGATAAGCGCTACCGCCCATAGCGGGATAACTCCTGTTATAAAAAAAGCTACAATTGCCGCTACAATGATCGTCTTGTCCAGACCGACATCCACTGCCTCTCCTACGCTGCTTTTAGTGCCGGTAGCCTGCGCAACCGCGCCATCCAAAATATCTGCCAGACGGCCAATGGCTACGCACACCAAACCCCACCACAGGTCGCCGGCAACTATATAATACAGCCCCAGCAATACCAAAAGCGCACCGATAACACTGGTAACATTTGCCGGTGTGACCACCCCCTTGGTGCTAAACGCTAGGCGTTGCCAGGGGTTTCGCTTGTTTTTTGGAATAGTTTCCCAGTCGGCCTTTCGGCCTGCCCGGTGCAGGTTGGTTTTAAGCAGCCGCATGAGATAATAGTATCAGATGGGCAACCAGCGAAGAGTAGTTATTTTTGGCGGCGCCTTCAGTCCGCCGACTTTGGCGCACGAGGCGATTATTGCCGCACTGCTGGCCTTGCCGCATTTCGATGAAATATGGGTGATGCCCTCCGGTGACCGGCTGGACAAAGACATGACCGCGCGCGACGCAGATCGGCTGGCGATGCTGGATTTGGTGCGCCAGGTGCGATTTGTAAACGACTCGCGACTGAAGATCAGCGATTTCGAGCTGCGCATGCCCCGCCCCTCGCAAACCTTTCAAACAGTGAGAGCATTGGAGCAGGCGTTTCCCGGCGTTGCCTTTTGGTTCGCCTTCGGCCCTGATTCTTACGCCTCAATGCCGAGCTGGCCGCGCGGCGTCGAGCTGCAGCATGCGCTCAGGATTGTGCTGTTCTCTAGTGGCGGCCCGTCTGTGCCGGCAAAAAAGGAAGTAGTGCGCGTTAACATTCCCGCAACGCTTGGTGATACATCTTCTACCCAAGCCCGGCGGCTAGCAGCCGACGGTGGTAGCCTGCAAACGCAGGTTAGCTCGCCAGTAGCGCGTTACATTCAGACGCATGCTTTGTATGCTGGCTGAGTTCGCCAGCAAATACCCACCCGCTACCGCGAACTTTTGTAGTGTGCTTTCTGCTCCGCCGAAAGTTTTTCGGTAGCATAGGTTAACATATCGCGCGGCATTTTGCTGGCGTATTTGTCGAGAAAATCTGTGAGCTTGCGTGTGTCCTTTTTACCCGCCTCGCGCAGCACGCCGCCAACGGCTTTTTGTACCAAATCCTCGTTGTCGCCTACCAGCAGCTCGGCAACTTTAAACGTGTCGTCAACATCGCCTTGGCGGATAAAAAAGAGTGTAGCCACAATGGCCGTACGCCGTTCGCACCAGTCTTTCGACTTGGCCAGTTTGTATAGTATGTCGCGCGGCTTTTTAAAGTCGTACAAATAACCGCCGATCACGTGCTGGCCGGAGCGGTCGACCAAATCCCAGCTGTTGATGTATTGGTGCAATTTTAGGTACGTATCGTACAGCCATTTGCGCTGCGCCTCCGGCGTTTTTTTGTTGCGCGCCTGGAAGTCCATAATGCTCACGCCACCTACTTTCGCCTCGTGGATGTCGCTTTTTACCAGGGCAGCGATTTCCTCGTTTGGCATGTCGGCGTTCGCTTTGGCCAGTGCAAAGATTTTACCCATCGGCACGCCCAGCTTTTTGTTTTTGTCGTTTAGCTGCAGCGTGGTCAGGTACTTACCCCGCTGGCCCTGGTCTGTTAATGTTTGTAGTTTTGCGATAAATTGCTTGTGATCCATATTGCCATGGTATCATGTGAGGCGTTGCGGATTATACTCACGCAATGCAACCTTGCGCACAAATGCATACGCGCCAAACAGTAGGCCGCAATAAAAGAGGTCGCCAATGAGGGTGTTGCGGAAAAACGGCAGGGCGTTGTAGTAGCAATGCACCAGGCCTTCTAGCGTTGGCGGATACAACCGTCCCTCCAGCCAAACGCCAAAGTTGGATACCAAAAAGAAAAATACAGAGGCGCCCAAACT
This sequence comes from Saccharimonadales bacterium (SeqCode), assembly GCA_050730855.1. Lineage (GTDB taxonomy): Bacteria > Patescibacteriota > Saccharimonadia > Saccharimonadales > UBA4665 > DASRJJ01. The sequence goes on along the minus strand of JBOHNU010000001.1, from coordinate 110,831 downwards.
GGCCGCAACGACCGAGAACGGGCTGATACGCCGCAGCCAGTGGCTGCTAGCCAGGGCGATAACGGCAAAGCTGCCCCAGGTAAATAAGATAAGCGGATGCAGGCCGATAAACAGGTCGCTTACCATCATGGCCGTCAGAGGCAAAAACACCGCCCACTTCTTGGGCAAAATAGCGCCGCCGAATATCGCCACTGCCGCAATAGGCGCTACATTAGCCGGATGCGGCAGCAGTCGGCTAACAACGGCAAAGCCGATTAGCACCATGGCTAGCGAGATCTGCATGGCCACTTCGCTTGTAAGCAGTTGCTTTAGTTTTGCTGGCTTCACTGCAGCGCTTCTAGGCGCCACTCAAACAAATCGCCGGATTTAGCGGTATAGGTACCCGCGCCCTCGCTGGCGTATGCGCCGTTGACATAGAACGACCAGTATTCTTTGGATTCGTCTGCCTCTACTCCATTTATGCCGGTTACGAATTTGCCGAAGCTACTGTCTTTGACTGTTACGGAAGTGAGCGACTCTAGAGTGGCTAGCGCCGTAACGCCTTCCTCGCCCGTGTAAGTTACCGTTTTGCCGTCTTCACTAAAAGTAATTGCCGACATTACTTGTTGAGAACCTGGGTTGTTTGTGCTGGTAGTATCCGGCCGGTTCAGGCCGTAAACACCTGCAGCCAGAACGGCTACCACAGCCAGTACTATGACCGCGATTGTTGATTTTTTCATGTGTCCTCCGTTTGCCGGAGCTGATCTGGAAACTAAAACGCCATCCAGAGGATGCCGATAGCTGCCTATCCTGCTCGGGATTTATGCCTGACTGCGATGACCTGGCTCGCTGCTCGTATAAGCAGATTACAGTTGCGGCACAGCGCCGGGATCGCACCGGACTTCCTCGCACCAGGCGTAAGTTATTAAAGTATTTTTACTATACGCGCGAAGTGCGGGCAGAGTAAAGCATCGTTGCAAAAAATACTGTGCGGATGTGGCGCTATATTTTTGTTGCTTGGAGTTGATCGAGTAGTACGCCGTTCTTCGATACTGTCGGTTCGGTACACAGGTTGCGGTTCCAGCAGCACGGCCGGCGCTCGCCACTTTTGAGTTTTGAGCAGGCGACTTCGATTCGTCGCTTACGCGTTTCGGTCTGCGCAGTGGCGCGTATCCACCGTATCCATTCCCAGCGCGCCATCGGCGTAGTCCTTTTCCATAGTTCGCTTGCCTGATTGTCGGCTTCGAGAGCGGTTTGCAAGTCTGCTGGCACCTTCGGCTCCGGCCATTCTTTGGTTGGCTCGATCACTAGCGTTGCGATACTGCCCGCGTGCACTTTTGCGGTATTTTGCAAGTCAGTATCTACCTTGAACCAATGGCCGCCCTTGCCGTCTGGCTCGAGAGGAGTTTTAAAACGGATGCCGTTAACAGTGCCGGTAACCATTGTTTGCCCGCGCGATGGCAGCTTGGCGCTCGCGTTTTGCGTTAACCTAATAATAGTCCAGTAGCGTAGTTTGAATAGTCTCGCCTTAAAGTGAATCGTTGCCACGCCTTATTCACCATCCTTCCAGCTCCGAGCCATAAACCTGCCTTCCTGGCCGTTTAGTACGTGGAGCGCTTTAGCCAAGTTTCTGTTCTTTGCTTCCTCGGATTGCAGCCAAGAAAAGTAACGCAAAATTTCTTTTGCCGGCTAGGGATTAGTTTTTGCCAATTTTGCTTTGCCGCCGGATGGTTATCTAGTGCCTCCTTAAACCACTCCGGCATCGGATGCATCGGACCGTTTTTGTATGTCGTATCGAAATCTACGGCAACTTTTACAATATCACCAACTTTGGTTTTCGAAGCTTTACGAACATTTCCGTCTAGATATAGGTAAAAACTGCCGTCGCCAATCGGCATCATGTTAATTTGCCACGCAGGGTTAGGTTGGCCGTTAATTTGTACTAAGGCCGGCAGCGGCTTACGCCAGTCTTTTTGGAGTTTTTGTGCCCGTGCCTTCGTGACCAGTACATACGGGTTGCCGTTATGGATTTCTATTTTGGCGGCAAACTTCATTCCTACAGTACTTTATTTACGCCTCAGCTTGCTTTTTTGGCTTTCTGATTTCTTTCCGCGGCGATTTCCCCTTTGACATTTACAGCTCCTTGCTTTAGTACGGGCATTTTTTGGTTAATGTTTGCGATTGCACGGTTTGGTTGTCGAAAATTAGGGCGTGCTTTGCCCAGTATGGCTTACTGATCTCGGTTTCGTCAACGCTGCCAGGCCGAGGAGGCACGGAATGCCCGATCCAGGCATCTTGCAGAAGATAAGCGTTTTCGTCGTCGCTGCGTTGCAGGTGCATTGTTAGATGCGAGGAATGAAGCGGCTTCGCATGTTTAACAAAGCGGGTGTAAACATCGTCTTTTACCAGCTTGGCGTAAAACACTGTTTCGGCCGCGTCGGCCTCTATCACGAAATCGTAGCCAATAGTGCGCTTCATATTGTATTCGATGACGTGCTTGGGTTTTTGTAGCTGGATTTTTGGGAGAGCCTCAGCTGCCAGAGCGAGAAGATGCGGCTGCCGGCAGATCTTTGCCGCGGCAGCTGAGTTAATAAGGTCAACATACACAACCCATCCGTTACCGGTGCGTCCCACGGTGTGTATCATACGCTAGCCTTCTCTGGCTGGCGTATGTCTGCCAGAGTGTACCGTTTAGCGGCGCTGGAATCCGTCACGAAAGCTGCTTTGGTTTTGTGGCCTGTCCTCGCGCGGTCGGGATATGTTCACAACGATTTGGCGGCCTTCAAAATCTTTGCCGTCAAGTTCGTTAATAGCTTTTTGGGCGGATTCCTGATCCTCCATCTCTACAAACCCAAAGCCTTTAGAGCGGTTAGTGTCGCGGTCAGTTGCTATACGAGCACTGACGACTGTGCCATAAGGGGCAAAAAGCGACTGTAAGCCCTCGTCTGTAGTAGTGAAGGACAGTTTGCTCACGAATAATTTTGTTGCCATTTGATAGTGCCTTTCTATAAGCGTAATAGTTTATGCGAGACAGAGTCTTCGCTGTAGCCAAGAATAGAGTGGCGGTGCTACGGCATACCATACGCTGGGATCAAGGTCGGAGTGACTTGCTTAACTAATAATAGCACAATTTTCCAAAGATAGCTATTCCAGAATCAGGCGCGGATGCAAAAAATCATCCGGCGGTTATAACCCAATGTCTCTAAAGTTTTAGCGTTTTGCCGCCAATATTTTTGGCGAAGTAGCTATCGTGGGAGATGTAAATGATTGCGCCGCTGTAGTTGTTGAGGGCGTTTTCTAGCTCCTCAATGCTTGGCAGATCGAGGTGGTTCGTCGGTTCGTCCAAAATCAGCAAGTTGGGCGAGCCGACTAACAGGCGGATTAATTGCAGGCGAGCCTTTTGGCCGCCGCTTAGATTGCGCACAGGCATGTCTTTATCGGCTGCTGGGTTAAACAAATAGTTGGCCATATCGCGTTTGATTTGTTCGTCGTTTACCGGCAGTTCTTTGGCGTCGTAAATTGCGCCGATGGCGTCGTGAAGCGTCATATCCAGAAGTTCCGGACCGATTTCTTGATCGTACATGCTAATAACCAGGCCGCGATCGCAATCGATAACTCCTTTGCCTATGAGCGTTTCTGGTCGTACACCCTTCCAGGTTTGAGTAATCGCCTTAACAAGCGTCGTTTTACCAACACCGTTACGGCCGATAATGTGTAGCCGTTCCCCGCTGCTTATCTGAAACGACATGTCGCTAAAGAGCGGCACGCCCCTGTGACCTAAGCTGAGGTTATCTACCCGCAGCAGTGTGCTGGCCGTTTCCTTAGTATTGGTTTCGTGCAGCTGAATATTTTTTGCCCGGAATTTTTGGTAGTTTTCGGTGGCTTTGGGCTTGAGGATTTTTGCCGATTCACGGTCAATCCAAAAACTCGGCTTTTTATGGTTTTCTAGGATGTCGTTCAGCTCGCGCTCGTATCTTTCGTACAGCGTCACCCAGCCTGGGCCGCCAGTCGCGGCGCGCGCTTTGGCAAAAGCAATCTGCTCTTTTAGGTTGGCAATGCGTTTTTCGCTGGTGCCGAACTCATTTATGGCATTGGTCGTGGTTACAGCATTTTGTGCCAAATATTTATCGTAGTTGCCCGGATAGCTAAAGATTTTTTGGTCTTTTAACTCCAGAATACGGTCGACGTTTTTGAGAACATCGCGGTCGTGCGAAATAACCAGCACCGAACTCTTGACCCCTTTAAGCCAATCGATAAAGGCGTCTTTAGCCAGGTAGTCCATATGGTTAGTCGGTTCGTCCAAAAGGATGACATGCGGCGAGGCCAATTGAATGGCGATAAGTTCGACGAGCCGTTTTTGCCCGCCGCTCAGCGATGCGAATGGCTGCATTAACAAGGCCTTATTTAGCTGGTACGCATCAAACAATCTTTCCAGGGAGTTTTCTACTTCGTAGTAGCCGCGCTCGGAAAACTTTTCCAACGCCTCAGAGTAAATATGGATTTTCTTGAGGTCGTCACCCATGTGTTCCGGGTATGTTTTAAGGATCATTTCCAGTCGGGCAAAGTCCGGCAACTTGCGCGATACAAATTCGATGGTCGTACCTTCTGAATCATGGTGCTCTTGGCTGGTGGCCATGAGCGTCTCTTGCCGCGAGAGCATTACCTCGCCGCTGAAGTCTTTATCCTTACCAGTAATGATATTAAACAGCGTGGTTTTTCCGGTGCCGTTACGGCCTAAAAAGCCGACCTTTTCATTGTCGGAAATCCACAATTTTTACATCTTTTAATAACGGTTTTGAGCCGATGGTCTTTTCGGAAATAGTTACTTGTAGCACGCCTAAGCATACCACGTATCACCTCTCATCTGTTAATTGTGCGTGGATTGTTGCGAACTAAAATTGCGCTGAGCGCAGAGCTTGCACCGCAACATAGAGCATTAAGCCACTAAAAACGAACGTTAGTCCCGCCCTGGTTAAGTTGGCTTTACGAGTTTTCTTGCTCGCCCGAGCGGTGTAGGCATGTAAAATGGCTGCCTGTAAAAGATACAAGGCATAAGCCAAAAGAAGAGCGGTGTTAGTCCGCAGTCCCCATTGGGCGAAGTAGCTGATAAGCGCGACCACGCCAAATGCTAGGTTGGCAAAACCGACTTCAAACTGGAAGCTGGGGGCATTTGCTCGGAACCCGATTTGTTTGGCGTCTTGCGCGTGCAAGAACACATGACTTACAAAACTTAGCACACCAACAAAACCGACGGCCGTAAGCGTAGCCGTGGCAACAGCATGACTCACATCAGAGTTAAGCTGAGTCAAAGCGATATACAAACCGCCCCCACCCAACACATACCTTAAGATATTGAATAGTCGAGCCAACATTCTAAGATTTGCCATTCAGATATTTACCGGCAATGCTTAGCGCAAACGCAGGCAGGATGATGAACACGTTTAGAAAAAGAAGTCTTATAAGTATTTCGCTTAGGTTGGAGTCTGGCTTGTCTGGACCTGAAGCTGTGAGGACTACCAGCATCCCGATAATTCCGAAAGTGACAGAAGCATAAATAAAAACTCGTGTGGCTATCTTCTGCATGATTGTATTATATCAAACAAAAATACTCTGTTTTTGAAAAGTACTTATGCTTGGCTCCCCCTACACCACTCAATCAGCAACCTGTCTTTGGAATACCAAGTTGATGGCGGTTATCTAAAAGATTTGGCTAAACGACTAAGGTTACGGGGCAGTTTATTGGCTGGTGCTACTGTTTAGCGGACTAAGCTATAGTCCCTTGAACAGTTGTTCCAACGAAATATCTAGCGATTTAGCAATCTTAAAGAGCGTGGATAACGTTGGTTTGCGACGACCTTGCTCAATAAAGCCCATATGTGAACGGTCAATGCCGCTGTTAGTTGCTAGCTTTTCTTGGCTCATACCCTTGTTATTCCGTGCTTTAATAATGTGTTTGCCAAGCTCGGTGTAAATGTGGTCAATAGATGATGCTTTCACATCTTTAGCGTATTGATTACAATTGTAAGTAACCACTGACAAATGTAAGCAAGTGGTATATAATGTTACCAACTTAAAATGTAATGAAGGGTTTATACGATGGCAGAAAAGAAGCAAAATTGGTTTAAGAAGCACAAGGTATTATCAGGAATACTCGGCTTTATTCTACTGATAATCATAGTAAGTGCAGCAAGCGGCGGTACTGATACAAAAACCTCAACTAGCAATACCCCGACAAATAGTGAAACTACCCAGACCGCTGAAAGTAAGCCACCTGCTAAAGAAGAACCAAAAGTGCCAGCCGAGTACAAATCAGCACTCGCACAAGCTACTACTTACGCTAATGATTTACACCTATCTAAGAAAGGGGTATACGACCAATTGGTGTCCGAGTATGGCGGCAAATTTAAGCCAGAAGCAGCCCAATACGCTATAGATAATGTCAAAGCTGACTGGAATGCCAATGCTCTTGCCCAAGCCAAAACCTACCAAAATGATTTGCACCTGTCGCCAGCTGGTGTTCGTGACCAGTTAGTATCTGAACACGGCGGTCAATTCACAGCAGCAGAAGCAGATTACGCTATCGCACACCTCAACGACTAGGGGGTAGTCGCCCTCCCCCTATACAATGCCGAATTTTTTCGGCTCATATCTGACAAGCGTTTTTTTTGCAGCTAAAGCGTAACGCTATATAGCAAGACTGCAAGGGCGGCAACGAATATAACTATGAAAAGCAGCTCGGTAAATAGCATCAGGTTAACAACCTTATTTGTGTAGTGAATAACCAAGCCATTCTTACGAGCGTTTTTCTTTTTTACTGCTTCATCCTTGTATATTTTGCAGTAGATTAGGTTTCGTGGTCCTACTAGAAGTGAGTATGCGACGATGCCCGCAACCTTTATTCTTTCCCAAAAGCTAAGTTTCCCTTCCCATTCCTGATGTTGTAAGCCACGCCAGTAGATTACATACTTTGAGCGTCCTTCAAGGTACGGAATAAGCAGACCCAAAGCGATAGTTGCAGTCAGGAGCAGCCAAGCCATCCTTAGACCACGCTCGTTAATTTGTAGGTTTAGTTGCTCTATGGAAAGCACCGTTACCGAAAAGCCAATGATGGTCGTCGCCAGGACAACTATCTTAGACATAGTTTCTCTTGCAATTTTTCTTGCTCCTTCAAGGTCACGGTCAAATTTTTCCATCTTTTGCTCAAAGTCCAGCATAAATTTTGCGTGTTCAGCTTCGTGTTTTTCACGCAGCTTATCCCAGGCAGCTTGCTGCTCTTTCATTAAGTCATCAGCTTCGGTGCTGATTTGTATACTGTCCTTTACCATAGCAACTGACTTCGGGTAACTAAACACTTTGTCGCCCATCAAGTCTTTTAAGTCGCTAGTTCCAGTCGTTCCAGAGTATTCGGGTCTAAACCATAATGATTTTGGTCGCTCGCCCTTTATGCGAAGTTTGGTGTATATCTTGTATTCGCCATTGACCTGCTTGACCTCTGTTTCGGTCTTCCACTTTTCCATAAGTGTATCTCTACCCCAACGCCACCTTCGTTCAATACCGTTACTGTCAATCGGTAACATTTCAACGCCGTTTTCAATTTTTGCGATAGACACTTCTTTTGTGCTTGGGCTGTAATATACAGGGTAGAAAAGATTTGGTCGGTCTTCTCGCCGTGAGCCATCGCCACTACGTTGTAAGGGTATGCTCTTGTATTTGCCTATCTCATCTTCACGAGGGTAACTGCTTGAATTATCAAAGTTGAAGTCTTTGATTTTTGCATATTGAGCATTTTTTGCATATACAATTTTATTTTCGTGGGCAGGCGAGAAAAACTCATTGTATCGCCCTTTGAGGTTATGAACGACAGCAAGTACACCAAGCCTGTTTTCATAACCAAAAATCTCATCAGCCAAAACGCCCAAGTAAAACAGTTCGTAGTGGTCAATGTCTATAAAAATCATACCGTCTTCGGTAAGCAACTCTTTGGCAACTTCAAGCCTATTACGCATAAACGTAAGCCACGAACTGTGATTGAAGTTATTGTTATAGGCAAACGTATTGGCGTCTGTGCGTGTGTTGTAGGGCGGGTCAATGTAGATGAACTTTACCTTACCTGCTAACTTCTCACGCAAAGTGTATAGTGCCAGTAAGTTGTTACCTTTTATCAGCAAGTTTTGCGTTAGCTTGCCATCTTCGTCAAAGAACGAAACATCACTACTCGCAGTCAGCGGTTTTTCGCCGTCTTTATCAACATAGCGAAAGTCAGTAAGTACCTTCGGTTCTTCAAGTGTGTCAATATCTTTGCTGTCTAGTTCCTGATGTAAGAAGCGTTCATCACGCCCTACATCTTCTTTACTCATACCTGCTTCTAGTACAGCGTCCTTGAAAGGAAAGCTCAAAACAACATCATTGTCGTTCTTTATAAAACTGCCCTTGCTTGTGCTATACAAGCCAATTTTATTCGGTAATTCAGTATATCTGCCTTTTTGTGCCATTTGTTGTTACTTCCTTATATGTGCTAACACTTTGTTAGCAAACCATCTGTTATCAAATATAACAAATTATAAGTAGTTTTGCTAACTCTCTGTTAGTAGTGTTTAGCACTTTTGACAACGAAAATAGAGTATGATGGCATACACTAAAAAAGCATTTGACGCCTTCACTATAAAACTTGGTCGCAGGATACAAGAACTTCGTGAAGCCAAAGGTTACTCGCAGGAAAAACTTGCGTATCTGTCCGACTTGGACAGAGTTTCTATTGGCTATATTGAACAGGGGCGTAGAAGCCCGAAACTGTCTACCTTGTTCGTATTGGCAAAGCAGTTAGATGTAAGTGTTGCGGACTTCTTTACTGGTTTATAAGTGTTGGTTTATTGGTTTACCCTATTTGGAAAATTGCCACTAACGGCGTTGACCATATTTTCAACCAATTTAGTCATAGAATTGTTCATTGAACCGTCAGTTACCCACGCATAGGCAGGTACAGACCAGATATTTCCTTCGTATTCTGCGAAACTTTTAGGCTTTGCTTCAAAGCCATAGCCAAAGAGTTTGCCATCTTTGACCATTTCAATGATTTTATCTTTGTTCTCTAACTCAATAATATCAACGACTATTGCGGACGGCTTGGTTTTACCTAATAGCTCGTCAGTTATAATTGCGTCTGTTTCTTCGTTATGTGCAAAGGTAGGAATTATCACATCTGCATTTGTAAAAATATCTTCTAGTTCGCTGTATTTGTAGTTGTCATTACGTGTATTCTTTGACCAATACACTACATTTAGACCAAGCCCCTTCAAGCGTTCGGCTATGGCTTCGCCGTTATGACCCAAGCCGACTATACCTGCCGTCTTGCCACGTAGTTCAATACCCCGATACTTCATAAAGTCTTTGTCAAAATCTAACGGAAAGCCATCTTTGATAAGTCGTGGCGTCTGTCGGGCTAGGTTGAATAGCATTGTGATTGCCCACTCCGCAACTGCTTGCGTTGAGAAATTACGTATATTACAAATCGGTATGTTATTTGCATTGGCGTAACTAGCGTCAATCCAAGAAAATGAAGTTGCCGAACCAAATATACCTTTCAGGTTGGGTATGTCTTTATAATCATCGGCTGATAGCTTCCAACTAACGTAGTCTGGGTTGATACACAAAATCCGCTCATCACTTCCATCAAACAGTTCTTTGTTGGCAGAAAGCGGTGCTATATCTGTCGTTACTATAACTTCAAGTCCGCTACTAGCAATTTGAGCCTTCAACTCATCAGTTATAAGCGTATTCCAAAGCGGGTCAAAGACAAATGCTTTCATTTCTTGCCCTCAATAAACTTTATCAAATCGGCTTTTTTATATCGCATTGCCTTGCGTGTCCCTAGACGGAACGCCTTCAATGTGCCGTTTCTGTCCCAATTACGAAGCGTTGGCTGACTGACTTGTAGGAACTTGCTTGCTTGGGCAAGTGTCAGATATTCGGGTTCATCATTTTTAGCGTTCATACTACTAATATCATATAATAAGTACCAAGTACTTGGAAGTATTAGGAAAAGATGTAGCGAAATGGCAGATGACAAAAGTAGTAAAAAAGTTTCATTGAACCTAGACGACCCAAAATACAGTAAGGGGCTGTCTGTTGGCGAGTGGCAAAAACTTTCCAAGCAAGACCCCGCTACTCTTACCCCTTCGCAACAAAGAACGCTTACACAAGCAAATGGCAGTATTAGAGAAGCCACGAAGGGTATAAGCTCCCAACTGGCTAGTATGGTAAAGGGCGTTTCAATACCAGATATACGCTCCCTTATGCCAGATATTCCAAAGTCGCCAGCGTTGTCTATGCCAAACTTGTCGCTACCAACAATTGAAACCTATCAGCCAAACTTTGATGACATAGACTTTACGCCAGATACAACTATGGTTGATAACCAAATTAAACAGACGGCTTTATTAGAACAGCTACTTCAAGCCCAAAGCCAACAGACACAAAATAGAGATTTGATGAAACTGATTGAGCCTCGTTATGACCGTAAAAAACGGATTATCACGTTTGCTAATACCCAGATACGGCTTGTTGCCGACAGTGATAATGAAATTATTTGTAAGAAGTTGTTTTGGGACGGACGCCCCGTAAGACGCCCTGTTGAAAAAGGCGACATTATGGAACTTCTAGGTACTACTGACAAGAAGGCTTTCTATAACAAAGTTGCTTCGCTGAACAAACTTGTTGATAAAGAAACAGGCGTTGAAAAGTTATTTGATTTTGTTGATAAAAAACTCTGGTTCAATACCAAGTACGTAGAATTACCTCTGTAAGACGTCTGCGGACACCTACTTTCGCATACTGGAAGTATGGACAACCAAATAGAGCCAAAGCCAAATATAGCCGTCATTGACGAGCCTGAATTGGTATTAGACGAAGACGAGCAATTTCAACTCGCCAAGTTTCTTGACGCTCTTTTGGAAGCCGATATGACCAACAAAAGTAACGAAAGGAAACAAAGTAGTGAAGGTGTTTTATCACACAATAGCGGTAGTAAGTTTTCATTTGAGCCGATGGGCTAACAGCCTAGCCTACGGTCTTGCCGTTGCCTGTAAATGGGCGACAAATAAAGATATTGAGAAAGATTTAGAAAGGCAACGCAAGCGATGGTCGTAAGCGAAGTCAACGTATCTCCCGTCAAGCCGAACAACGGCTTGATAGCCATAGCAAGTGTTGTTATAGACGACAGTATCTACCTCAATTCTATTGCCGTTTATACCAAACTAGACGGCTCGTATCGCCTTCTTTACCCGACAAAACAAGTAGGTAATAAGTCGGTTGGTTATCACTACCCAATCAACCGACTAACTAGCAGGCTGATAGAAGACGCCGTGTTCAAAAAATGTAGCGAACTGTTTCAAGGAACTAGCGATGATAGACACGGTAAAAATACTTTTGACTTATAGCAATCAACCGAAATGGGTAACGGAAGCCAAGCTATTTACTAACGTAGACGCAACCAAAGGTGTCTTCGTGGCATACAACAACCCAAGTAGTACCTATAAGAAACTGGGTATTTACCAGCCACGCCTTACCTATACTGAAAGACCGAAAGGTAGGCATATTAAGTCGTATCAACTTGCTATTGAGTTTTCCGCCCCAAAACTACTATTCAGTAACAACTTCACTGAACTAATGGACGCCGACTTTGAAGCCGTTATCGCCAAACTGTCGGAAGTGCTACGCACGACTTATGGCGTTTGGGCATTTCCGCACTTATTGGCTAATGCCCAAGTAGGCAAAATAGACTACTCAAAGAACATCGTATTTGATGACCTTACACCAGTTTCAACTATTACGGAAATACTGCGTAAAGCCGACATATCACGCCGTTATGATGTTCAGCACACTAACTTCAAGAACGGCGGACACGTCTATCACATACACACTAATAGCCTTGATATTGCCTTCTATGATAAGGTTGCCGACTTACGCCAAAACAAAGTCAGCGAAAAGCGTAGTTATGAAAAAGGCGGTTATACGCAGTTGAGCCTATTAGACGAATTGGAAAAACAAAAGACAGTCAGTGTCGCTCGTTTTGAGATACGACTAAACGGCGTTGCTAAACTACGCAAAGAACTAAAAGTTATTGGCGTTGATAGCACCGACATTACCTTTCGTACACTTTTCAAGACTGAGATATCACGCAAGGTGCTACTACGGCACTGGAAGAACATATTTGATGAACTACCCAAAGCACCATTTGCCGTATTAGACAGTGCTGAACAGAACCTCATTTCATACAAGCAGTCATACCCATACGCCAAGCCAGCCGAAACAGCCTTTGCCGTAATGCTCGCTATGATACGCAAAGACCACGATGACGAACGCTATGTCCGTAATGTCATAGAAGAATTGTTTGGTAAGCATACCTACTACCGATACAAACGTAACGGACGCTCGCCACAACATTGCTCGTGTATCAGACCCACGACAGACTGACGCCCTGCCAGCACAAAAACTACGCCTAGATGCTTACAGTAACAGGCTCAAACTAAACAGCGAATACTATGCCTTTGACGAAACTGCCTACAAGGAAGACCGCCAAAAGTTTCGTGAGATTGTTGATAATATCAAAAAATACCCAAACTTCTGTATCGTGGTATTTGATAAGATTGACCGCTTCACAAGGGACGCTTCTAGCGACATCGTTCAGACAATGAAAGGCTTGGTCAAAGAAGGTAAGATTGAACTACATTTTCCGTCTGACAATCTGATTTACCAAAAAAACTCGCCTGCTAGCGACAAAACACGGCTCGGTATGGGTATGGTTTTTGGCGAATACTACTCATCGGCTATCAGCGACAATGTGAAACGCCGTCAAGACCAGAAGGTAAGCATTGGCGAGTTTCCTGGTAAAGCACCAGTCGGCTACAAGAATATCAACATCACAGACGCTAACGGCAACATCATCAGCAAAGATATTGTACCTGACCCTATTCGTAGTAAGTATATCGTCAAAGCCTACGAAATGCGTCTTGATGGTAAATCGTTCAGAACTATCGCTAAGCAACTCAAAGAAGATGGCTTACGAGCCAACACAAAAGGACAAGGCGTTGTTTCCCAAAGCCAGATACAGACTATGCTTATGAACCCCTTTTATTACGGCGTAATGCGGTATAACGACAAAGAATACCCACATAAGTATCAACCAATAATTGAAAAGCGATTGTTTGATAAGGTTCAGTTTCTCAATGAAGAACGCAATAACAACAGCCACAAGACGCTGACACGCCAAGTATTTACGTTTACTGGCGTTGTACGTTGTGCTACCTGTGGTTGCTCATACTCATCTTATGAAAAGAAAGGACGTGTTTATATGCGTTGCTCAAAAGCAAGACGAGATACGATTGACTGTAACCAACCACCAGTGCCAGAAGCTGAACTTTTACCGCAAGTTGATGACTTGCTGAAACGGTTGTCTATTAGCGAAAATATAGTCAATCAAGTATTGGACATCTTGAAGGGCGAACACGACAACATACAGTTGTTCTACCGTAACGCTATCAAAGAAACCAAAGATAAGGTTGATGTTATAGACAAGCGACTGGAAACGCTATACGAAGACCGCCTAGACGGACGTATTACTACGCCTGACTATGACAAATACGTAACTAAATACAAAGCAGAAAAGGAAGAATTAGAGTATAGGCTCGTTGAATATACCAACAACGACAAAAGTTTCATTTTGACCGCTACACATCTGTTAGAACTAGCCCAAAACGCCCGTAGTATATTTCAAAGTTCGCAACCTGCCCAAAAGAACAAAATCTTGAAGGCTCTACTTGCGAACTGCCAAATCAACGAAAAAAGGCTTCAACTCAATCTGTTGAAACCTTTCTCGGTACTTGTTGATAGCACTCTTTCACAAAATTGGCTCCGGAGGCCGGATTCGAACCGGCGACCTCGAAGTTAACAGCTTCTTGCTCTACCGCTGAGCTACTCCGGAATACCCAGCTATTTTACCTGTTAAGTCCAAAATAGTAAACTATCGGCGCGACTTAAGAACAGCGTTTATGCGGCGTTGTTCGTCGCGGCGTTTTAGGGTTTCGCGTTTGTCGTATTGCTTTTTGCCCTTGCCGACTGCGATACGGAGTTTTATGTAGCGGCCGCCGGTGAGCATTTCGAGTGGTACAATGGTTTTGCCTTGCTGTTTTGCATCAATAAGTGCTTGAATTTCGCGGTGTTTGGCCAGCAGTTTGCGGCTGCGCGTTTGGTCGGATTCGCTGATTGGGATGCCGCTGGTTCCGTTGATGGTCGCATTTAGAAGTAACAGTTCGCCATCCTTTATGGTGACGTATGCACCGCGCAGCTGGCCATGGCCCATACGAAGCGCCTTGGTTTCGGCTCCACTTAGCACAATGCCCACCACCAAACTATCGCCCAGCTCGTAATCGTGCCGGGCGCGGCGGTTGGTAATTTGTTTGGTTTGATTTAGACGTTTTTTCACCCTTATAGTATAAAGGATGTTTGGTTTATTCGTGCGTGCCTTCCAGTGTGCGGAACTCTTCTTTGGCGACATCCCACAGGCTAGGATCGCCAAGTTTGTCTTTGCGGTACAGCCAGTACTCGGCGCCCCACAAGTAGATTTCGCGGAAGCCGGCGTCGATGCCGAACTGGAACGTATCTTCTAGGCGTTCGGCGTTAATTGACTTGTTTTGCTCCTCAAGGCTGACGTTTTGGATGCTCTGCCCGTTCGGCGGCCAGGCCTCGGCCTGTAACTCATGTAGCAAAGATGGTTTGCCGTGGATAATTTGTTGCAGCCCGGCGTGGAAAGCATACCATTTGGGCGGCAGCGGGTACTGGAAGTAACGATTTGTTTTGCCGTCCCATACGCGGCGATACACCGAAAAGCCGTAGATATCGGGAATTGGATCGCCGAGCGGCACGCCGTAGTTATTGCTGCGCGCCAGAATGACTGGGTGGAACGGATCGAGCTGCTTGACCAGGTTAAATTCGCTTACCAGGCGGTCGCGACTGTAATCGATACATTCCGGGCTGAAGACTTTTAGAAAGTACTCGTTTTCCAGCTGGTAGCTGCTGAGCGCCGGCGAACTTTTGTAGCGGTTTACCACCTGGGCGATAAACTGTTCAAGCTGCTCCTGCCACTGCCCAACGCTCGGCCCGCCCTGCCCATTCAGCTCCTGCGCCCACTGCGGCCAATGGCACTCCGGCCAGCGCGGCTGGCGCAAACCCAACGCCAGCGATACCGTAGCATCGGCGGCTTCGGCTTTTCTGAACTGCCAGTCCAGGCGCGAAAAATCATATTGGTCTTGCGCCGGCTCCAGCTCGTTCCAGTAGCTGACCAGGCGGAAATGCTTTACTCCAAGCTCGTTTATTAGGGTGTCCATCGTCTCTTCGGGGTTTAGCCCCAAATCCTCGGCGTACGATGGGATAAACGTCGCGCCCAGCCGCAGCGGCTGGTGGTCGTTGGTATTGATGTACCATTGAGCAACCCCCATTACCGTGGCAACAAACAGCAACACCAGTGAACAAAGCAGCACGACAATTTTTTGCCACAATCCCTGCTTCCAGAACCTCTTAACCAATTTAAACGGCCACAGAACAACGTGTTTTACGCGGGTCAAAAAGCGATATTTTCGGTGTTTGTGTTCGGCGGAAGTACCGTCCATACGCTACACTATATAGGATGCGCCGACCAAACGTAAGTATTGTTATCCCCGCGTATAACGAAGAGACGCATCTGCGGTTGTGTCTGGAGGCAGTCGCTCGGCAAACCGTCAAGCCGTTCGAGGTAATTGTTGTAGATAATAACTCCACAGATGCAACCGCAGCTATTGCTCGCTCGTTTCCGTTCGTAACGCTGCTTTCAGAGAAAAAACAAGGGCCGCAGCCCGCCCGCGACCGCGGTTACAACGCCGCCCGCGGCGAAGTGATTGGCCGGCTCGACGGCGACAGCATCATCGCGCCGGACTGGGTGGAAACCATTCAAAAGCTGTTTGCCGACCCTTCGGTAGACGCCGCCACTGGAACCGTCCGCTACCGCGAGGTGTGCGCCCGACAGTTATTCGACACGCTGGATTCTTATTTCCGCAGCTGGCTTGCCCACCGTGCCAAACCTTTGGGCGAGCAGTCTATGCAGGGCGTAAACACCGCGATTCGCAAATCGGCTTGGCTCGTGGTGCGGGATGCCGTGTGTCAAGAGCGCAGGCATCATGAAGACCTCGACCTTTCCGCTCACCTGGCTCTTTTAAAGCGCAAAGTAGTGTTCGAACCCCTTATGGTCGTTACCGCTTCTTTCCGTCAAGGCAATGCCCGGCCTTTTGTGTTTTACGACTACGTGATCAGTACTCCACGGACATACCGGCTGCACGGCTTGCGTTTGCACCGCGACATGTACTTTGTTGCCTGGCTGGTAATAGCCGTTTACCTGCCAATCCGCATGGCTTACCGCGGCTACAACCCCTCCACCGGCAGATTCTCACTAAAATGCCTTTTATCGCCGCAAGTAACCACCAACCGACCCAGCCCGGTCGCCACCTCAATCACCCCTTTAGAATAATTGTGATCAAAGTTATTTCTGGCCACTGTTGCGCTCCAAGACTAGCGCGATCCGTGCTTTATAGTAACAAATATGGAGCAGACCTAGCGGGGAGTGTTGCGCTCGAAGGCTTAAGCGACCTTGCTTATATCTTCGGGAGTAGATAATTCGGTTGGTGGTACTACAACACCGTCTTTGTAGCGAGCCGAAAGTTGCCGATAATATTTTGAGCCGAATGCCAGCAGGGTTACGATCAGGCCGATGATACCTGCCAGAGTAAATAATAGTGCCAATCCACGGTCAGGACCGGTTCCGTACCAACTGCCGATCAGCTCGGGTCCACTGCCCGTGGTCATGAACGGAATAAAGATGAATTGCGCTATTGGCCCGATCAAAAAAGCTGTGAGCGGCGACGCAGCCTGCTCCATACTTTGCGCAAACCCAAACACTCGCCCCTGCCGCGGGTACGGCACGACCTTTTGCAAGATCGTTTGCTCAGCGGCCTCAACGTACGGAATCAGGAACATATAAATAAACATGCCGACCGTTAGCAGAATAATCGACGCCTGGATGGTAAATACGCTTGAAATCGTCCACAGAATAACGTTCACCAGCAGTATGGCGCGCAGCGGATTTCTGCCCAAGCCGGTCCTGGCAATAATCAGCCCGCCCAGGATAAATCCGGTGCTCAAAAAGCCCCACAAGAGCCCCCACACCTGCACCGACACCAGCGACAAACCGTACGCGTCCATGAGCGCCATAAACACGCCGCCCAGAAAGTTATTGAACGTCGTAAAGATGATAAGCGCAAACAACCCGGGTACGCCGACGATCACTTTCAGCGTGCCGCGAATATCAACCTTGCCCCGCTTGCCATTTTCCTCGGACGAGACAATTTGTTTCTCAGGCACGCGAATAAGCAACAAGTGCGCGATGATCAAAACCGTCATAGTGACTGCCAGTAAAAGCGCATGGAACATGCCCGACAATCCAACCAGCAAACCGCTGATAACCGATGTAACAAGGAACGAAACGCCCCAGGCCGACCCAACTAAACCGTTAGCTTTATCGCGCCGATCTTCGGGAATTAATAGCGTCACGCTGGTCGACATCGCCACGCTACGGATGTTGCCGATCACCACGCCAATCATGAGCAACACGACAAACAGCCACAATAAGGGGCTCGTTGGGTCGGAAAACGCCTCGCGTCCGGCAAACAAATAAATAGCAAAACAGATGGCGTACAGCACAAGCGAGCAGATGCTCGAAAATATCATGGCCGATTTCTTTTTGTGATGGTCAACAATGCTGCCGAACCAAAAGCCGGAGACAGCGGTAATCACCAGATACAGTCCGGCGATTGTGGCCGTGGCAAACACCGAGCGCGTCTCGAGGTATACGAAAAATGTAATTGCAAACCACACCGTAAAGTTCACCACCGAGGCGGTGAGCGTGTTGGTAAGCAAGTGGTAAAACGTTCGCTGTTTGGTCATGGTAAGTTAACTACAGATGCACGTTGATGCGGCTTTGGCCGAGAGTGCACGACTCTATTGTAAAGCATTGCGGTTTGGAGATTTAGGGAGCGGGATTGGTTTGATCGCGGCCTACTTTGGTTCGATAGTGATGGTGTAGTTGCTTATGCCTAGTGCTGGGCCAAAGCGTCGGCAACCATTTCGGCTGTCACGTGAGTGCCGTCAAATTCTATGACTCGCTCGCCTTCGCGCGGTGGTTCTAGATTGCTACTGATGCGCTCAAAATGTTCGACAGGCATGTTGCCGAGCACGCGGGTG
This sequence comes from Saccharimonadales bacterium (SeqCode), assembly GCA_050730855.1. GTDB lineage: Bacteria > Patescibacteriota > Saccharimonadia > Saccharimonadales > UBA4665 > DASRJJ01. The sequence continues at coordinate 92,531 of JBOHNU010000001.1, read as the reverse complement.
TGCTGCAGGTGTGCGTCCTTGGTGGCGCGGTCGCGGGCCAGTTCTTTTGGTGTGCGCACCCAAATTAGAAGAGTCTGCGCACCATGTTTGGCAGCGATTTGGCGCAGGTGTTCGCGGTCTTTGTAGAAATTAAAGTTGGTGTCAAATATAACGCTTTTACCCGCACCTAGTAATGAGTCGGTTATGGAATTGAGTTCGTCGTATAACTTGAGGTTTTCCTGGTGGCTATGTGTCGGCTCGCCATAACGCTTGCGGCGCTCGTGGTCGGCCCAGAGGTGAACGGCGCCGGTTTGTTCCTCGATCATTCTAGAAACGGTGGTCTTCCCCGCTCCCGGGAAACCGAGCATTAAAAATAAGGTAGGCCGGTGCATGTATCCAGCCTACCTTGGAACTGTCGTTTAAGGCAATGCTATTTCTTGGTTTCGCCGCTTTGGATGGCGACTTTTTTGGGTACGGGCAGCTCCTTGAGCGGCACGGTTACTTTGAGCACGCCGCTGTCAAAATTGGCTTGTACGTTTTCGGCGTCGGCGTATTTTGGCAGCGCGACGGAGCGGTAAAAGCTGGCGTGGCTTTCGCGCACCATGTAACTGCGTTTTTTGGCCTTATCTTCCTCTTTTTCGTGCTTTTCGCCCTTAATTTCGAGCATGCCATTGTGTACGCTTATTTCTATGTCGTCTTTGCCGAACCCAGGCGCTTCAACTTCGGCCACAAGCTGCTTGTCGTCTTCGGAGTAGACATTCATGGCCGGCATGCGTTGCGCTGGTTGGCTGGGCATGGCGCCAAAAAAACTATTGAACATATCGTCGAGCTGGCTGTGCAAGCTCGTAAGCCCCGTAAAGGGGTCGTTCCATTTTGATGGTTGCATAGTTTTACCTCCTCTTAATTTCTTAAAAGATGGGAATCCCACCATTTTTAATATAGTAAGTTTAGCACTCGACTGTCAAGAGTGCCAACGCTGTGATGTCAGAATCGTGGAGAATAACTACAAGCCATGATCGCGAGCTAACACGCTCCATCGCCCATGATTTGTAGCTAATTTTGCCCCAAAGTTGTATATTATCGATAAATGTCGTTTGCTTCAGAGGCCTTGGTGGGGCGCCAGGACCAGTTTGATTTAATTGTCCCTGATGCATTCGACCGGGCGGCGATAGACACAGTTGTAGAAGTTGCTAAAAACGGCGTCTCTTATAGAAACGTCAAAGTTGGCGCTTTGGCTTTGGTCGAATCTAGTGAAGGTTGGCTATTTGTGCTGCACGGCACTAATTACAGCCCCGTCCGTGGCGCGCCAAAAAGATGCGCCGAAATGGACATCCTGAATCAGATCGATGAACTTGCCAGTGATGGTACGAAGGTAGTAGTTCGACGTCTGTATGTCGCCGGCCCTGGTGACGAGGGGTTAATCGAGGAAGTTAATGGCCGACCGGCTAAGACGTTGTGCCCTTGCGCAGATTGCCGCGACTTGTTTAGGCAGAGCCCTGCTATCCTCGAGTCAACAGAAATTGTCACTTGCGGTATAGACGATGAAGGCCTTATCACTGCCATAGATCGCACTACTGTCGCTGGGCTGCACGAACAATTTAAAGAAGTCCCACGGCCGCGTTCATCCCTGGAATTAGTAGGCAGTGTCGCAACTGCACAGGCTGTTACTTAAAAATCAATACCTTTGTTGGCTAGGAACTTGTCGTCGAAATGGTGTTTAATTTTGTGCATATCGGTGGCGATGTCTACCAGCGGCACCAGGTTTTCGGGGAAGTTGCGGCCGGTTAGGCACAGGCTGGTTTGGGGCGATTTGCTGCTCAGGAGTTTTTTGAGCTGCGCCTGTGTCAGCAAGCCGTCGTGCACGGCATTGTTTATCTCGTCGCAGATAACTAAGTCGTATTTTCCGGAAGTGGCGCAGCGCAGCGCCTCGTCGAAGGTTTCCTGCGCGGCGTGCTTGTGCTGCTCGGGCGTCACGAATTCGGCGCTTAAGTCGCCGGCGTTGTAAAACCCTTTTCCGCCCTTGTAAAAATGCAGCTGGTCTTTGTATAACGGCAGAATATCGCGGATAAACACGTGTTCGCCCACGCCCCAGTACTTTATAAATTGGATGAACGCCACGTTCCAGCGGCTGCCGAGCGCGCGAATCATCAAGCCCAATGAGGCGCTGGTTTTGCCTTTGCTCTCGCCGGTGTACACAATAACCACCGAATCCTTGGTCTTAAGATCCTCAAACGCCATAGTTTACTTATTTTAGCAGGTTGCGCTCAAACTCGGAGATGGCGTCGTAGAGACCCCGCTCTACAAGATAGGTCTGGACGATCCGATCCAGCCCGGCCAAAACAAATAGCCCAACCAAGATAAATACTACTCCGAGTGCTTTGCGGAACCAGCCGTTGGGATTAACCGCCCAGCCCAAGCGGGCAATCAGCCGCTGGCCGAGCAGCGCGATGAGCAGCAGCATTAGCGCCAAACCTAGCGCGTAAGCCACGATGGCGCTTAAACCCACCGCCAAAGACGTCGGCAGGACGGCCGCTAGAATAAACGCGTAGGTCGGGCTGCAGCTGTTAAACACCGGTCCAAGCGCCGCCCCGGTGAGGGCAGCTCCACCCATCCCCTGCTTTTGCCCGGCCTTGCCAAGCAGTTTGTTGCTTTGGATGTCCAGCCTAGCGCCAAACGGTGACCATAACTTTGGAAAAATCAGCGCCAGTCCGAGCAAAATCACCAACCCGCCGGCCACAAACTGCCACACTACTTGCGGCACGCCCAAGAACGCCGTAGAGGCTTTGAGCAGCAGCGTAAAAGCAATGACCGACAGTCCAAGGCTGGCAGCGATGACGAACGGGCGTCTCCAGTCGCGCTCGCCGCCCACCACCGATCCGCCGATGATTATAGGTAATAGCGGCAAAATGCACGGCGCGAGTACAGTAAGAACTCCGGCTACAAAAGCGACGACAATCAGTTCCACCCTGTACCCGCTAGCCGCCCAGGGCGTTCATTACGGCTTCTATAGTCGGGTCGTCGTAGGCTACAAACTTCTGCACTTCGTTACCGTTTTCGTCAACTTCGACAATGGTAGTTTGCAGAGTTACGCCGTATTTCTTTTTTAGGTCGTTCTCGGTGTCGTAATTGACCTCAAAGATGGTTACGCCGTCAGGCACGCCGTTTTTGCCAATGTCTTTTTGCAGCGCGCGGCACTGCGGGCACCAGCCGGCGTGGAAGAACAGCCAGCGTCGCCCTTCGGTGTTGGCAAATGTTTCTGGGCTGTACTTTACGTAGGCGCCGGCGCCCGGCACTGTGACTTCCTCGCCATTTTCGTTAATTATGGTGGTGGTCGCGCCGGGCTGCGTATAGACAGGCATGTCTTCTTTGTTGGCCATCGCAAACCAGATAGCGCCGCCGATCAGCACAGCCAGCACGCCGACAATAATCCAAATTTTTTGCGATTTCATTACTTTTTAAGCCCTTTCTTTTCGAGCGCTGAGTCGATTTTGGGCTTGTCAAAACCGATGATAATCTCGCCGTCCATGTCTAACACTGGAATGCCGAACTGCTTGGATTTATCCACCGCCTCTTTGCCCCATTCGGGCTTTTCCTCGACGTTACGGTACTCATACTTTACGCCTAGCTTGTCAAAATATTCCTTGGCCGTATGGCAGAACGCGCACCACTCCGCCCCGTAAACTATAATTTTCGTATCCATATTTCAATTATAGCAGGTCACGGTAGCGATTAGGCCACTAGATGAGCGGAATATCGGATGGCGTTATCTCTGACCTCCCTTGCTAACTGTAAAGCATTAGTCGCTTTGGTAGGTATTATTGTTTGCCAGCCAGGAACAATCTCGTTCGCTGTTCTATTTGTGCGATCTTGACGCGAAGGGCTAAAGGAGACAGCCACGAAGAGGGTGGTCACGCTCTGGTTTTTCAATAATGTTCCAAGATTTCAGGTAAAGATTATAGGCTGTACGATCACCAAGCTCATGATCTAACATTCGTGCTTTATAGCCGCCTGCGTTTACTACTTGAGCAAATTTGGCTTTTTCTACGACATCGCCTTGCTTTAATGCGAGGACAAAATGGTCAGCCTGTTCCGTGAGGCCCACTACCGAAGTGTTAGTGGCAACGGTAACTCCTAATCGCCCCAATTTCCTTAGAAGTACGGTTCGCAATTTTGGCATATCCAAGCCGGGTTCGCTCGTTGCAATGCCTCCTTCTATATTTTTTGCGAAGTCATAATCTTTCGGCTCTAGAGTACGAAAAAAGTTTTCAGCAGGTCCAAAAACCTGTTTTTCGACTGGCAAGTTGGCGTAGTAATCTGTCAATCCTACATAAAATTCCAGGTATTCGGCAAGAGAGGCTTCTGATTTATTGGCTACAAGAAATAGCGCATTTCGCTTGTTGAGCCCTTCTGGCAGGGCTTGTTTGAATTCGATCGCAGAATCGAGACATTCCCTAGCAGTTTCCGGACTGCCAGAATACAATCCTCCAAGGTGAGCCTGAATCGCTCGCAAACTTGTGCCGCTAAAGGCGCTGGTTCTTTCCTCAATCAGGCTTACATTATATCCTGCGCCAGCCAGTTCGCTAGCTGCCAAACAGCCAGCAATCCCACTCCCAATAACGGCAATATGTTCATTCTGCCGTTCTTCAGTTCCTTGGAAACCAAGGGCACGCATAGTACGATATTTATATCAGAAATAAGGGGGAAATACAATGATACTAACTGGCGTTCACCACATTGCAATTATTGCTTCGGATTACGAAAGATCTAAGAAATTTTATATAGAGGTTCTTGGATTTGAGATTATCGCCGAAAACTATCGAGAAGAAAGAGACTCCTACAAGCTTGATCTAAGTCTGAATGGCCACTATCTTATAGAGCTCTTCTCGTTTCCTAGCTCTCCTGCCCGGCTGTCGCAGCCGGAGGCTTGTGGGCTGCGCCACCTTGCTTTCGCGGTTCCTGATATAGACGTTGCCATAAACGAGCTTAAAAATAAGGGAGTTGAAACCGAAGAAATACGATTCGATACCTACACCAATAATCGGTTAACTTTTTTTAGTGATCCGGACGGATTGCCCCTGGAGCTTTACGAAGTTAAGCCTAAAAGCGAATCATAAAAAACTATTGCGCATCGCTACCCCTGTTTGGTATAGTATGAAAGAAATGAATAAAGCCGCCGTTCATCCGACGACTAAATCTTCTCGTGGTACTGATCGCACCACTACTTTGAGCACTATTGGCAAAGACCTGCTGGATACCGCATGGCGGATTGCCGTTCCTGTTATTTTCGCCGCCGCGCTCGGCATTATTATGGACAGAAGTTTTGGCACCGCACCGTGGCTGACGCTTGCGCTCACCCTCGGCGGTTTTTTTGTTGCGGGCTGGCTGGTTAAGAAGCAGCTGGCTGCCGTTGAACAACGGGAGGATGAGAAGTCGTGAGTTTGTCCCCTCTATTTGCATCCGAAAGTGGCGGCCCGCACATCAGCATTGCGCCGGATACGCTGTTTCATATCGGCCCAATAGTAGTTACCAACTCGTTGTTGCTTGGCCTCATGGGTTCGGTAATTGTGTTTTTATTATTGTGGGCAACGGCTCGCGGTGTCAGAAAAAACTCTAGCAGCCGCTTTGTGCATACCTTTATGTGGGCGTTCGAAAGCCTATATGACACCGCCATCGAAGTTATCGGCGACCGCAAAGTCGCCAAAAAGGTGGTGCCGCTGGCAATAACCCTGGTATTTTTCTTTGTCATCAACAACTGGCTGGGATTGCTACCGTTTGTCGGTCCGGTTACTTGGGACGGCGTACCGATGTTCCGAGGCGCGGCTGCCGACCTGAACGTTACCATCGCGCTCGCTGTTATTTCGATTGTGACCGCGCAAGCCTGGGCCATGAAGCGCCGCGGTTTTTTTGGCAACCTGCACCGCTACTTTGTTAACCCGTTTAAAGACCCGCTGCACGCGTTTGAGGGTATCCTTGAGTTTATTGCCGAGTTCACCCGCACCGCCGCCCTGGCGCTGCGTATCTTCGGCAACGTGTTTGGCGGCGAGGTGCTACTGGGTGTTATCGCCTTCCTTACCGGCTACGCCGCCGTTGTCGCGCTGCCCGCATTCTATGTCCTCGAGCTGTTTGTGGGAGCTGTTCAGGGATACGTGTTCTTCATGCTTACCATCGCCTTTATCTCCTTGGGTCTGCCCGAGCCAAGCAACGAGTATAGCCCGGAGGAAGAAGGAATAAAATCGCCGAAACCTGTCAAGGGAAAAGCGTGATGGTTATAATTAAGGTAATTAAAGGAGTTAAATAATATGGAATCACTAGCATTTGGTCTGACCTACGCGATTGGCGCTGGCCTTTGTGGCATCGGCCTTGGTTTAGTTGGTATGGGCGCCATGAACGCTGCCGGCCGCAATCCCGAAGCCTTGGGCAAAATCCGTACGTTGATGATCTTGGCTATGGCCTTCGTTGACGCCCTGGCTATCATTGGTTTGGTAGTTGCCCTTATTATCAAGTTCCTGTAAACGAGTAAACCCGCATGGAAGATTTGCTAATTTTTGCCAGCACTGCTGCCGCCGAGGCCGTCTCGCCGGAGCAATCCGAAAGTTTGTTTTCGGCGCTGGGCATCGACTGGAAGTTGCTTGTAGAGCAAGCGCTCGCCTTCCTGATTCTCGTGTTTTTGCTGGCCAAGTTTGTCTACCCGGCGCTTATGAAGGCCGTAGACAACCGCCGCGAGCAAGTTGAGGCGGGCATGCGCGAGGCAAAAGAGGCCGAGGAAAAGTTGGCCGAGGCCGAAAGCAAGGTGGCCGGCATGCTGGCCGACGCTCGATCCGAAGCCGATGACATGCTCGCCCGCACCCAGCAGGAGGCGAACGCCGTTGTGGCCGACGCTGAGGATAAGGCCAAAGTGCGTGCCGAGCAAATCGTGGCCGACGCCCGCGAACAGCTCGACCGCGACGTCCGCAAGGCTCGCGAAGTGCTCAAAAAAGACACAATTGAGCTGGTTGCTCTGGCTACCGAAAAAGTGATTGGCGAAAAGCTGGACGCCCAAAAAGACGGCAAGCTAATCAGTGCCGCCCTTCAGGAGAAAGCGTAGATATGAGCCAAAAGTTCTCGCGCCGCACCATCGCCCGAACCGTAGCTGCCGGTTTGCTGGATCGGCCAGTCGACCGCAAGCTGTGGCTTCAGCGCACCGCCGCCTACCTGGCCGCCAATAACCGCCAGAGCGAGGCCGAACTGCTGGCGCAAGACATCGCCCTCGAATTGTTCGTCCAGGGCGGCCAGCTATCCGTGGATGTTGTCAGTGCGCGGGGACTGTCCGAAGGCGTAAAAGCCGAGCTGGTTAAGATGTTCAAGGCTGCCACCGGCGCCAGCCGCGTTTCGCTGGCCGAGCGCCGCGACCCCTCGCTTATCGGCGGGCTGATCGCTCGTACGCCCAGCGCCGTAGCCGACCTTAGTGTGAGAACAAAACTAAAGCAGCTTGCAACCATCAAGTAGGAGAAATTATAATGTCAGAACTCAAAGTTCAAGAATTATCCCAAGAGCTCGTCGATGCCATTCAGAGCTTGCGCTCTAGCCGTGGCCTGGAGGAGGCCGGTGTTGTAACGCGCGTGGGCGATGGTGTGGCGTGGGTGTATGGCCTGCGCGGCGCCGGATATAACGAAGTTATCGAAATCGAAACCCGTGACGGCGGCAAGGTAACCGCTTTCGTGCTCAACTTGCTGGAGGACGAAATCGGTGCCGTAATTTTGGGCGACGACGCCCAGGTTGTTGCCGGCGCCAAAGTTACCCTGACGGGCAAAGTGCTAGACGTTCCGGTTGGCCAGGAACTGGTTGGCCGCGTGGTTGACCCGCTTGGCCGCCCGCTGGACGGCAACGGGCCAATCAAATCCAAAAACCGCAGCCCTATAGAGCGCAAAGCCCCAGGCGTTATGGACCGCAAATCGGTCCACGAACCGCTGATGACCGGCATTATGGCAATCGATTCAATGGTTCCGATCGGCCGAGGCCAGCGCGAGCTAATCATCGGCGACCGCCAAACCGGCAAAACCGCCATCGCTGTCGACACTATGATCAACCAGGCCAAGCAAAAGACCGGCGTTATTAACGTGTACGTTGCCGTTGGGCAAAAATCGTCCAAAGTTGCTGCGTTAGTTGAGCGCCTCAAGCGCGAAGGCGTGATGGACCAGACCATAGTAGTGGCCACCAGCCCGGCCGACCCGGCTCCCCTGCTCTACCTTGCGCCCTACGCCGGTACCGCCATGGGCGAATATTTTCGCGACAACGGCCAGCATGCGCTGATTATCTTTGACGATCTTACCAAGCACGCCGTGGCTTATCGCCAGATGTCATTGTTGCTGCGCCGCCCACCAGGCCGAGAAGCCTACCCTGGCGACGTGTTCTACCTGCACTCCCGCCTCCTAGAGCGCGCCGCTAAGTTAAACGACAAACTTGGCGCTGGTTCTTTGACCGCTCTGCCAATCATCGAAACCCAAGCCGGTGACATCTCCGCCTACATCCCCACCAACGTCATTTCCATTACCGACGGCCAGATTTTCCTCGAGACGAACCTGTTCTATCAGGGTATCCGCCCCGCAATTTCGGTTGGTCTGTCGGTGTCCCGTGTGGGTGGCGCCGCCCAAACCAAAGCTCTTAAGAGCGTATCTGGCGGGCTTAAGCTTAGCCTTGCGCAGTTCCGCGAGCTTGCCGCGTTTGCGCAGTTTAGTAGCGACCTCGACGCCGAAACCAAGCAGTCTATAGACCGCGGCCAGCGCCTCACCGAGCTGCTCAAGCAAAAACAATACCACCCGCTGTCCATCGCCGAGCAAGTAGTAAGCATTTTGGCCGCCACCAAGGGCGCGTTTGACACCGTGCCGACCGAGAAAATCAAGGCCGCCCAAGCCGATTTTATTTCTTTGGTGGAAGACAAGCACGGTGCTATCATAAAGCAGCTTAACAAGGGCGACAAACCAGAAGAAAAAGACGAAAAAACCATCCTAGAAGCCGCCGAAAAAGTAGCCAAAACCTTCGCCGCAAAACCGCAATCCAAGAAAGAGAGTAGCTAGATAATGCCGCCAAGACAAACTCCAGACCTCAGCGCGGCTCTACTAAGACAGACCGGAATTAAAGAAGAGCAAGTTTCCCCAATGGTGGAAGATCCTGAGTATGCGGCTTATCATTTTGCCGCAGCTTTAGCGGCGAGAGGTACTTCGCCTGAGGGTGTAGCATTTGAAACGGTCGTCGGGGTGTTACGGGCCGTCCAAGCAGAGATTACTGTTGTAGTTGATGAACAAACTACTGAGCATGAAAGAATTGTTGCCGCAGGGTTTTTAGCGTGTTTGTTGGGGTTAGCCTCTAAACCAGAACAAGGTGAGGAGTCTAATGGCATCTAGGCAGCAGATTAAACGGCGGATTGGTTCTATTAAGAACACGCGGCAGATCACCAAGGCTATGCAGTTGGTTGCGGCCAGCAAGCTGCGCCGCGCGCAGGAGGCGGTGGTGGGGCCGCGGGCGTATGCCGAGATGGCTCGTTCCATTTTGGCACGCGTGCGCCAGAGTGCCGGGGGCGAAAGCCAGTTCCATTTGTTTGCCGAGCGTCCCGTAAAAAAGCGCCTTTTGATGGTCGTTTGCAGCGATCGCGGCCTGGCCGGCGCCTACAACGCCAACGTCATCCGCCGCATGATTACCGAGCTTAAGGCCGACCGCGAAAAAGGAATTAAAACATCGCTGGTGTGTATCGGCAAAAAAGCTGCCAGTTCCGCCAGCCGCATCCAGGGGCTAGAAATCCAGGCCGTCTACCAGGGGCTGCCCGACAAACCAAACGCTGACACGCTGCGGCCAATCCTCACCTCTGTTGTTGGGCTGTTTGCCGACCAGCTGGTGGACGCTGTCGATATTATTAACACTTTGTTTATTTCTACCGTGAACCAGCAGGTGCAGGTTCGCCGGCTGCTGCCCGCCGGTTTTGACGAGCCCGAGGAAGCCGAGACCCCCCCCGCCCTGTTAGCGGGAGTCACCATAGAGCCTTCGGCCGAAGTGCTGGTGCGCTCAACGACCTTGCGTTTGCTCGAAGCCCAGATTTACCAGGCGCTTTTGGACGCCGCTGCCAGCGAACACTCTATGCGCATGCTGGCCATGAAGAGCGCCACCGACAACGCCAGCGACCTAATCGACGACTATACATTGGAGTACAACAACGCCCGCCAAGCAGCCATCACCCAAGAGCTCGCCGAAATCACCGGCGGCGCGGAGGCCATGAAATGAGTTACGAGTTTTCTAGAAGAGCGCATGAGGACTTGAGGGCCAAGAGATATGTCTGCGCGTTGTACGCCCATATGGCAGATCCTCTGAAAGCTAGTCTCCCTCTCCCAAATGTGTATCCACTTGTACCGATAGACTGGGAGTTGCCTGTAACCAATGACGGGGGCGCTAACAGTTCATACATGTTTTTGCCACCTGATCCCAGGGATTTCGTTAACCCATAGTACAATAGAAGGAGATTTATAATGACTGTAAAAGAGATGGAAAAAACGATGACCGCGGCCGGACAGATTGTCCAGGTGGTGGGTGTGGTGGTGGATGTTGAGTTTGCGCAAGGGCACTTGCCGCCAATTAATAACGCCCTCACTGTAAAATTAAATGGTAAAAATTTGGTTTTGGAGGTTGCGCAGCACCTTTCAGAAACCACTGTGCGCACCATTGCACTGGCCAGCACCGACGCCTTAAAACGCGGCGATGAAGTTAGCGACACCGGCGCGCCAATTACCGTGCCCGTGGGCGACGAAACCCAGGGCCGCATGTTTAACGTGGTTGGCGAACCGATTGACGAAATAGAGGGCGGCAACTTTAAAAAGCGTGCGCCAATCCACCGCGCCCCCCCAGCGTTGGACGAGCAATCCGGCAGCATCGAAATCCTCGAAACCGGCATTAAGGTTATCGACCTTATCGCCCCAATCGTAAAAGGCGGCAAAGTTGGTCTGTTCGGCGGTGCCGGTGTGGGCAAAACCGTGCTCATCCAGGAGCTGATTAACAACATCGCCAAATTCCACAGCGGTAACTCGGTGTTTGCCGGCGTGGGCGAACGTACCCGCGAAGGCAACGACCTATACGAGGAAATGAAAGAAGCCGGCGTGCTGGACAAAACCAGCCTGGTGTTTGGCCAGATGAACGAGCCGCCGGGCGCCCGTTTGCGCGTGGGTCTGACCGGCCTGACCATGGCCGAAAGCTTCCGCGACGCCGGAAAAGACGTACTGCTATTTATCGACAACATCTTCCGCTTTACCCAGGCCGGTTCTGAGGTGTCTGCTCTCTTGGGTCGCTTGCCTTCCGCCGTGGGCTACCAGCCGAACTTGCAGCAAGAAATGGGTTCTTTGCAAGAGCGCATTACTAGCACCAAGAGCGGTTCGATTACTTCGGTGCAAGCCGTATACGTGCCGGCCGACGACCTTACCGACCCGGCTCCGGCCACGACCTTCGCCCACCTTGACAGCACCATCGTGCTTAACCGCGCGCTCACCGACATCGGTATTTATCCGGCCGTTGACCCGCTAGATTCCAGCTCCACCGTTTTGGACCCCGAAATCGTCGGCGAAGAACACTACCAAGTCGCCCGCGAAGTACAGCGTATTTTACAGCGCTACAAAGACTTGCAAGATATCATCGCTATCCTAGGTATGGAAGAATTGTCCGACGAAGACAAGCAAACCGTGTCGCGCGCCCGCCGTATCCAAAGGTTCCTCAGCCAGCCGTTCTTTGTGGCCGAAAAGTTTACCGGTAACAAAGGCCAATACGTCAGCCTAAAAGACACCGTTAAGAGCTTTAAAGAAATCCTGGACGGCAAGCACGACACTAAACCAGAAAGCGCGTTCTACATGAAGAGCGCGATCACAGAGGTAAAGTAAAATGCGTCCTGAATTTTCCGGAGCGATGGCTTCTGACCCGAGAGCTGTCGCGGCGGCTGTGGGGCGCCGCACGGTGGAGATGACCTTTAGTCGGCCAGAAACGGATGATCCATTGACTCGAGCCGAACAACTCATCATGGAGAGCCATATTGTCATGTCTGATAACAATCAGCTTCTTGGCGAGATCGCTGCATTGGATCGGAGGCTAGATTTGCCTCAAATCGATCAAGATATTATCGATGGCACAGCAGAACCGCAAAAGCCTAAAACTCCTAGGCGTTCCAGATGGAGAAGAGGCCACTATGAACTTTGAACTAGTTTCGCTGGATGGCGTAAAGTTTAAGGCTCAGGCCTATTCGGTAATTTTGCCGACTGCCTCGGGGCAAATTACTGTTTTGGCCGACCACGAACCGCTTTTGGGTGTGGTGGTGCCGGGCATCATTACCATCCGCCGCAGTAAAAGCGACGCCGACACACACCTGGAACATTACGCCACCTACGGCGGAGTGCTGGAAGTAACGCCCGAGGGCGCACGCGTGTTGGTAGACGAAGCCACCCATGGCGAGGAAGTAAACGAAGCCGAAGCCCAAAAAGCCCACGACGCGGCCGCCGCCCTCCTCAAACAAGCCAAAACGCAGGTGGAGCTGGACAAAGCCCAGGCGCTAGTAGACCGCTCCATTGTCCGCCTGGACGTAGCCAAGCTCAAGCGCCGCCACCGCAGCTAGCTAGAGTCTAGTTTACAAAGCTCCGTCGGTGCGCTACGCTTAAGGTAATTATTAATCTTGGAGGGATATATGCTTGTTACCAGACGGCGGGTGGCCATGCTTACGGCCGAGTTTATCGGCGCGGGGCTTATTACTACGATTGTGCTGACGCTTGGCAAGGCGCAGGATAGTGCGACGTATTTTATCGCGTTGGGAGTTGGGCTGACAATTGCGGCGCTGATTTTGACGGTGGGCATGATTTCTGGCGCACACTTTAACCCGGCGATCAGCCTGGGGCTTTGGACGGTGCGGCGCTCCAGCGCATTGCGTACCGTTAGCTACATTGCCGCGCAGTTGCTGGGAGCGGCCGGCGCTTACTGGCTGTTTACCTATCTTTTCGATGCGCAGCTGGTAAACACCGGCAGTTTTGATCCGCGTATTTTGATGGCCGAAACGTTTGGCACAATGCTGCTGGCTATCGGTGTCGCGGCTGCAGTGTTTAATAACTACAAGGGCGGCAAGACGGCGGCCACTGTGGGCGTGACAATTGCTGTCGGCATTATGGTCGCCTCTATCGCCTCGGCGGGCTTACTTAACCCGGCTGTGGCGCTGGGTGTCGGCTCGTGGGTGTGGGGTACGTACGTGCTCGGCCCCGTCCTCGGCGCAATTATCGGTTTTAACCTTTACGCGCTATTGTTTGCCCCAACCAAGGAAGTAGTCAAAATTAAAGAGTAAGCAAATCAGCTTCGAACTGGCGGATGCCGGTGAGCGTTGGCTCGTAGCCGGAGACGTCCGGGAAGTCGAGCGCCTGGATGCGCTGCCATACGGCTTGTACGAGTTGCTTGGTTTGCTCTAGCTCCTTGTCGGCAAAGTCCAGCTCGAGGTAGTGGACTTTTTGGGTGTGATCCGGTTCGATAAACTCGATGCGGCCTTTAGGCACGCGGTAGCCGGCAAAGCTGTGCGAACCCTCGATGAGTAGTTTGTAGCAGTATAACTGCCGTTGGTATTTGTGCAGCCGTGCGTCGCTGCTCCAGCGTGAGTGGCTGGCGCCGGTTTTGTAGTCTACCACGGTGATGGTTTTGGCGGCGCGATTAACTTCCATGCGGTCGATCTTGCCGGTGAGGTGCGCGCTACCCGCCAGCACGCCCTCATTCCTAAATCCGTATTCCGCCCGGTCGTGCGGTTTAAAGATGTGTCCGCGCGCCGCCAGGTAGGCGGCTAGCGCGCGGTGGCCGCGCTGTTCCTCCAGCGCAAACTGTTCGGGGGTGAATTGCCCTTTTTTTAGCACGGCCGAAAAGTAGGCCTGCACGGCTTTGGTGCCTGGCGGTTGGCCGGTTTTGTCGGTTTCGTGCTGCAACCATTCCAGCGTGCGGTGGATGGCGTCGCCGAACTGGCTGTTGGCGGTGGGCGCCTCGGGAAAGCGTAGGATGGTTTTAAAGAATAGGCTTTCCGGACCGCCGTATTGAAGGTCGATAAAACGTGTGAGGTCGGTGGGGCTTAGCTGGTAGCGGTTTAGGCGGTCGCGCAGCAGCTCGTGCAAGCTGGCTTGGCCGCGGGATTCGGAGTGGCGGTTTTGCCAGCTTAGCTCCAGCGATTCGAGTGCTGGCGCCTGGTGGTCGCTTAAAATAACGGTTTGGGCACTGTCTGGCAGCACCAGGCTTTTAAATGTGCCGTCGTTCTGCTCTTGCTCGTCTAAATATTTGAGCCGCTTGGTGTCTTTGCCGGCAAAGGTGCGCGCAAAGCTGGCCAGGTGCAGGCCGCGTTTGGCGCGTGTGATGGCCACGAACAGTAGTCGCAGGCGCTCGTCGTCGGTGGCGCCGGCGTGGCGGATGGGTGCCAGATTGGCGGGTAGGCTGAGTTTGTTGGCGTAGCCGCGAGCCAGCGCACCCCACACCTCATCCTGGGTGGACGGCAGAAAAACATGGCCGAATTCCAAGCCCTTGGCTTTAAAAACGGTCATCAGCTGTACGGCGTCGGCCTGTTGGCTGTAGGGGCTGGTGCTGGGTATTTGCTGGCCGGACTGGGCGTAGAGGTTGGCAAACTCCACCAGCGCCGCGAGCGTGAGAGTCTCGGATTTGGCGGCCTGGTATTCGCGTAGGCGGGCGCGCAGAACGGTGAGGTGCGAGATGGTGTCGTAGAATAGACTGGGGTTTTTGGCCTGCGCTTCCGGGCTGAGGTAGTAGGCGCGCAGCGGCGAGCGGATGTTGTCGCCGTCGCTCACGGTTACGGCGGCGTTGCCGATCAAAAGGTCGAGTATTTGCTCGAATGGCTCGGTCTCTACTCTGCCCGCCAGCGCCGACAGCAGCAGGCCGGGATGGCCGAGCGCCGGGTTGTTGTGGCCGAGCAGCGCGGTTGTCCAGTTGTCTTCGCCAGTTTTGGCTTGGCCGGCTAGGCTCCAGGCCAGCTGCCAGATGTCGCGCACCGGGATGCGCCAAAAATCAAAGCTCAATACCTCCGGCCATAGGGCGTTGGCGGCGTTTTTGTCGCGCGCTTTTAGGGCGAATACCAGGCGGCTCATGGCCAGGAGTTGTTTGATTACTTTGGCTTCTAGGATGTTCTCGCGCTTTTCATAGCGCACCGGGACGCCGTGTTTTCCCAGGTACGGCACCAGCGGTTCGAGTTGTCGGTGTTTGGGCGCGAGCACGGCGATTTCGCGCGGGCGCACGCCTTGCTGGATGAGTTCGGCGATGTGCTTGGCCATCCAGTCGTACTGGGCGACATCGCTTAGGAACTCTCTTCTGGCGATTGACGCGCCTCCGGCCACGGCTTCGCGGAGACCGTTCACGCGCGGCGGGGCAACTTTTGAGCCTCGGCGTTCCGGCCGGGTCTCAAAAGATTCTCCCTCCGGATCCACTATGGGAAAGGGAGTCTCCGCGAAGCCGTGGCCGGAGGCGCTTAAGTGTTTTGTAATTCCGAACTCACTTGCTAGCCGAGCCTGGATTTGCCCAGCGATGTTGTGGGCGGCGTATAGGATTTCGGGCGTGCTGCGGTAGTTGTCGGTTAGGCTGATCACTTTCACATCGCGGTACATCCGGTAAAAATCCAGCATGTTGGAATACTGCGCGCCCTGGAAGGCGTAAATGGCTTGGTCGTCGTCGCCGACGGCCAGGACGTTGGGGTGGCCTTCACTCACCGGATTGTCGCTGAGCAGCTGCACCAGCCGCAGCTGGGCGGCGTTGGTGTCCTGGAACTCGTCGAGCATGATATAGAGGTACTGCTCTTGCAGGGTGAACTTGAGGTCGGGATTTTCCTCAAGCGCGCGCCCGGCGAGCATTATCATGTCGTCGAAGTCGTACCAGCCCTCTTTTTGCAGGGCTTGGTCGTAGCTTTCCAGTACGGCGGCCAGCGACTCTATGCGCTGGTTTTTGAGCAGGCCGTCGAAGACAAATTGGTTGTCGGCGTTTTTGGCCAGCCAATTATTTTTCCAGGCGGTTAGCGGCTTGGTGCTGTTGGCGGATTGCGCATCGGTAATGGCTTGCGCCAGCTCGGCCTGCGCAATTGCGCCGAGCGAGCCAAAGCGCGGGTGCGCCGGTTCGGCTGGAATGTGTTTTTTTAGAGCGGCCAGCAATTTTTCGAACAGAGGCGAGGCCTTGGTGGCGGTGCGCGGCAGCGTGCCTATATCTGCAAAAACGGCCTGGACGTTTTTATTGGCGGCGGCAATGAATGCTTGGTTTTCGGCGGCGATGGCGCGCAAGGATGCGGGCGTCAGTAGCGCGCGTTTGACCTCGCTGATGGTGCCGATAAGGTCGCCCAAGTGGTGGCGGGTTTGCTTGAGCGGGTTGTCGTAACGCAGGGCTTCTACGATGCTGCTAACCACTTGGTGTTTGCTAAGGTCGTCGATGGGGGTTTGCAGGCGCAGCTCGGCAAAAGCCTCGGGGAAGCGGCGGATAATCTCGCTGCCAAAGGCGTGGTAAGTGCTTATATGCACGTCGTAGGCGCCCTTGCCAATAAAGCGCGTTAAGCGTTCGCGCATGTTTTCGGCGCCGTTTTCGGTGAATGTTAGGCACAAAATTTGCTGCGGCAGCGTGTCGGTTTGCGCCAAAATATGCGCCGCCCGCACGCCCAGCAGCTGCGTCTTGCCCGTCCCCGGCCCGGCTAGCACCAGCACCGGCCCATCAATCGCCTCCACCGCCTGCCGCTGTGCTGTATTTAGCTCAGATAACGCCTCTTTGTACGCCAACATTTTACGAAGTAAGCGGTTTTAAAGCCGTGCCGCCAAGTGCCACAGGGCCACCATTCCGTGCAAGTACTAACTCTCCGGCGACAGTTAGTAGCCGCGGCCCGTTAGGATCATCCAGTGATGGGTGTCTTGCTGCAGAAAAGCCAACCGTCTCCACTGTTATGACTCTGCCGCGCTTTTCTGCGGAGTGTACTATGAATGTAGCAGGAGTACGCTTATCCGGTTCTTCACGACCAAGGTAAGTAGCGTACATAGCCTTTTCGCCAAGTGCCGCCCCAAGAAATTGATAGTCTGGCCAATCCGAAGCCATTATTTCGGCAGAACCTTTTAGGAAATCGTGACGGTTCATAATCCTCCTTTGTAATCTGTAGTATACCAAAAAGACGACTACTTTTTGCGCGGCATGCAGTTGGGGCAGTTCATTTCTTCGTCGCCGATGGTTACTAGCCACTGCTTGCCGGCGCGTAGCACGGAGGTGAGGTCGTTAAAGGCCACAAAATCAGCAAGGATGCGCAAAATCCAACCCGTAAACCCGGTAAAGGCGCGACTGCCCCACTCTACTGCTGCCCAGTGCGGGCCGACCGGTATGACGGTGATCGGCTTTTTGGGCGTGTAAGCCTCGGGCATAGCTTCGGACGCCTGGCGCTTGATGGTTTTGGCCACGAACTCGCCGTCGTGCAGCGCGGTTTGTGCCATGCCGCTGTAGGGCGTGTCGGCGTTGTCGCCGATTACGAAGATGTCTTGCTCGGCCTGTAAATAGTCGTCTACCTCTACCTTGCCTTTGTCGGCCAGCCTGAAACTATTATGTGCAAAGAACGGATGGTTGGCCACGCCGGCCGTCCAGATAACCGTGTGGCTCATAAGCGGCTTGCCGCCGACCATCAGGCGGTCGGACGTTTGGCCTTCCACGGCGTGGCCGAGCAGGACGTCTACGCCCAGAGTTTTTAGCCGTTTAAGTACCGCGCTGGAGATTGTTTTGGGCGAGCGCGGCAGCAGCCGCGGCGCGGCTTCTACCAGCTTGATGCTGAGTTTACAGTCTTTAACACCGTGTTTTTGCATCACTTCTTTTAAGTAGTCTGGCAGCGCACCGGCCAGCTCGATGCCAGTGGGGCCGCCGCCCACAATGACGTAGTTGAGGTCGGGGCAGCCGTTTTCGATGAACTGCCCGTGCAGCTGCTCGCGTAGGCGCATGACTTCCTCGGCCGATTTAATGCCGAACGAGTGCTCCCTCAATCCCTTTATGCCAAAGTAATTGGTTACGCTGCCCAGAGCCAGCACCAGCTTGTCGTAGCTGAGTTTTTGGCCGCCTTCAGTAACGATTTGCTTGTTTTGGCGATCCAGCTTTTTGGCGGCGGCTCGCACAAACTTGATGTTGGCGTCGCCCAGAAAGTTTTTTAGCCGGATGCGCGAGCCAGCCATTTTGCCGCCAGTGGCCGCGTTGTACAGCGCCGGATAATAGCGGAAATGGCTGTGATCGCTTAGCAGCGTGACCTCGCAGCGGCTGTCGCCGCTCAGCTCCAGCGCGGTCTTAAGCCCGCCAAACCCGCCGCCCACCACCAGAATCTTCAGCTTGCTACTGCTCATATAAGCGTATTATACAGAAGCATTCCTGCGAGTCTAACTACCCAAGATGATTTTGTTAGAGCGGTGCCAGGAGTCTACCGTGCCGCAGTCGAGGTAGGCACCCTTGGCTCGGTACGTGTGGATTTGGTTGCCGGCATCGGAATAGTCGTTTAGTACGTCGGTAAAATAGTGTTCGGTCTCGAACGACGACTCTATGTTTTTTTCGGTAAACGGGAAGATGTCGGTGTTGAGCAAGTAGAAAGTGGAGTTGTTGAGGTTGGTCGGCGCGTCCTTGCGCTTGGGCTTTTCGACGATGTGCTTGTAGAGTTCTTGCCCGCCCCGTTTTTCGCTAACGACGATGCCGTATTTGTGTACATCTTCCCACGGCACTTCATTTACCAGCATGGCGGCCTTGGCGTCGTCATTTTGAGCCTGGGCAACGAACTCGGCCAGCTCGGAGCTGCCGTCTGGGCGGTGAAAAAAATTATCGCCAAAAACGTACAAAAATTGCTCGCCAGGCTTAACCAGATGGCGGCTCAGCCACAGAGGCGTGGCGGTGCCATACGGCTGGTAGCGGTCTTGCACCACAAAATGAAATCGAGCTTTGGTGCGCAGGGCGCGCACTTCGCTTAGCTCGGCCGTTTTGTCGTTGTCTTCCAGATATTCCTCCAGCAGCTGGTTATGGCCGTAAAAGCGGCGTAGCTGGCTAAACTCCTCGCCTACTACAAAAATAAAATCGTGGATGCCGGCGCGGCGGCAATCCTCCACCACATAGTCGATGATCGGCCGGTTGCCCACCGGCAGCATACATTTCTCTATTGCTTTGGTAATCGGCAGCCAGCGCGTCCCATAGCCGGCCACCGGAATAATTGCTTTTGTGCAGTGCATGCAACCTATTATGCCACATCTCAATGCAAAAGCTCAGACTGCGCTACTAAATCAGCGCGTCAAGTTCGTCGTAATATTGGTTGACTTTGTCGATGGCTTCGTTGGTGGTGGTCGCGGCGTTCTTTTGGAACGCCTCGTTAAAGGCGTCGGCCAGCTTGCTTAGCTCTGTTATGAGGTCATCATTTTGGCCGGTGGTGCGGCTGTCGTAGCCGTCGGCTAGCTCTGTAAACTTGGTTTGCAGTATTTCGCCCTGGGCAACTAAGTCCGCTTTAAAAGGTTCGAGTCCGCCCGGTGGCGGTAGCGCCTTAAACTTCTCCATAAAGGTCGCCCAAAGTCCTGGAACGGCTTTGATCTCTTGAGGGTTAAAGACGGTAAAGGTGCCGAGGTCTTTGATTGGCTTGAAGTCTTCCGCCGTGGTTGTGTAAAACTCGAACAAGTCGTAAATGCGGCGCAGTTCGTTAGCGTAGTTGGTGGCTGCTGTGGTGAGTGCCTTGGCTTCATTTTTAGTAGCGTCGTCGCCTGCCGGGATAACTAATAACACCTTTGGCGGCTGGGGGGCAGCGGCAATCACGCCTTGCAGTTTTATGCCGTACTCTTCAAATACTGGCGGCGCTTCCGGCTCGCGGATTGAGATGTCTTGTTCGTCTAGCGCAGCGTTCATGCCATCGCGGACATCCTTGATTTGCTGCTTGTAGGCGGCCACATCTTTTCCATATGCTTCGGTGGCACTTTTTGACATAGCCCAGTATGCCACCCCCAGCACCAGCAATATCCCGATGGCGCCACCCAGGAGTATCCAGAGTTTTTTGGCCGTTCTTGGCTTTTGAGGTGGCGAACCCAGTGGCTGCGGCACAAAATGTGGGTCGCCGGGGTTAGGATTTATAGGTTGCCCCAGTGGTTGCTGCGGTTCCATTCTCTTATAGTAGCGCATTGCAACCAAAAAGTAATCCGGTTAAGCTAAGTGTATGGATGAGTTTGTGCAAGCCTTGCGCGCAGTAGGTTTTAAGGGTGATATTGACGATTCCGACGAAAAGCGCGAGCTGTACAGTCACGACGCGTCGCTGTTTGAGATAAAGCCGCAGCTGGTGGTGGCGCCCAAAAACAGCGTTGATGTACAGAAACTAGTCGGTGTGGTAGCCGACTATAAAAGCAAGATCGCTGATTTGTCGGTGACGGCGCGCTCGGCGGGCACCGATATGTCGGGCGGCGCGGTGAACGACTCGATCATCGTGGATTTTAATAAGTACTTTACGAAGATCAAAAAAGTTACGCCGACCGAAGCGCACGCCGAACCAGGCGTATTTTATCGCGATTTTGAAAAAGCTACGCTAAAGCACAAAGCCATCATGCCCTCCTACCCCGCCAGCCGCGACCTCTGTACCATCGGCGGCATGGTTGCTAATAACGCCGGCGGCGAAAAGTCGCTGGAATACGGCAAAGTACTCAACTTTGTGAATGAGCTAAAAGTCGTCTTTAGCGACGGCAAAGAGTACACCGTGCGGCCGCTCAAACGAGCCGAACTCGTCAAGAAAATGGCGCAAAAAGATTTTGAGGGCGAGCTATACAAGCGCACGTTTCAACTGATAGACAAAAACTACGACGCCATCCAAAAGGCTAAACCCAAGGTCAGCAAAATCTCCATGGGCTACAACTTGTGGGATGTGTGGAATCCGGAGACGGGCATTTTTGATCTGACAAAACTGATCGTCGGCTCGCAGGGTACGCTGGGTTTCGTAACAGATATCAAATATCGTTTGGTGCCGACGCGCCCGTATTCCGGCCTGCTCGTTTGTTTTATGAAGGACATCCGGCCGCTTGGCACGGTGATTAACCATGTGCTTGCGCACAAGCCGGCGACGTTTGAGGCGTTCGATGATCACACGTTGTATTTGTCGATTCGTTTTTTGCCGTCGTTCCGGAAATTTTTGGGCACATGGGGACTTGTAAAACTGCTGTTTAGTCTGATCCCCGACGGGTTTATGCTGCTGCGCGGTATCCCCAAGCTCATTTTGCTGGTGGAGTTTAACGGCCATACGCAGCAAGAAGTCGACCGTAAAATTGACGTGCTAAAAAAAGAGCTAAAGCCCTTCGGCATGGCCATGGAAAAGGATGAAACCGCCGCCAAAAGCCAGAAGTTTTGGATTATGCGCCGCCAGAGCTTTAACCTGCTCCGCAGCAAAGTAAAGGACAAACACACTGCGCCGTTTATCGACGACTTAGTGGTGCGGCCGGAGCACCTCACCGAGTTCTTGCCGCGCCTGCGCCGCATTATCGACAAATACAAGCTGCTCGCCACCGTAGCCGGCCACATGGGCGACGGTAATTTCCACATCATCCCTCTTATGAAGATCGAGGATAAGCGCGAGCGTGCCAAGCTAAAGCCCGCCATGGAAGAGGTGAACGAGCTGGTGCTGCGCTACGACGGGTGTTTAAGCGGCGAGCACAACGACGGGCTTATCCGCGGCCCGTGGCTGGACGAGCAGTTCGGCCCGAAAGTGCTGGGGCTGTTCCGTAAAACCAAGGATATTTTTGACCCGCAAAACATCTTTAACCCGCACAAAAAAGCCGACGCCACGTGGGATTACAGCTTCTCACACATCCGCAAAAACTTCGACTGAAATGGTTGCGCAAAGCGCTTCACATGCCGACCAACCCGAGCTAATTCCAAGGATAAACCCTGGAATTATGTAAATATGATCTAGTAAGTTACTACGCCACGTTTCAGAAATGCCAGGGTTGACATTGTGGCTCGTATGAGGCTAATGAAACCGCCTAGGCTGAACTGTCCACTGTAGTCATTCCCATTCACCGGATCGTTGACGTAGGTGTAGGCATTGAGTGTTCCTCCCTCAACAGGATCTACTTGGAGGAATCTACCTGTAGTAGGTAGGTAGACTCGTGCGCCCATTTGGAGGATTGGTATGGAGAATTGTCCGGCTATCTTTCTGGTGGGATTGGCTGCCCAGGCCATGGGGTTGTCGGTGGTGTTGGTGGGGTTGGAGTTGGTGGCGAAGGTACTTGAGGCTGCTGGTTGGCCGAAGGGTTCGTAGAGGTAGACACTGCTTGTTGGGGTACCGTCTGCTTTGGTGGTCATGGCTGTATCGCCATGGAAGTTTTTGAGGGTGTAGATGGTTTGTTTTGTTGGGTCGGGTTGTCTGGGCTCAGCGTTAGCGTGACACCACCTGGCAACGACAGGTACGTATCTGCTGTGGCACAGGCTGAGTCGTCAGTGAGGCTACAGGTCTGGAGGATGGAACTACCGGCTAGGTAACGGTAGCTCGTGGTGAGGGTGCCGGATTGGTATTCTTTTTTGCGCAGGATGCTGCCGTTGGCTGTCTTGAGGTATTCTACTTTGTAGGTGTCTTGCTGGATGGCGGTATTGCTGTCGCTGGCGTCGTAGGTGAAGGTTATGGGTGTGCCGTTGCCTGCCAGTTGGATGGTGTTACCGTGGTCGTCGTAGGTTGGCGTGCCGATTTGGGCGTCGCTACTAGCGATGAGTTGGTCGGCTTGGTTGTAGCAGTAGGTGGTGGCTACCCCGTTGGCCGTAAAGGATGTGCGGTTGCTGTTTTTGTGGGCGTTGGGGTTGGCACTGGGTTGGTTGCAAGTGCTGCCGCTTGGCGCACCATAACTGTAAGCGTAGGTGTTGCCATCTACAGTTGCCGCGGTGAGGCGTGCGGCTTTGTCGTAGGCGTAGCTGCTGGCTGCCGAACTCACGCTCTTCCTTTCGTTCTTTGGAAGTAGCGTACAATTTAAACGAACAAAACGTTAACACTATTTTGAGAACTGGGCGGTTTCTGTCAGAATATTGCTAACGGTATGGATGATTCGATTTTTTATCAGCTAAGTCTTGTGCTTGCCTTGGCCGCTGGCATTTCGGTGTTGGCGCGGCTGTTTCGCCAGCCGCCGATTATCGGCTACATTGTGTCCGGCTTTTTGGTGGGGCCGGCGCTCTTAAATGTTATTCATGCCAGGGAAGCCTTCGACTCGTTTAGCCAAATTGGCATAGCGCTGCTGCTATTTATGATTGGTCTTAGCCTGAACGTGCGCGTCATCCGTAGCATGGGCAAGCCGGCGGTGCTGACTTTTGTGCTGATTATCGCCGGGCTTGGCACAGCGGGCTATGGCGTCAGTTTGCTACTTGGGTTTGACACCACCGAAAGTTTGCTCATTGCCACTGCCCTGCTGTTTAGCAGCACAATTATCGTGGTTAAAGTTCTTAGTGACAAAAAAGGTCAGTCGCGGCTGTACGGCCAGCTGGCCATCGGCGTACTGTTGGTTGAGGACATTGCGGCGACATTGGCGATTTTAGCCGTATCGGCCGTGGCTGGCGGCTCCACGGTGAGCGACTTCGGCTGGCTGGCTCTGAAGGGCTTAGCTATCGGCACGCTGCTGGCGCTTCTGGGCGCCTATGTTATGCCGCGGCTGGCTAAGTTTTTTGCCCACAGCCAGGAGCTGTTGTTTTTGTTTTCGCTGGCCTGGACGTTCGGCATTGCCAGCGCGTTTTCGTGGGCGGGATTTTCGTTGGAGGTGGGGGCGCTGTTCGCGGGTGTCACCTTGGCGCATCTGCCTTACGCGCAAGAGATGGCGACGCGGCTTAAGCCGCTGCGCGACTTTTTTATAATTTTGTTCTTCATCGGTCTGGGTATTCACCTTGGCATCGACCGCGTGGGGCCGGCGATTGTGCCTGCCCTGGTTATCTCCGCTCTAGTAATGTTCTTTAAACCGCTGCTAACGCTTGCGGGGCTGGGACTTTTGGGCTACACCAAGCAAACCGGCTTTAAGGCGGCGGTACATTTGTCGCAAATTAGTGAGTTTTCAATTATTCTCATAGTGCTTGCTGCCAGCACCGGCCTGGTCAGTGACCACGTAGTGACGGTGATGACGTTGGTGGCGCTTATAACCATTGTGCTGTCCACATATCTTATGAAGTACGACGATAAACTTTACCGCCGCTTTAAGCGCGCGCTAGCCGTCTTTGAACGCAAAAAAACCCAGAAAGAATTGGGCGATCTTAAGTACTACCCGTTGGTGCTGTTAGGCTTTCGCAAGGGCGGATACGAGTTTGTCAAAACCTTCCGCCGCATGAAGAAAGAGTACATAGTTATAGACTTTAACCCCGAAATTATTGAAAACCTGGAAACGCAAGGCATTCACCATGTTTACGGCGACGCCACAGACTTGGAATTGCTGGAAGAGCTGGGCGTACACCGTTCCGAGCTGGTTATTAGCGTTATCAGCGACGTTGGCACCAACGGCCTGATCGCCGCCTATCTCAAACGCCACAACAAGCAGGCGCTGTTTATTTGCCACGCCGGCAGCTACGATGACGCGGCCGAGCTGTATAAAAAGGGCGCGGCATACGTAATTTTGCCGAACTTTATCGGCACCGAGCAAATCAGCAGTTTCATCCGCAAACACGGCAGCAACAAAAAAGCCTACGAGCGCTACCGGCTGCACCACCTTATATCGCTGGGCAAAGTCGCAGCCGAAGGCTAGGAGTTTTTCTGCCACCTAACGCTGGCGTCAAACTTTCCGTGTAAGCCTCTGCTATACTAAACGTAAGCATGGCGAGGGAAAGCAAGCGCGCACCGGTTTTGTTGGCGGCGGCAGTCGTTGTTTCGTTGGCGGTTATTGTGCTGGCGGTGTGGCTGCTGGCTGGAAAAAACATCGCAGTGCTTAACAGCGCCGGCACTATTGCCGAGCAGGAGCGCAACCTCATTTTACTGGCGTCGCTGCTGTCGCTGATAATCGTAGTGCCGGTGTTCGGTCTCACTTTTTACATTGCCTGGAAATATCGCGCGAGCAACAAAAAGGCCAAGTACGAGCCAAATTGGGATCGTGATAAGCGCATTGAGGCGCTTTGGTGGGGTGTGCCGCTGGCGTTGATTGCTGTGCTGTCGGTGATAACCTGGGTTACCTCGCACAGGCTCGATCCGTTTAAGCCGCTGGCTTCCAGCGAGCAACCGCTGCAAGTTCAGGTGGTGGCGCTGGAATGGAAGTGGCTATTTATTTATCCCGAGCAGAATATCGCTACGGTTAATTTTGTGCAGTTCCCCGAGGATCGGCCGGTGACGTTTATTATTACGAGTGATGCGCCGATGAACTCCTTTTGGATTCCGCAGCTTGGCGGCCAGATTTACGCCATGAGCGGTATGTCCACGCGGCTGCACTTGCAGGCCGACCAGCCGGGGGAGTATCACGGCAGTAGCGCCAACATCAGCGGTCGTGGTTTTGCTGGCATGACTTTTACGGCCAAATCCAGCACCCAAAACGATTTTGACGCGTGGGTGCGCAGCGTCCAAAATTCCGACGGCCAACTGGACAAGGTGGTGTATGGCCAGCTTGCCGCTCCGAGCGAGAACAATCCAGTTGCTTACTATGCGCCGGTGCAGACCGGCCTGTATGATGAAGTGGTGGATAAGTTTATGTCGCACTCTGGCCCGCGCGGCACACAAATGCCCAACACCTATAGGCAGGAGCACCATTGATGGAACTGCTAGGTTTGCTGGCTCATTTTAACCCGCTTAATCCGTTCGAGCACGGATTTATTTTGGGCATGGGTACGCTGACGTTCGCACTCGGCGGCCTGGCGGTTGTGTTGCTTATTACCGCGTTAAAGAGGTGGCGTTGGCTGTGGCGTGAGTGGCTGACGACGCTTGACCCCAAACGCATCGGAGTAATGTACCTGGTGGTCGCCGCAGCTATGTTGCTGCGCGGCTTGGCGGACGCATCTATGATGCGCGCCCAGCAGGCCTTTGGCAGCCAGGACGCGCTGCTTTCCTCTGAACATTTCCAGCAAGTATTTACCGCGCATGGCACCATTATGATTTTCTTTGTGGCTATGGGCGTGATTTTCGCCCTGTTCAACTTGGTTATTCCACTGATTATCGGCGCACGCGACGTAGCCTTCCCCTTCCTAAACGCCACCAGTTTTTGGCTGTTCGCTGCTGGCGCACTGCTCGTCAACCTGTTTTTGCTGGTGGGCGGTGAGTTTTCCGGCGCTGGCTGGCTGGCCTACCCTCCTTTGAGTGGGCTGGAGTTTAGCCCCGGTCCGGGCGTGGACTATTGGATTTGGGCGCTGCAAATTGCTGGCGTGGGCAGTCTGCTGTCGGGCATTAATTTTCTGGTAACCATTTTCAAAATGCGCGCACCCGGCATGCGGTTGATGCAAATGCCGATGTTAGTCTGGGCGACGCTCGGAGCGCTGGTGCTTATCGTTTTTGCCTTTCCCATACTTACCGCAACGCTGGGCATGCTGTCGCTCGACCGCTTGTTGGGCATGCATTTCTTTACAACCGACCTCGGCGGCAACGCCATGCTGTACGTAAACTTTATCTGGGCGTGGGGGCACCCCGAAGTGTACATTCTTATTTTGCCAGCCTTCGGGATTTTCTCGGAAGTTGTGGCTACATTGTCGCGCAAGCGGCTGTTTGGCTACGTTTCTATGGTTTGGGCGATCGTGGCCATTACCTTTTTGTCGTTCATTGTGTGGGTGCATCACTTTTTTACGATGGGCGCGGGGGCCAACGTCAACGCCTTCTTTGGCATTATGACGATGATTATCGCCGTGCCCACCGGTGTCAAGGTATTTAACTGGCTATTTACGATGTACCGCGGGCGGGTGCATTTTGACACGCCTATGCTGTGGTTTCTTGGCTTTGTTGTTACATTTACGCTGGGTGGCGTGGCCGGCGTGATGATGAGCGTGCCAGCGATTGACTTCCAGGTACACAACAGCCTATTCTTGGTTGCCCACTTCCATACCATGATTATCGGCGGCGTGCTGTTTGGATCGTTCGCCGGATTTACCTATTGGTGGCCGAAGTTTACCGGCTTCCGGCTGCACGAGGGCTTGGGTAAGGCGGCGTTTTGGTGCTGGCTGGTGGGTTTTTTGCTGGCGTTTGTGCCGCTGTACATTTTGGGTTTGATGGGCGCAACGCGCCGGCTTGACTATTACGACCCTAGCCAGGGTTGGCAAGGGTTGTTTATAGTTGCTGGCGTTGGCCTAGTTACTATCCTTATAGGCGTTGGACTGCAAATGCTGCAAGTCGGCGCGAGCACTTGGCTGTATCTGGCCAGAGACAATACCGCGCCTGGTAAAGTGCTTAGGGCGCTGCGACGGCTATTCGGTTCCGGGCATAAACTGGCGGCCGGCAACGACCCGTGGGATGGCCGCACATTGGAGTGGTCTACCACCTCCCCGCCGCCATATTACGATTTTGCTAAAATACCCGAAGTGCATGGGCGCGATGCGTTCTGGGCTGCAAAGCACGCCAAAAAAGAAAAGCCGGTGTACGAGCCGATCCGGTTGCCTAAAAATACGCCGCTGGGCATGTTTATCGCCGCTGGGGCGTTCATGGTTGGCTTTGGGCTTATCTGGCATTTGTGGTGGTTGGCGGGCTTGGGGTTGTTGGTAGTAATTGGCAGTATTATCGCCCGCTCTAACGCCGAAGAAACCGAGTACACTGTACTGGCCAGCGAAGTTGCCAAGTTTGAGGCCAGGAGCAACGCATGAGCGACACCATCCTAAAAACTGCCGGCCAGGCGCAAGAAGCCGAAACCACGGCCAAAACCACCGCCGGCTTTTGGGCATACCTCATGACCGACTGCATTTTGTTCGCCAGTTTATTTGGCGCCTACGCCGTGCTACGCGGGCAGACCGCCGGCGGTGTTAGCGGCGCCGAGATTTTCGACATGCCGTTTGTTTTGGCCGAGACGCTCATATTACTTACCAGTAGTTTTGCTTGCGGTCTAGCTATGCTTGCCGCTTATCGCCGGGACAAAACCGGCGTGTTCACATGGTTTGGCTTAACTTTCGTACTTGGGGTTTCGTTTTTGGGGATGGAGTTAACTGAGTTTGCCCACTTGGTTCAAGAGGGCAACAGCTGGCGAGCCAGCGCGTTTTTGTCGGCGTTCTTTACGCTGGTTGGCACGCACGGGCTACACATTACCGCTGGCCTCATCTGGATGTCTGTACTGCTTGCCCAGGTATGGCGACGCGGCTTTACTCATGCCAACACACGCCGGCTGATTATGCTTAGCCTGTTCTGGCACTTCCTGGATATTGTGTGGATTTTTATATTTTCTATCGTGTATTTAATGGGAGTGGCTTGATATGAGCGAGCAAGTCAGGCAAAACGAGCTGCAAAACAGCGCCGCTCACGGCACCGTGGCCACCTACGTCGCCGGGTTCGTGCTGTCGGTGGCGCTAACGCTGGTGGCGTATGCACTGGTGGTCAACCAGGCGCTGGCCAGCCGCAACCTGCTGATTGGAGCTATCATCGGCCTGGCTGTGGTGCAGTTTGTGGTGCAAATGGTGTTCTTCTTGCACTTGGGGCGCGAGCGGCGGCCGCGGTTTAATCTGGTGGTCTTTAGCTTTATGCTGGTGGTGCTGTTTATTTTGGTGCTTGGCACGCTGTGGATTATGTCCAATCTTGACTACCACACGCTCTTGCCGCCGGAGGAGCTGGAGCAGCGGATTATTGAGGATGAGGGGTATTAATGTTGCCCGCCGGGACAGCACCTTCCAGGAGACGTTCATGATTCGGAAATATTATCAGCTCACCAAGCCCGGCATTATTTACGGCAATTTGCTTACGGCAACCGGCGGATTTTTGATGGCCTCGAGGGGCGACATCGATCTGTGGCTGATGGCTGCTGTGCTAGCCGGGACGTCGCTGGTTATCGCGTCGGCCTGTGTAATAAACAACTATATCGACCGCAATATAGATGCCAAAATGGCGCGCACCAAACAGCGTGCTTTGGCTATTGGCAGTATTTCGTCCCGTGCGGCGTTTGCCTTCGCGGCAACGCTTGGGCTGCTGGGATTTTTGGTGCTGGCTTTGGCTACGAACCCTGTTACTTTACTGGTTGGCGTGGTGGGGTATGTTGACTACCTGGTGTTTTACACAATATGGAAACGGCGCTCCACGCTCGGGACTGCGGTGGGCAGTATCGCGGGTGCCACACCGGTAGTAGCAGGCTATACCGCGGTTACTGGCGCATTTGACGGCGGCGCGCTGATACTGTTTTTGATTTTGGCGCTATGGCAAATGCCGCATTTTTATTCTATTGCCATATACCGGAGAGCCGACTACTTGGCGGCCGGTCTGCCTGTGCTGCCGGTTAAAAGTGGTGTTAGAGTCACCAAAATGCAGATGGTCGGCTTTATAGCGGCCTTCATTGCCGCCGCTACACTGTTGGCCGTGTTTGGTTACGCCGGCTATACATACCTGGCGGTGATGTTAGTGCTGGGGCTCAATTGGCTGCGGCTTGGAATGCGCGGGTTTAAGGTGCAGGACAATACGGCGTGGGCGCGGGGAATGTTTAAGTTTTCGCTCGTGGTTATCTTGGGGTTTAGCTTGGCTATTGGGCTGGACGCCTGGCTCCCCTAGTGGCATACTAAAACTATGAAATGGGTTCTATGCTGATATTGCACATCGCCATTGCGCTATTTAGCGTTGGCTTCTCGACTTATTTGTACTTTTCGCCCAGCCGGGTCAAGCTACGCGTTAGCTACGGGTTGGTTGCGGCAACGGTTGCCTCCGGCACGTACTTAGTAGTTGTTTCGCAAGCGGCCATGCTCCGTACCTGCATGACAGGTTTGCTGTACGTAGGCGTTATGACAGTTGTTATTGCGGCCGCCCGCAACAAATTGCTGGCGCTTGAGCGGCAAAAGTCTGAGTAATTAAGCGTGATCCTGATTTTCTCACTCCCAACCCCTACACCCTCCCGACTAAGGCGCCTCGGAAGCGCCAAATGTGCTATCTAAGCACATTTGGTGACCCGCACGTGCCGTGACGGGAGGGTGTAGGGGTTGGGCTCGCGCTTGCTTGAATCCTTCCCGATACTGGTTTATGCTTAGGACAACAACATAACTAGCGAGGGTGATATGGGACTACAAAAGTTAGAAGCAATAGTAGCCGGCTGGTATAGCAAGACGCCTAAGATGTCGGAGGGTTCGCGCAAAGGCTTGGCCGGCGCACTGTGGTGGCTGGCGTTAATTTTTGGCATATTGCAGCTTTGGGCAGCTTGGTCACTATGGCGGCTGTCTGAGTACATCGAGCCACTGAACCGTGCCGCCGACTACCTAAATCAGTATTATGGCCGCGCCGTGACCGACAACAGTTTTAACTTTTTCTTTTATCTTGCGCTCGTCGTAGTGCTGATCGACGCGGTTATCCTGCTAATGGCCGTGCCTGGCCTGAAGACCTTTAAAAAAATCGGCTGGAACTTGCTGTTTATCAGCTTGCTGCTAAACATCGTGTATGGTTTGGTGCGAATGTTCTCGGATGTTGGCGGCGGTTTCTGGAGCTTGCTGTGGAGTATTATTGTAAGCGCCGCTGTTGGGTACTTCCTGTTCCAGGTACGCGACAATTTTAAAGGCACAGGCGGCGTACGTATGGATGATATGTCTGCCGACGCGAGTCACAAAAAGTAAGCATGCGCGATAACGACTACGACGACAAAAAAGACGAGCCGACAAAAAAGCTGGATCAGGATTTTGATACGCCGTTTTCGCCGCCAAGTGACGCCAAGCAGCGACTACCCGCTGACCATCCGTCGAAAGACGATCCAGCTGACCTGCACGAAGTATACGACGAAGGTTCCGACGATGCTTCGCTAGACAACAAACCCGGCGGCGAACCAGGCGCCGGGCCGCGCCCCCGAAAGCTGTTTTAATCCAAATATCCCCTTGCGGCACGTCCGAGCAGATAGTGTGTTTCGAAATAGCATAGTATGTGCTTCCTTGGTTTTTGTATTCGAAAGCCATTAGCGCTTATGCTAAAATATTCTACAGTAAAGAAGGGAAGAAACCATGACAGTACAAGAAATGACACCTAGCGCAGAATTGTCGGTTGAGGTTCAAAGGTTTGAACCAGAGCTTGCGATAACTCTAGACCTTAAAAACACTGGACCGTTTGAAAAAGAAACGGAGCCCGATCGTGTAGTACCCTTCGCGGCATCCTTAATGGTACGCGGCTCGATTACGCCCGGTACATACGAACCTACAGGCACGTTGCGAACCCCCGTTCAGAAACCTACTCGAATACAAACTGTCAGAAATAAAGTACCGGACGTGAGTACTGATATGGATATCTCCTACGATCAGTCAGACCCACGATAGAGGGATAACTCAGCTACACTCATCAGTCACGAGGCTAATTTAAAAATGCTAAAAGACCAGTACCTCGCCCTCACCAACCCTGAAGACCAACATATCGGTCACATACCTTTTGTAGCCGAGCATATGGACGGAAAACTGCAAGTAATTGATCCTGTGCCCGCTACTATTGCCGGTAAGGGTTTAAGCTACTTCATTAGCAATAGTTCCGACTTTTGCGAATATGGAGGCGTGCGACTTGATCGGGTCGCGTCGGTTTGGGATAGGCGCCCAACGCACGTAACGCGGGAGATGTTCGAGCGAGTTGACCTTGGTTATCGGAGGTATTCATACAGCGCCGTTCAGCAGTTAGCCAGACAGATATTTGTTCAGTTTCCGGATGCCCTTTGGGTATCAGACCGTTTCGCAGTGCAGCGAGCCGAGTTAAAATCTGTCCAACTTGCAGAGGCTCTGCGGGTGGGGCTGGATATACCCGATACTATTATGACTTCCGATCAGAGACAGGCGGAAAGTTTTGTACGCCAACGGCCCGCCACTATTATTAAGGCTTTGGGCACAGAGGGTGTGACGGTGGACGATACCTTACTGTTATTCTTTAGTGCACGTGTTACCCCGGATACCAAGCTCGAGTTCGCCAATATGAACGTTGGCCCGGTCATACTTCAAGACGCGATAGAGCCAGCGTATGACGTTAGGGCAACAGTTATAGGCGACAAGATTTTTCCGGCCGCGATAACGGCAGATGCGGAAAAAGACCTAAAGGTGGGTGTTCGAGATTGGCGGATAGGCGACCATACCGGGACTCTGCATATCAACGCATGCGATATCCCTACCGGCATCGAAGAAAAGTGCATTGCCCTAGTAAAAAATCTCGGTCTTAAGTTCGGCGCAATTGACATGGTCGTAGATAAGCAAGGGAAACATTGGTTTATCGAGAACAACCCTAATGGGCAGTGGGCTTTTGTCGAAGCTCAGACCAAACAGCCGATTGGTAAAGCTATGGCTGAATTGCTTTTATCTGGGTCAGTCGAAAGGTAAATACTACTACAGTTATCCTGATAGTCTCTGTATAGCTACAGCAAGTGTACTATACCTGTATGCTTAACAGAAAACTATCTTTTGAGCTTCGTGGCGGGTGGTGTTTTTAGTGTCTAAAAAAGGACTCTGTTACAGAGTCCTTTTTGTTCGCGGTTGGCGCTTTAGTAGCGGTTGCCGCCGCGGTCGTTGCCGCCGCCGAATGAACGGCGTTCGCGGTTCTCCTGCGGTCGTGCTTCGTTTACTACGATGGCACGGCCGGCGAGTTCTTTGCCGTCCATTTCTTTGATGGCGGTTTTAGCCTCGTCGTCACTGTTCATCTCCACAAAGCCAAAGCCTTTGCTGCGGCCTGTGTCGCGGTCAGTGATAACCTTGGCAGACGTAACCTGGCCAAACGGCTCAAAAGCCGCACGTAGGTCGTCGTCGGTTGCCTGATAGCTCAAAGAGCCAACAAATAATTTAGTTGCCATTAAATACTTTCCTCTTTTTTCTTCTGCTGAGGTAAGCTGGCATGAGATTCATATCCAGTTAGCTGCTCCCCAAGAGAACGGTTATTAATTTGTCCTAGAACGTCCGATATACGGATATAGCAGCTATTTCTAGCTTTTACAGTATATCACGTGGCTTGTGCTTGCACAATGGCGGCAGCCGTGTTGTTAAGCCGTACCAGCGCCTGGGCGGCGAACTCCAGGCAGCGAGACTCGCTGACGCTGCTGTTGCGGCCGGATTGTCTGATCGCCACGATCGGCCGCCCCACAAGCGGTGAACGGACGGGGGCTATGCAGAGGTTGCCGGCACGTAGCTGCTGCGCAATCATTTGCAGAGGCAGTGCTGCAACGCCTCTGTTTGCCCTCACCAACTGCAGTATCACCTCCGGGCTAGTGGAGTAAAATACCGCTGCCGGTTGCAGCTTGTGCGCAGCCAAATGGCTGGCGACCAGCCGGAACGTGTTAGAGGCCGGGTTGTACGCCAGAAAGTCCGGGATTCTCCCCTGGTTTACTTGCGGTAGCAACTTAGCCAGCCGCGCCGGGTGCGTAACCAAAACCAGCGGCTCAACGCCTACAAGTGTGGCCTGAAGCGCAGCGGCGAGCCGGCTCGGCTTCCCGGCAACCAACACCAGGTCGAGCCTGCCCTCTCCAACGGCAATCTGTAAATAGGCGGAGTTATTGACGTCGAGCGAGATATTGGCTGACTGTTCCAGCTCTTGCAGCAGTGTGCCTTTGATACACAGCAGCTCGGCCAGACTGTCGATCATGCCCAGGCGGAAGCGTGGTTTTTGGTTGCCGAGCGCCGCTACGGCTACAGTTAAATCCTGCAATTGCGCGCGCACCGCAACCGCTGTTTGGTACACCTTCCAGCCCGCCGCTGTCACCTCCAGCCCACGGCCGGCTTTTCTAAATAACGGTGTTTTGAGCTCGCGTTCCAGCTTGTGCAAAGAGGTTGATAGCGCCGGCTGCGAAATGTGCATCTCCCTGGCCGCTGCAGTAACGCCCTTCGCCTCGACTACTTTGGCAAACTTGCGAAGGCGATCTTCCATACATTCTAATTATACATGTATAGCTTTTATATATTTGATGTGGATGTATACGCTTGCGTACCATGCAGTTATGGAGGTTACATGAACAACAACGGCAAGATTCGGGTGGCAATTGTAGGAGTTGGCAACTGCGCGTCGTCGCTTGTGCAAGGGTTGTATTATTACCGTAACGCGCGCGAGGACGAGTTTGTGCCGGGCGTAATGCACGTTAACTTTGGCGGGTATCACATTCGCGACATCGAGGTTGTTGCGGCGTTTGACGTAAACAGTAATAAAGTTGGAAAAGATGTGGCCGACGCCATTTATGCCTCGCCCAACAACACCGTGGTGTTTGTCAGGGTGCCGAAAATTGGCGTCAAAGTATTGCGTGGGCCAGAGCTGGACGGCGTAAACAAGTACACATCCCCGCTGGTGCCGGTCGACCAGGCCAAAAAAACAGTTGATGTGGTAAAGACACTTAAAGACGCCAAAGTAGACGCCGTAATCAACTACCTGCCGGTTGGTTCGCAGGTGGCGACCGAGTTTTATGCCCAGGCGGCCATAGATGCCGGCGCCGGGTTTGTAAACTGCATCCCGGTGTTCATCGCCTCAGACCAAAAATGGGCGCGCAAGTTCGAGAAAGCTGGGCTGCCGGTGATTGGCGACGACATAAAAGCTCAAGTCGGCGCGACTATCGTTCACCGCACGCTGGTGAACCTCTTTTTAGATCGCGGCATGAAGATCGAGCGCACCTACCAGCTTAACACCGGCGGCAACACTGATTTCCTAAATATGCTGGAGCGCGAGCGCCTAACGCACAAAAAAATCAGCAAAACCGAGGCCGTGCAGTCGCAGATAGAGGCGCGCGGCCAGACGATTGATGATGAAAATATTCACGTCGGTCCATCCGACTACGTGCCGTGGCAAAAAGATAACAAAGTCTGCTTCCTGCGCGTCGAAAGCAAGCATTTTGGCGATGTGCCGATGAATTTGGAGTTGCGGCTTTCCGTGGAGGATTCGCCCAATTCTGCCGGTGTGGCCATAGACAGCATCCGTTGCCTTAAGCTGGCGCTGGAAAACGGGCTGAAGGGCGCGATCATCGAACCGGCCGCTTATTTCCAGAAACACCCGCCCCGCCAGATAGAAGACAGCCAGGCGCGCGTACTAGTGGAGCGATTTATTAAAAAATACGGCCGTAAACCCTAGCCGGCCGGGGCGGCAAACCGCTGAACCAGCTCGAATAGCTTGGGAAAATCGGTGTAGTCGTGCGTGTTTCCCGGCAGCTCGACCAAATTGACCAGCGACGGCGAGACGATGATTTTGAGGTAGCGTTCCAGCTCGCTGGCGCTGGCCACCGGGTCGTGGGCGTTTTGGATGAACAGCATTGGCGCGGTAGTTTTTTTGAGCCAGCTCTCAGATTCGTGTTCCATGGCTTGCTGCCGGATGTAGTTGAGCGGCATGCCCAAGAAGATAGCTTTGCTAGGACGCAGACTGTTGCTGGCCGTACCCCTAAGGCTTAGAAGTGTGCCGACTGACTTCGCAATGATTACGTAATCGTTGAGCGACCTAGCCTCGGCTACGGCCGCGCGCAGTTCGTGGTCGAAGTCTATCGTGGAGCCGCCGCTGGCCCAGTGCGCATAATCGTGTGTGGCAATGGTGTTAAACAGCGGCGCCAGAGCGCTTTTAAGTTGCTGAACCCACTCCTTGTTGTGCGGGTTGTTGCCGCCTAAAACTAGTGCGTCCATTCGCTAAAATCCGCCGAATAGGCCAATTATCATCCCCATGGTCATCATGGCAAAAAACTGGTAGGCGATGGTAAGA
This sequence comes from Saccharimonadales bacterium (SeqCode), assembly GCA_050730855.1. GTDB lineage: Bacteria > Patescibacteriota > Saccharimonadia > Saccharimonadales > UBA4665 > DASRJJ01. The sequence goes on along the minus strand of JBOHNU010000001.1, from coordinate 56,833 downwards.
AACGACAGGGTTCCCGGGCGGTGCTCAAACATATCGTGGATCACAACCGTGGTTGCTGAAACGCCAACCCACAGCCAGAACGCCGTGGTCAGCGCGGCCGATAACGCACTAACTTCGTAAAACGAACGCGAAATGGCCGTCACATGGGCAATCACAAAGGCCATTATCAGCGACATTAAAAGCGCCACAACCATCGCCTTACTGGCGCGCTGCTGCGTGCTTTTGCCGTCCATTTTGGCCAGTTTAATCCATAAGGTGCCAAACACCGGCTTGGCGTAGAAGACCGCGCCCACGACCATGCTGCTTAGGCCGGCCACAATCACCGCCAGCCAGTTAACCTCAATTTGCATAGTGCCCTCCAAAGTTGCTTATGATTCCACTATAGCACGCTATAAATAAGCGTCCAGGCCGCCGGGCTTGGGGATAAATGAGGCCTCGAACGCGGTGCGGGTGCACTCCGAAAGTTCGCCTTCGGACAGTATGTCTTTATCAAGCAAGAAAGCGTATTGTTTTTGCAGTTGACAGTCTTCGATAATCTCTGGCCAGTCGGTGTTTATGGTCAATCTGACCTTATTCTCTACAAAGGCGCGGAGTATAAACTTTAGCTCGTCGATGTTCTCTACGGCTTCGGTGGCTAGGTTAGACAGTGGGCAAACCTCTAAGACAGTCCCCTGTTTTGCTAGTTTTTTCATGAGTGGTTTGTCGTATGCGGCCAGAATGCCGTGGCCGATCCTAGCTGGCTGGACGTGTTCCAGCGCGTCCCAAATATCGTTGGCATCGCGCTGCTCACCTGCGTGGACGGTTACTTTAAGCCCGGCCTTTCGAGCCTTGTTAAACACGGCAGTGTAATCCTTAAAGTGGAAGCCTGGATCACCAGGACCGGAAACGTCTATGCCGACTACGCCGCGCCTATGATATTTTATGGCTTTATCAATAATAATGGCATTTTGCTCCAGAGGAAAAGTGCGATCCATACTAAGGATAAGCCCTGCGCTCAGTTGAGGATAAGCGAGCAGTACACGCTCCATGCCGCGCAGCATAGCCATTATTATGTGGTCGAGGTCGATACTATTGTGGCCGTTATGCTTCATTGGATTAAAGCGCAACTCCATGAGTGTGGTGCCGTTGCGGCGATAGGCACCGGCTATTGTGTGATATGCTCCCTGCTCCACGGCATGCACTCCGGAACTGAGCGGATGAAGAATCGGTGTATAGATTTTTTTAAAGTATTCGTTGAGCGGCATCCGCCGTTTGTCCGAAAGCTGAACAAACTGCTCGAATTCTATATAATCCTTTTTCGGGAGTTTAAAACCGGAGTCGTGCGCAATTTGCCACAAAACTTCCGGACTGATGGATGTACTTAGGTGCGCGTGCAGCTCGGCCAGCGGGTAATTTGGGAACGGCTTTGGGTTCAATGTGTTTGTTTTTTGCGCGGTATCTTCCATAGGGAGATTATACCAGAATTTGCCCAGCACGCTACCGTTTGGCAGATTTTGTTTTTAGATGCAGATAGTTGCCTGCCCAGCCGATGGCGGCCGCCAAACCGACCATAAATACGGTGATGCCAGCGCAATAGGCAAACACCCGACCGTAACCGGCATTGTTCCAATTGGGGTCGAGAAACGGGTACGGATACCAGTTGACTGCCGACCCGCGGATAAGCGTGTACGGTGCGTATGCCAGCGGGAAAATCAGCCAGCTAAACCAAATCCTGGGTGATAGTCGCCGGGCTGGCGGCATAAGTAGCCAGTCGAGCAGTGCGAAAACCGGAATTGCCTGGTGCAGAATATGGTTGACCCATGGCAACGTGACACCAACGTCGTATTTAGCCAAAAGCAACGCAAACAAAATGCCGGTCGTCACCATATATACAGTGGCCGCGCCGCGCGAGCACTCTAGCATCTTGCCCGGCTGCTTGCCCGTCAATGCCACGACTGCCGCCACCGCCAAAACCGCTGCGACAAAAATATTGCTTAGAATAGTAAAGTAGCTAAAGAAGTTGACCGGATCAAAGCCCGCCCGACCGCTGCTGTGGCTAAATTGCCCGACAATCGCCACCATCACCGCACCAGCGGCGGCAAGTCGCAAAATCGCCCAAAGTTTTCGTGGTGCAAAACGCATATGCTAAAAATAGTATATCACGAGTGGACGTTGTATAAAAAACGTCGCCGTTGTCCGTTCTTCAGGATATAATAGACGGATATGTCAGCAAAATCCAAAGCATCCGCGCATGCGGTGCAAGTCAAAAATCTGCAAAAGTCGTATGGGAGCTTAAAAGTCCTAGCCGGTATTACCTTTTCGGTACCTCGCGGGTCAATTTTTGCCTTGCTCGGGCCAAATGGCGCGGGCAAAACTACCACGGTGCGTATTTTGAGTACGCTGTTAAAGCCGGAGGGCGGCACTGCGGTTGTTAACGGCCACGACGTAATGGCTGCGCCGGCACAGGTGCGTGCCAGTATTGGCCTAACCGGCCAGTATGCCGCCGTCGACGAGTACCTGACGGGCGAGGAAAACCTGATGCTAATGGGTCGTCTGTACCGCCTGAGCATCGTCGACACAAGGCGTCGTTCCCAGCAGTTACTTACCCTCTTCGATCTGCACGATGCGTCCAAGCGTCCGGTTAAAACGTATTCCGGCGGCATGCGCCGCAAGCTCGACCTGGCCATGAGCATGGTCGCCTCTCCTCCTATTATTTTTTTGGACGAGCCTACTACCGGGCTCGACCCGCGCAGCCGTTTCGCCATGTGGGACACTATTAAGCTACTTGCTAAAAGCGGTGTGACTATTTTGCTAACCACCCAGTACATGGACGAGGCCGACCACTTGGCCGACAACATCGTGGTGATAGACGGCGGCAAGGTGATCGCCGAAGGCACGCCCGACCAGCTAAAGGCCAAAGTTGGCTCTGACCGCCTGGAATTAACCATCGGCCAGCAAAGTAGTTTCGAAAAAGCCAAAGAGGCCGTGGATGGCGAAAGTCTAAAGGCCGACCCGGAGCGGCGTGTGCTTAGCATTGCTTCTACTGGTGGCATCACTACACTGCGAAGCGCGCTCGACCGCTTAGAGAAAGCCAAAATCGACGTCGAAAGCATTTCGCTGCACCGGCCAACGCTCGACGACGTTTTCCTGACGCTCACCGGACACGCCGCTGGCAAAGATGCCAAAGAGCCAAGCCAGCCAGCAGGCAAGCAGAAAGGAAAGATGTGATGGAAAATCCCGATGCCGGCGCGTTGATTGCCCGAGTGGAGCCAGAAAAGCGCTCGCGCCTCTTTTGGCTGCTGAATGACACCTACGAAATGATGCGCCGCAGCATCCGACACATCACCCGCAGCCTCGACCAAGTGTTGTCGCTGCTGCTCTTCCCCATCATGTTCATGCTGCTCAACCGCTACGTGCTGGGAGGCGCTATCGACACCGGCGACGTCTCCTACGCCAATTACCTGTTCGCCGGCATACTGGTGCAGACGCTGGCGTTCGGCGCCAACTACACCACCATCAACCTGGCGGTGGATTTAAAAGAAGGTATCGTAGACCGTTTCCGCTCGCTGCCCATGGCCAGCAGTGCGCTTATTATTGGCCACATAGCCTCCGACATGGTGCGCAACATGATTTCGGGCGTCATTATCGTTGGGGTCGGCTTTATTGTCGGCTTCCGGCCGACTGCCGATGTGACCGATTGGCTGTTGGTATTCGGCCTGGCCATGCTGTTTACGCTAGCTATATCTTGGCTGTCAGCCATTATGGGGCTGTTGGTTAAGAGCCTGGAGGCTGCCCAGTGGATCGGCTTTGTAGTTATCTTTCCGCTGACCTTCGTGTCCAGTGCGTTTGTACCCACCGCGACCATGCCGCCGGCGCTGCGGGCGTTTGCCGAAAACCAGCCGCTGACGCACGTGATAGACACCGTCCGCCACCTGCTGGTCGGCACGCCGCTGGACAACTCCGGCTGGCTGGCGGTAGTTTGGTGTATTGCCATCATCACGGTGTCGGTACCTGTTACCGTTTGGCTGTATCGCCGCCGCTCAAGCAAATAGACACAGCTTCCCCTGCTTTTTCTCGTCCAACCTACTTGCCAAATCGCAAGTTGCTGTATAATTGCAACAGAAAGGGGGAACGGGCATGGAAGACGACAAAATGACGACCTGCACCATGTGCGGTGCGCAGTTCAAAACCAAAGAAGAACTCGACAAGCACAACGCCGAAGCACACCCAGATATGTAGGGATGCGCAGAATCGCCGGCACCTAAAAGTGCCGGTTTTTAAATTGCTACAACAAAAACACACTAAAGATTATTTATTTGAGAATCACAAAGCTAGCATTTGGGATACTATGACACCTTTCAGTCAAGCTGCAGCCCGCTCAGTTATTGCTGGATATAAAGAAGATACTCCAGAAGGAAGACAGAGGAATTTGATTTATAGCCACTCTTAGACATGGCTATGCGAAGGAAATGATGAAGGAGCTAGAACAAAAAGGGGTTGATCCACATAAGATGGACACAGCCGATGGGTACGCAATCTTTCGTCCTAATTAACCGTCTTGATTCAGAACCAGCTTGGAAAAGTGTTGTGACGCCTGGATATCTAATGTTCGCGTGGGGAAGAGAGCTCAAACACGAATTCAACGAAGAAGGCCAGGAAATAGCGGTCTACATGATACGAGGATTTTATGACGGCGCCTATGAATCTTTCGAAGATATTACTTTAGTCGTCTAGTTTATATCTTCTTATGTCATTTACACCGAGCGAATCCTTATTATCTACTCCTATTTCGTCCCTAATTGCAATTACCAATTTATTTGCCATTTCATCTCTTGCGCTACTAGTAATTTTTTTATTCGCAAAACTGCCTATGTATTCACTGCCAAGGCGAATTACTTTGGAAGAAGCAAAGAGTAATGCATTTGAGTTAAGCTCTTCCATAAATCTTAGCTTCTTTTCTTTATTCTCTGTACCCGTAAAAAACCCAGGTAGATTTTCGAGGAGTTTTTCATATTGATCCTCTTTTCTTTCCCTTTTATGCTGCTCAATTTCTTTTTGGACGCCTGCAAAGTGGTTAAATAATGCAACAACTAAGCCTCCAAGGGATAAACTTGGGATTATGGCTAGGATTACTTCATTGGTCATGTGGGTCTACCTTCTTGCTGCTGCATCTGGCTGGGGCGGAGAGATTCGAACTCCCGAATGCCAGGACCAAAACCTGGTGCCTTACCACTTGGCGACGCCCCAATACTTGAGTTAACAGAGTAATTTTAGCGTATTTGGGCGAATTTCACAACGCTCTCTGCTTGCTCCGCTAGCATCCCTTGTCGTACAGTAAGAATAATTATGCAGCATCACGACCTCGATCCGGCTCAGTTTATCATGCCGATTAACATGAACGGCCTGCAAGGGCGTATGCTGCGCCTCCCGGCCACCAGACCCGGCACCGCCCGCGAAATTTTAGTGGTGTACGGCCACCATGCGCTGCTGGAGCGCTGGTGGGGTGTTGTGCAAAACTTTGGCGCTTACGGCAACGTCACCATGCCCGACCTGCCCGGCTTTGGCGGCATGGACAATTTTTACCAGATTGGGCAAAAGCCAACACTGGACAACCTGGCCGATTACCTGGCGGCGTTTATCAAGCTGCGTTACAAGCGCCGGAGGCTTGTGATTGTTGGCATTTCCTATGGTTTTGTGGTGGCCACGCGCATGCTGCAGCGCTATCCGGAAATTGCCAAAAAGGTGGATGTGGCCGTTAGCTGCGTTGGCTTTGCGCACCACGATGACTTTGTGTTTACCAAGCACCGTATGTTTGCGTACCGCGCGCTGTCCAAGCTGGTGTCCATCCCGCCCATTCCGCTTATCTTCGACAAGCTGTTGCTTAACCGCTGGATGCTCAAGTACGCTTACACCCGCACGCACAACGCCCGCCACAAGTTTGAGGAGGCCGCGGCGCAGTCGCCCGCTATCTGGAACGCCGTGCTGGAGACCGAGATTAAGCTGTGGCATAGTAACGATCTGCGGACGCACATGTTTACCACGCATGAGTTTTTGCACCTCGACAACTGCCGAAAGCCCGTGGATGTACCCGTTTGGCATGTCCACGCAAAGAAGGATTACTACTTTAACAACCACGTGGTCGAGCAGCACTTGCGGGTTATTTTTAAAGATTACATTGGCATAGAGCTGCCGCTTACCACGCATGCGCCCAGCGTTAATGCCACAAAAAAAGAGGCTGCGCAATTTGTGCCGAACAAGCTGCGGCGTTTGCTGCGCGAGCTGGAGTAGACCGCAGCGCGTGATACAATAGGATTTAAGTATGAAAATAGGGCTAGTTTGTCCGTATGACATTACGAAGGGCGGCGGCGTGCAAGAAATTGTCCGCGCACAGCAAAAAGGTTTGCAGGCACGCGGCCATGACGTGTATATTGTGACACCGTTGCCTCGCGAGGGCGCCAAGCGCGAAGACAAGATTATTTTCGTTGGTGGTTCAGCGGATTTTAGCGCGCTGGGTACGACTGCCCAGGTGTCGGCTGGTGTGAATGACACGATCGATGAAATGCTAGAAGAGCACCAGTTTGATATCCTCCACTTTCATGAGCCATGGGTGCCAATGCTCAGTTTACAAATTTTGAGTCGCTCCAACACCATTAATATTGCGACGTTTCATGCAAAATTGCCCGAGACTATGATGAGTCGCACCATCTCTAAGGTGGTAACGCCGTATACGAAGTCGGTGCTTAAATATATCCACGAGCTAACAGCCGTTAGCGAAGCTGCCGCTGATTATGTGTGTAGCATGACCGACCGAAGCGTGGCGATTGTGCCAAACGGCATTGACCTCTCGTTTTACAAGCCGCCGGCTAGGCGCAGCGACAACCGCAAAGTTAAAACTGTTTTTTATGTTGGCCGACTAGAACCTCGCAAAGGTGTTAAATACTTGTTGCGTGCATTCCATTTGTTGCAGCAAAAACAACCTGACGTACAGTTGCTGATTGCAGGCGATGGTCCTGACCGTGAGCGATTAGAGGAACTGGCAATCGATCTTGAGCTGAAAGATGTCAAATTTGTTGGTTATATTACGAATGAGGAGAAGCGCCAGCACCTACAATCGGCCGATTTATTTTGCGCCCCTGCCCTGCACGGTGAAAGTTTCGGGATTGTGCTACTAGAGGCCATGGCTTGTGGGCTTGTTACGGTGGCCGGTGATAACCCCGGCTACGCATCGGTGATGCAAGGCTTGGGTGCTGTATCGCTTGTGAATCCAAAGCATTCAGCAGAATTTGCCCGCCGTCTCGAACTCCTTTTACACGAGAACGAACTCCGCAGCTTGTGGCGCACCTGGGCTGCCGAAGATGTTCAGCAGTACGACTGGGCGAAAGTGGTTGACCAGTACGAAAGCATCTATGCTCTGGCGCGGAAAAACCATAAACCAAAAGGTGACGACAATGAAATTGAAAGTCGGCTTAGTCTTCGACGGCTCACTCGTTAAAACCGATGGCGTAGCGCAGTATGTGCTCACGCTTGGCCAGTGGCTGCAAAGCCAAGGCCACGAAGTACACTACCTTGTGGGTGAAACCAAACGCACCGATCTTGCTAATCTGCACTCCCTTAGCCGCAACTTAACAGTACGTTTTAACCAAAACAAAGTACAAACGCCCTTGCCCGCCAGCAAAACTAAGATAAAGAAGTTGCTTCAGGACGTTTCTTTCGATGTGTTACATGTACAAATGCCGCATAGCCCGTTTATGGCCGCCCGTGTAGTAAATGCCGCCGGGCCAAAAACGGCGATTGTCGGAACCTTTCATATTATGCCGGCTTCGACGATGGTTCATGTCGGTACAAAGGTACTTGGATTGTGGCTTACTCGCAATTTGCGGCGGTTCAGTAGCTTTATTAGTGTGTCTACGGTTGCCCAGAAGTTCGCTAAACAGACGTTTGGTATCGACAGCGAAGTTATACCAAATACGGCGCCACTCCAGCATTTCTTTGGAGCCAAGCCATTTGCCAAATATAAGAAAACTCGCAACGTGGTGTTTTTAGGACGACTAGTAGAGCGCAAAGGCTGCCAACATTTGCTGGCAGCTGTAGCTAAATTGCACCGCGAAGGTGCCTGGCCCAGCGATGCCAAAGTGATTGTGTGCGGCGGTGGCTCGCTCCAGCTCAGATTAACGCAGTTCGTGCACGAGTCTGACTTAACCGGCATCGTTGATGTTAAAGGGTTTGTTTCCGAGCAAGACAAACCACGCTTCTTGGCAGGGGCCGATGTGGCCGTCTTCCCTAGCACCGGCGGCGAGAGCTTTGGCATTGTCCTGATAGAGGCCATGGCTGCAAGCCGGGGCGTAGTATTGGCTGGCAACAATCCCGGTTACGCCTCGGTTATGCAGAACCATCCAGAGAGCTTATTGAACCCTCGTGACACCGACAAGCTCGCCGAATTATTACTGGCATCACTTACTAATGGGGCGGCTCGCTCTAAAGCGCGCAACTGGCAACAAATATATGCAAAGGACTTTACACCAGACGTAATCGGCAAGAAAATTATAGCCGTTTATAACGATGCGTTGCGTAAACAAACTAAGTAAGCAATAATACAATTAATATGTTTGGGTTCCGGCCAAAAGACAAGAATAACACGGTAACGCTTAACATCCCAACGCGGATGATTGTAAAAACCTTGCTGCTTGTTGTGGCCGTTGTGCTCGGCCTGCTGGCCATTGCTCAAGCCAGTCACCCGCTAACTCTTATTTTTGTAGCCTTCTTTCTGACGCTGGCGCTTAACGCGCCGGTACACTGGATTGCACAGCACATCCCAGGCAAGCGCAAGGGCAGCCGCACGCTGGCTACCGGCGTGTCGTTTCTGATTGTGCTGCTGCTGATTGCCGGATTTATCATCAGCATCGTGCCGCCGCTGGTGCGCCAGACCGGCAATTTTATCCAAAATGCGCCCGCGTTAGTGGAGCAAGCGCGCAACCCCGACACTTCGCTCGGCCGCTTTGTAGATCGCTACAGCCTGGAGGACGATATCGACAGGCTGTCGTCGCAGTTGTCTGAGCGGCTGGGAGACGTGGGTTCTACCGCTGTTAGCAGCTTTGGCCGGCTGACCGGAAATGTATTTTCCATCTTGAGCGTGCTGGTACTGACCTTTATGATGCTTATCGAAGGGCCGCGCTGGCTGCGGTTTATTAAGGACACTATTCCCGATGAGCACCACGACCGAGCCGACCGTTTGGCTGGCGATATGTACCGCGTGGTTAAAGGTTATGTGAACGGCCAGGTTGTGCTGGCGCTGCTGGCCGCGCTACTTATACTGCCGGTTTTGCTTATCGTTGACGTTAGCTACCCTGCGGCCATGCTGGTAATTGTGTTTATCGCGGGGCTGATTCCTCTTGTCGGCCACACTATCGGGGCGATTATTGTTAGTACTGTGGCGCTGTTTACGTCGCCTTGGGCGGCCTTGATTGTGCTGGGCTACTACATTTTGTACCAGCAGATTGAAAATTACATTGTCCAGCCCAAGGTACAGGCTAATTCTACCAACATGTCGCCGCTTTTGGTGTTTTCCTCGGTTATTATCGGGGTGAGTTTTGGCGGGTTGCTTGGCGGTTTGGTGGCCATACCGGTTGCTGGCTGTATCCGTATTGCCCTGCTCGACTACTTACGTGCCAAGAAAATCATCGAGCCAGCCACCGTAAAAGCCGCATTCGAAGAGAGCAAATAGGACTACCTAAGCGGACTGATCACGAGTTCCGGATTGGGCTCAAACCGTACAAAACCCGCACGAATCGCAGGGTCTGCATCGCTAAATCTTTCCAGTAGTTCCTCTTGTTTTCGTAAGATATTTGCAACGATTATCCTTCCTGCACCTATGGGTAGTGGAGGCTTTATCAAGATAGCGTTCTTGTAGAGTGGTGGCCACTCTGGTGCAGGCGGGGCGCTAGAGCCGATAACAAGAGTGTGCTGCGCCTGATCTCTAAAGACAGCTTTAGTTACAAGGTCGCTCATCGCCAACGCATGGCGTGAATGCGGGCCGGGCGCAAACTCGTTCGTTGTGCTGACTAGGTCGCCTAGTTTTTCGACGTATCCCGGATAAGTCATACTTACTTGCGAAACCAGATTGGTCCGTGGGCGGTGTCGCGTACGCCGATGCTTTGTTCGGATAATTGTCCGCGAAGTTCGTCTGCTGCAGCCCAGTTTTTATCTGTTCGAGCTCGTTCGCGTTTCTCGATCAACTGTTTTTGAGCTTCCGAAATATCTCGCCGTTCGCTTAACTGCAGTCCAAATACATGGTCCAGCTTAGATAGTGTGTCTTTAAAGGTTTCAAGCTCGTTGGCACTGATAAGCCGTTCCTCTGCTGTGGTTGTGAGTTCGTTTAGAATGCTGAGTGCTGCGGGTGTGTTGAGGTCGTTTTGCATTTCGCTTTGTATTGCGTTAAAGCTTGTGTTGGCGTTAAGCCAAGGTTCGATACCGGTTGCCTGAAATTGAAGATCGGCCATTGCGCGTATACTTTGTAACCGGTTTTGTGCTGCCTCAAGGTTGGCAATACTGAACTGCGCTTGGCTGCGGTAGTGCGACTGCAAAATAAGCAGACGGAATGCTAGCGGGTCGTAGCCTTTCTCGATAATATTTTCGAGCGTGTAAAAGTTGCTAGCCGACTTGGCCATTTTTTTGCCGTCAACGAGCAGGTGTTCGTTGTGTGCGAAAAAACTTGCCATGACCGGATTGTCGTTGCCGGCGGTGCTTTGGGCGATTTCGTTTTCGTGATGCGGGAACAATAGATCAATTCCACCAGTGTGAATATCAAATGGCTGGCCAAGCATTGCGCGGCTCATTACTGAACATTCAATATGCCAACCGGGGCGACCATCGAGCTTGCGGCCGTCTAACATAAACGGCCAGGCTGGCTCGCCGGGCTTTTGGGTTTTCCAGAGCGCAAAGTCGTGCACCGTAGCTTTGTCATATTCATCGTTTTGGATACGAGCTTCGCTGGTGTTTTCACTAGTAATAGTTAGCAGTTGACCATACTTTTTGCCGCTTTTTTTATAGGCGTCAATTGAAAAGTAGACACCATCGTCGGCCACATATGCAAATCCTTTCTGCTGTAGGTCAATCACTAGTTGTCGCATGCCATCAATATGATCAGTAGCATTCACAAAAAGAATTGCATTGGTGTCGTTGCCAATCTGGGCTATATCATCCAAAAAGACTTTAGTGTAGTACTTGGTTAATTTTTGCATGGCTTCGTTGGGTTCGTCATTTGGATAGTCACGTTGGCTACGCGCGATGATTTTGTCATTGATATCCGTAATGTTCATAACGTGCTTGACTTTAAAACCGGCCGATTCAAGCGTGCGATGCAGGGTGTCGGCAAAAATAAAGGCCCGCAAATTGCCAATGTGGGCGTGGTCGTAAACCGTGGGGCCGCAAGAGTAAAAACGCACCAGGTTGCCTTCTAGCGGCGCAAAATCTTGGACAGTTCGCGCTAGGGTATTGTAGAGTTTCATGGTTTTAAGAGTCTTGTTTAAGGTTATCTAACAGTTCGGTTGCTTTGCTGATACACTCTGATTTAATTTCGTTAAACGGTTTGCCGTCTTGGATTTTAAAGCCGCTGGCGTACTTGTGGCCGCCGCCGCCGAAGGTTTGGGCGAGCTGGTTGGCCACTGGCGCCCCTTGGTTGGCGCGGATTTTCGCTGTTATTTTGCCGTCGTTGTAGGTTTTGAACGCGATAGCAACTTTGGTACCGGTGGTCATGCGCATGTCGTCAATCACCAGCATCGACGGGTTGTACTCTGGGCTGTAGCGCTCAATTTCTTTCCAGGGGATGGTGATGGTGGCGATGCGGTTGTCTGAGAAGTACTCGACACGCTGTAAGAGTTCGCCCTTGTAGTGAACAAGCGCCGGGCTTTTGCGCATTAACTCGCGGCGGGAGTGTTCCAGCTCGGCCAGGCTAACGCCGCCTTCGACCAACTCCGCAATAATGTGGATGCTGCGTGCGCTGGTCGCCTCTGTAATTAGCCCCAAACTGTCGGCCATAATGGCGATAGAAATCATCTCTTTGGCTTGATGATTCAGCGGCCAACTGAGCTGTTGTGCAAGTTCGTAGATCACTTCACTTGTAGCGACGGCTTCTTTGTTGCAGATTACGCTGGCGAACGGGATGGTCGATTCAACAGCGTGATGGTCGACAATAATGCAGGGTTTGGCACCAAGCCGCCCGCGCTGGCCGTTTGCCGCCAGGTTTTCGAACAGGCTGATTGCGCTGGTGTCTACTATAATGCTGGCGTCAAATTGGTTTGGCAGATCCTTGACGACCCTGTCCCAACCCGGCAAGTAACGCAAGTAGCTCGGGATATCCACGCCGCAGTACAACACCGGCTCCTTGCCCATGTCGCCCAAAATCTGCTCCAGCGCCAGCGCACTGCCCATGCTATCGCCATCCGGATTATCAGCCTGCAAAATAACAATTTTTGTGGCGCCATCCAAGATATTTTTTATTTTTTCTGATTCTTCGTAGGCCATAGGTTTAAGTATACCGTATTTGGCTCATTTGACATTAAGAGTTGTTGATGTTGACAAAGTTCGAGAGAGAGAGAGAGAGAGAGTAATATCGACTAATGTTTTAACAATCAGGAGTTGCGTATGATGGGTGAAGTATTGCCGGGTGGTTCAGAAGAAGTTAATAGAAGACTCGAGTTGCATCGACACCTTGACGTGTGGGTACAGGAGCAAGAGGCACAAGGCGTTCCTTGCGAACCGGTGGAGGTTGCCTTTGGTCGTGCGCTAGCCGATCGGTTGACTCCCAATGTTGTCCCTATGGGATACGTGATGGTGACAGAACTTTTGATCGCCGACTGCCAAAGCGGACAAAGCGGGTATCCCGACAAACCGCTGGTGTGGGAAATTACAGGTTACCCAGATCAAATGTATGCAGTACTTAGGATGACCGCCGATGCTCTTGCTGGCGCTGCATTTGGCGAGGACTACGGAAAGCAGGTCGGGGAGATTAGAGACAGTATAGCGCACGGACTAGCCGGTGGCTCGCCCGGGTCTAATTAACGCGCGCAGTTTGGCTAAAAGTTCTGCCGGGTAGGCTGGAACGAAGGATGGTTTTTGTATTAGTTCTAGTGGCTGCCAGGTTAATTCCTCAACATCATCGCCAGCTTGGGGTTCGCCCTCCCATTCGAATGTTGCGAAAATAAGGTCGGTGGTTGAAACCGGCGGCAGTGAGTTTGGCGTATAGACGTGGGGGTATGCTGCGATGAGTAGCGGATTTTTGGCTATGAGGTTCGTCTCCTCTAATGTTTCGCGGATAACTGCGTCGGTGGGGTCTTCGTTGTATTCTATGAAGCCGCCTACTGCCTCGTACTTGCCTTTGTTTGGCTCGCGGCCGCGTTTGGCGGCTAGAAAATAGCCGTCGCTTCTTAGCAGAAACAAACAAGTTGACGCCTTGGCGTTGTTCCAGAAGTGCCACCGGCAGCTACCGCATTCGTAATTAGTGTCGTCCAACTTTTGTACAGAGTTCTTTTTGCCACAAGACGGGCAGTATGTAAACATCATAGGGTTTGCCTTCCTTCTAGGGCGCGGCCGAGGGTTATTTGGTCGGCGTATTCTAGATCCACGCCGATTGGCAGGCCGCGGGCCAGGCGTGTGATTTTTACATTGCGGTCGCCGATTTGCTTTTGGATGTACAGCGCGGTGGATTCGCCCTCCACGCTGGCGTTGGTGGCGAGGATGATTTCTTGTACGCCGTCTTCGTCTACCCGTCTGACAAGCTCGGCAATATGTAGCTGTTCCGGGCCTACGCCGTCGATGGGCGACACCAGCCCGCCTAGCACATGGTAAGTGCCTTTATAGAGGTTTGTTTTTTCTAGTACCACGATATCGAACGGCTCGGCCACGACTGCTACTACCGTTTTGTCCCGCTTGGGGTCGGTGTATAAGTCGGAAAGTTCCTGCCCGGCTGGCACGAGCGCGAATGTTTTTTTGCAGTAGCCGATGCCGCCATGCAGTTCGCGCAGGCTATCGGCCAGTTTTTTTGCCTTGGCCGGGTCGGTGCGCACTAAAAAGTAGGCGTAGCGCTCGGCTGTGCGCGGCCCTACACCTGGCAGCTTGCCAAGGGCTTCAATAACGTCAGTCAGTGCTGGCGGCAATATCTGCATATGAGCCAACTACTACAGGCCGAGGTCGCCCAAGGCGCCCATCATCGGCCGCATTTTTTCGGCCGCGAGTTTTTGGCTAACCTGGATGGCTTCTTTCACGGCGTCTTCAATCCAGCGCTCCAGTTGGCCAATGTCCTCGAGGTCGACGTACTCCGGGTCGATGTGGATTTTTTTAATTTTCTGCTCGCCGGTAATCTCTACCTTAACGGCGCCGTCACCGGCTTCTACGGTAATAATTTCTTTTTGCAGCTCTTTCTGCAGTTTGCGGACTTTTAGCATCATTTTGGCTTGCTCGAATTTACTCATAGTATCTCCTTTATTGTTGTATTGTACCAGATAGGGGAAGCTCGGGGGTGGTATACACGCTGCGGGTTTCGGCGTTTCGCGGCCAGGCGATAAAGTAGTGGCGTAGTTGGTAGCTGCAGGCTGTGACTACGGCTAGCGTCACCAACACAAACGCCAGGATGTGCGCGATGGGGTTGCGTGGGAAAACCTCGTGCCAGCGTACAAACAAAAAGCCGATTCCGGCCGCCACCAGGATGTAAACAAACGGTATGATTAGGCTCAAGCTGACGCCGCCGCCCAGGCTAATAAGCACAATGCCAGCCAGTATTGCCCAGCCAACAAGTTTGACGCGCTGCAAACGGGCGTGCTTTATAAAAACGTAACCGCCCAAAAACAGCATGGCGATGCTAAAGATGTCCAGAATCGCCAGATTACCCAGCCAGGTTTCGGGGGAGGCGTCGACGTAGCGGAAGAAGAGCGCCATCGGGATTTGGTACAAATTGGAAAGTACTTCCCCGACTTGCGGCCAGCCGACAGCCGGAAGCCCGACAAGCGTTTTCCATATATCTGGAGTTTTGTACAGCGCGAAACCTAGCGGTACCAGTGCGCTAGCCAGCAATAGGCCGCCCAGCGTAACCAGCCACAAATGTTGGCGGAAAATGCGGTCGATCGTTCTCCACTGCCAGGCAACGCCCAGCGCCACTATCCATATCATTCCCGGCACGTATAACAACGCAGCGCTGATTGCAAAGCAGAGGAACACGGCGATAGGATTGGCTGATTTTTTAAGCCATACGCCGCACGCAACGAGTATAATCACCAAAAACATTAAGACATCTGGGGCGCCAAAGCGGGCGATGTGCAAAAACAGCGCCGAGCAGCCGAACAGTATTGTGCCAAAGGCCGCTACACGCCTGTCGTACCAGTGCTGCAAAAGCCACCAAAACGCTACAAGTGCGGCCAGCCCAAAACCTACTGCCGTTAGTCGGGTAAGCAAGTAGCTGTGATCGTTTGCTAAAGACAAAAGGTGCGTTACAACTGTAAACGGCGCGTCCACGGGGTTTTCAAAAATAGTACGGAAGCCGCCGCTCGCCCCATATGCCTGTACTTCGCTAGAACTATACCCCGGTAGCAACGTGCCGATGCGAAAGAACAACAGACCCCCAAGCGCAGCAAGTATGCCTCCGTACAACACGGCCGGCTGCCAGGTGTTTGCCGCAAAATTTCGTAGCCGCTCAAAACGCATATTACTGCTAGTATAACACTTAGCCGCCGCTAACTTAGAGTAGGTTAAAAGGGTTGCACCCCTTACAGATGAGTATTTTGCGATGCTGGCTTGCAAAGATTCCGGTGCCGGAAAAGTCAGCGCGGCTAGGATGCAAACGGGTCGCGGGCGTGCTTGGTGTCGAGAGAACGGAAGCGCTGGTGGTTGCGGTCGAAGTATAGCTCTACCCCACCAGTCGGGCCGTTACGGTGTTTTTTGATGAAGATGTCGGTGATGTTTTTGCGCTCAGTTTCTGGATTGTAGTAATCTTCGCGGTAAATAAACGCCACCACGTCGGCGTCTTGCTCAATCGAGCCAGACTCGCGCAGGTCGGCTAGCTGCGGAATTTGCGGGCTGCGGCTTTCGACCGAACGGCTCAGCTGACTTAGTGCTATGAGTGGCACGTCCAGCTCGCGGGCGATTGCCTTTAGCCCGCGCGAAATTTCCGAGATTTCCTGCACACGGTTGTCGCTGCCGCCAAATTTACTGCCCCCGCTCATGAGCTGCAAGTAATCGACGATGATCAGGCCAAGCGGCTGTCGGTGTGCCTCGCGCCGTGCTTTGGTGCGCAGGTCGCTGACGGTTATTCCGGGGGTGTCGTCGATGTACATTTTGGCCTCGGATAAGGTGCCCATGGCCTGGCCGATTTTTTCAAAATCGCTATCGGTCAGGTTGCCGGTGCGCAGCGCCCAGGCATCCACGCCCGATTCCATTGACAAAAGCCGGTCGACCAGCTGCTCCTTGCTCATTTCCAGCGAGAACACGAGCACCGAATGGCCGGCTACGGCTACGTTGTGCGCCAGATTAAGTGCGAGTGCTGTTTTACCCAGCGATGGTCTGGCTGCCAAAATAAACAAGTCGGACTTTTGTAAACCGGCCAGAATGTTGTCCATGTCTTTAAAGCCGGTCGGTACGCCGCGCAATTTGTTTTTGTCTTTGTGCAGATCGTCGAGCCGGTCGAAACTTTCGGCCAGAATGGCTTCCAGGCTGATAACGGACTGCTTGACGTGCTGCAGGCTTACCGCGAACAGGCTGGACTCGGCCTCTTCTATAAGCTCGCGTAGGGCCTTGGACTCGTCAAAGCTCAGCGTAGTTAGCTGTTGGCTGGCTTTTATAAGCCGGCGGCGCAGCGCTTTTTGCGACACTATTTCGGCGTATTGCTCGACGTGCGCGGCGGTTGGCACAAAGTTGGTTAGCTCGGTAAGGTAGGACGGGCCGCCGATCATGTCTAGAAAGCTGTTATTTTTTAGCTCGTCGGCCAGCGTTAGCACGTCGATGGGGCTGCGCTTTTCGTACAGCGTGGTCACGGCTGTGTAGATGTGTTTGTGGCGCGGGTCAAAGAAGTCGTCGGCGGTAATTATGTCGGCAATTTTAACCAAGGCGTCGGCATCAATTAACACCGCTCCCAACAAACTGGCTTCGGCCTCGAGGTTTTGAGGCGCTTTTCGGTGATGACCCTCGTCCATGTTCTATGATTCTAGCAGTTCGGCACCGCCGAAGATATTGCTTATGCTTTTGACGGTGTCGTTGATTGGCGGTTTGCCGACGTTGTGGATTTGCTCGTCGTCCGGCGGCGGTAGCGGCGTGGTCGGCGGCTGGGTTACGGGATTGGCGGAAACGGCGAACTCTAGGGTTGGCTCCAGGCCGGTTATATCACGGATGGTATTTATAAGGACTTGTTTGTTGCGGCTTTCGGACAGGCGCTTTTTGTGGAAGGCGTAGGCGCACTCCAGCACCAGAGTATCGTTTTTTACCTCTGGCCGGACGGTGCGCACAATGCTAAACAGTGTGTTGTGTTTGGCTTTGATGCTGCCCAGCACGGCTGCCCAGGTTTGTTCGTTTAACGGTTTTATCGCAGCGGGTGCTGGTTTGCTGGCGGCCGGCTGCTCGGCCTGGGGTTTGGACTTTTTTTGGAATGTACTGGGGTGAGGCTCTATCTGGGTCGGTGGTTTGGCGCGGATTTCCTCGGCCATGGTTTTGGGCGGCGCTGATTTTGGCGGCTGCGGCGAGGGCGCAGGCGCAGCGTCGCCGTCTGCCTGCAAGGCTACACTAAGCAAGGCGATCTCGAGGCTGAGGCGCGGATCGCGCGAGGCGGGCACGTCAACCAAGCTGGAAAGCAGCGGTAAAGCATCGCCGGCGGACAGTTCCCCGCGCGCCGCTATCAGCTGGGCGCGGATGCGCTGTCCCAGCTGTTTGGCGACTATCGGCGGCTCGAAGCCCTGCTCGTGCAGCTCTTGTAGTTTTTGGATGGTTGCTGGGGCGTCGCGGGCGGTGACAGCGGCAAGCAGCTGATCCAGCAGTACTTCCGGCGCGATGCCCAGCAGCTGCTGCACGGTGACCAGAGTGACCTTTTCGCCGGTGTTGCGCGCTTGGTCGAGCAGGCTGATGCTGTCGCGGAAGCTGCCATCGCCGTGTGCGGCAATTAGTTCCATTGCGTCATCGGCAATGTCGATTTTCTCTTGTTTGGCGATGTGTTTAAGGTGGGCGACAACTTTGGTCAGCTCCACCGGTTTAAAGGCGAACTGTTGCGTGCGGCTTATAATTGTCTCGGGCAGTTTGTGCACTTCGGTAGTGGCCAGAATGAAAATAACGTGCGCCGGTGGCTCCTCCAGCGTTTTAAGTAGCGCGTTAAACGCCTCACGGGTGAGCATATGTACTTCGTCGATGATGTATACCTTAAACTTAGCGCTGGCTGGCGCAGCGTGCACCTTATCCCGCAAGTCGCGGATTTCGTCGATGCGCCGATTGCTGGCGGCATCAATCTCGATAATATCCAGATGATACGACTCGTCGTCGTACGGTAGGCTGTTTATTTCGTGCGCCAAAATGCGCGCGATGCTGGTTTTGCCCGTGCCTCGCGGCCCGGTAAATAAATAAGCATGCGCCACAGTGCCGTTTTTGAGGGCGCGGTCCAGCGCAGTCGTAATATGCTCTTGCCCAACTAACTCAGACAACTTCTTAGAACGGTACCTTCGATATAACGCCTGACCCATGATGATATCATTCTAGCAGAGTTCAAGTTGATAAGCTTGGCTAAATGCTAATTCAGCGATAGTTGACCCATTGTAACCTGGCTGGCCTGCTTATGTGCAAGCAGATCACGCAACAGCCATACTTTGTCGGCCTCTCGACCAGCTAGCAGGTGTCCAAAGACTCTGAGCCAGCGAATGCTATTGCTGACAGTTGTGAATTCGCGTAAGTTATGGAATCGAGCCGCTTCAATTGTGCTCGCCACCATAGATTGATATTTCTCATCGTCCGCTAGTAGCTCAACCATCCAGTCCGCGCCTCGCTCCAAATCGTGACCGGGTGCGTCGTAATCCAAAATAATACCGGATTGGCCTTCAATGACTTGCGTTTTCATGCCGCCACGGTTAGATATGACTATTGGCTTTCCGTGGGCGATGGCGTCACTGACGCGCGTTTCCAGGCCTTCTGCATCAGACGTTTGCATCATTATGGTACTACGACTCACTAATGCATTCATGACATCGTAATTATGCTTCAGACGCATGAGGATAATGCCGTCGGCGTCATCCGCGAATCGTTCGCGTCTGATTTTTAACATCCTTTCGAACATCATTGGCCCGCTTGGGTCATCTACTGAGCCATTGCCAACTATTACGACTTCGGGCAGCTCGGCTTCGGACACGCCGCTGGCACGTAGTTTTTGTCGTACTAAGTAGCCCATTTCCATAGCCTTGTCCATTCCTTTGGCTTCGTCGAAGCGGGCGACCAGCGTTATGCGTTTACGTGACGGCTCGGTATCGAGCAGCTGGACAACGTCGGCGGTTCGGCCTTCGGCCATCATGGTGGCGTTGTAGCTAGTAATTTCTCCGTTGATAAAATCAATGCCCTCGGCAACCTCTTTTTCGTTTAGATGTCTATTAAGGTTGTCAAACGGGTCGATTGTTGCCGGTGCGAAGAAGGTTTTGTCCTCCATGCCAGGATGCAAGAATAGATCCACAGGATGAGCAACGACGGCGTGGACGTCACGCACACCACACTCATCCAAAAGATAGGACGCTACTTCCCCTTGTGGTGTCGTGGGGTCAGACATCAGCCCATGATGCGTGTCTATATGATTGCGCCAAACCATCTTTGCTTTGGGGTTAGCTTGCATGATCGGACGAATGAGTGGTGCAGGTTGCGGGTCGTCTATGACGATGAAGTCGGCGTTAAGAACAGCGTCTTGCTGTAGCAGCACTGCACCGTTTCTCTCGACTGCCCAGGTATGATGGAGGTTTTTCCCCGCCTTGTCGATTCGGGCATCTCCCCCTTGGCGATGGGAAATAATGTGCATTAGCTTCGTGTAGGTAAAAGGATCGGGTTCTGTGGGGTCGGCTGGATTATCCTTGCCTTTCATAACAAACCAGCGGGCATCCACACCCAGCTTCTTAAGCATGTGTATCAGGGCTGGCCGCATTATGGCTACGCCGCCGCCTTCCATCGTAGGGTTGATAAAAACAACAGTTTGTCCTTCAATAGGCTTTACGAAGTCTTCTACTAATCCCCACAGTTCCGGGTCGGTTCCCGCACGGTAGTCCTCGAGTGTTACATCGCTTTCTACTGTTACTTCGAAGGTTTCCGGGTTTCTTTGCAGCCTGAAAATTTCATGACTGCGATCTATATTGTCAGCCTGATTATTGGCAAGTGCTGCGGCAATCTCAAACTGACCAAGAGCCATCTGGCCACTATTCTCTTGTGTTGTCACTGACTTTCCCCTCGATTTCGCTATTTAACTTCATACATTACTATACGTTCCCATTATGCCCTAGGAACATTCTAGTCGTCAATTGCTCTTCAGAGCGTAAGAAGTTTATATTACAACGCGGCTTCGAGGGCGGCCCAGTCGGCGTTGGTGTCGTCTTCGGGGATGTTTATGCTTACTTGGTCGCCAGATTTGGCTTTGAAGTAAGTTACACTGGCCAGAAGTACACGGTACTCCTTGCCCGCAACATCTACAATGTAATGGCCGTTTTCGAGCTTGAGTGTGCCCACGACTTGCTTGCGCGGGATTGGGCCGATTTGTTTGTACAGGAATGCGCCGTCGTCGGCGATGGTTAGCTTAAGTATGTCGCCTTGCACCAGCTTGGATTTGCTGGCATAGTTGGCCGGCACCGGATACATCTTGCCGTCGCTGCCTACCATGTTCTGGCCATCAAAGACGCCTTCTATCATCTTGCCGAGGTTGTCCTCGTGTGCAACAGCGGACACTTTTTCGTCGTCCCCCACCAGGCTTATCAACAGCTCATTGGCCGCGGCCAAGTTGGTCTCGGCGTCCTGAATAAGTGCGCGAAGGCGTTTAATCTGCTTGTCTGCTACGTCTGCCATGTCTGATTGTCTCTCACCTCTTGTGCAGTGTTTGTTTGTTCCACTTACACCTAAGACTATCATGTGTGCTGTGTCAAGTCAAAGGATGTTCCGGGCTGTGGATAAACTCCATTTGACTTCGTGGCGCATTAGCAGTACGTTGAAGTTATGAAGCATCCCGAGGCTGTGGCTACAACTGCGGGTGTGCTATTTGCCGCTGGGTTGCTTGCTGTGTCCTTGGCGTTTGCCGAGCGGAGCCCGGAGCCGTCTGAGCCGTCACCGGAGCCACTGCCCATCCCTTCGGCTTGTGTGCAGGCGGCTAACCCGGATTGGTGCGCGCTCGGAAAGTGGCTCGATGGCTTCTTGCCAGAGCAGCCGTAGCATTTTTGTGGTACTCGCCAAACCCACCTTTAAGAACCTAACAAAATCGTCCCACAAAAAACCGCCCTGCGGATGCAAGGGCGGTTTTGGTGCCGGCTGGTATTAGGCCAGTTCAGCAGTTGCGCCAGCAGCTTCAAGAGCTTTCTTGGCGGCTTCGGCGTCTTCCTTCTTAGCTTTTTCGAGCACAGGCTTTGGGGCGCTGTCCACGATAGCTTTAGCTTCGCCAAGGCCCAGGCCGGTAATGTCCTTAACGGCCTTGATAACGGCGACCTTCTGGGCGCCGGCGTCCTTAAGAACGACGTCCCATTCAGCTTTTTCTTCTTCGGCTGGGCCAGCTTCTGCTGCTGGTCCGGCAACAGCTACAGCGGCTGCGGCCGGCTCGATGCCGTATTCATCCTTTAGGATGTTTTTGAGTTCGTTTACTTCCAAAACAGTCAAGCCGGTTAGCTCTTCTGCCAATTTCTTTAAATCTTTAGCCATTTCTTTGTCCTTTTTACTTAATCTTAATTAATTTGCAGCCTTAGCTTCGATACCGTCGAGCAGTGCGTGTAAGTTGCCAGAAAGGCCACTTATGCTGTCGTTGAGCGGTGAAGCGAGGGTTGCGATAACTTGTGCGATGAGGTTTTCGCGGCTTGGCATTGCGGCCAATTCTTTTACCTCGTCGACGGTTAGGAATTTGCCTTCGGCAGTGATTGCACCGACAAATTCAACTTGGGGATTTACTTTGGCGAAAGCGGCGAGCACTTGGGCTGGCGCTACTTCGTCATCTGGGTTAAACGCATATAGCAACTGACCGGTGAGGGTGCTAGTGTCGATGTCTTTGAGGACGTCGTTCTGTTGCAGAGCTTGTTTAACCAGGCGGTTTTTTACCACGCGGAGCTTGGTGTTACCTTCGCGAGCGTCGCGGCGAAGTTGCTGCAAAGCCTTAACGGTCGTGCCTCGGTATTTTGCAACCACGGTCATCTTCGACGCGCCAAGAGCTTCGGCAACTTCCTTTACGACTTCGTGTTTCTTGTCTTTTGTTAAAGCCATAGAGTCTTCCTTGTTTATGAGATTATCGACCAAATTGTTAAGGATTGCCAGATTTTTTAAACAAA
Organism: Saccharimonadales bacterium (SeqCode); assembly: GCA_050730855.1. GTDB lineage: Bacteria > Patescibacteriota > Saccharimonadia > Saccharimonadales > UBA4665 > DASRJJ01. The sequence goes on along the minus strand of JBOHNU010000001.1, from coordinate 34,355 downwards.
AAATCTTTGGCGCATCGCCAAAGACATCAAAGTGCTAAACAAATAAATTGTTCATCGCCTCGGCAGCATTCTTAAATCTTTGCAGATCGCTGCGGTCTTTGGTAATGTTATCTGTTATTGTACCCTGGCGTTGCCATATTGTCAACGCTTGGCCACACGGTCGAGGTAGTCTCGCAAAATTGGCACAAACTGCAGAAAGCTTTTGCGGCTGATCCACTCGTCCTCGCTGTGGTGCAAGCCGCCTTCGCAGCATGAAATGATGCAGTTGATGCCTTCGGCGAAGAAATAAGGGGCGTCGGTGGCGGCGCACGAGGTGAATGGCTGCGGCCGCGGGCCGGTTATTTTTTCGACGCTGTCGAGGTATGGGGAAACGAGCGGATGACTCAGGTCGGTGAGCACTAGCGGGCCGAGAGCACGCTCTTGTATGGTTAGACCATGTTTTTTGCACAACCTGGCGATTATTTTCCTTAAAGCGTCCAGTCGTTGCTGGCTTGTATAACGGATTTCGATAGAGGCAAGCATGTGATCAGGTACCTGGTTGTATGTTACACCACCCTGGATAACGCCGATGTTAAGCGAGTCAGTTTCGACGCGCTGGTCTTTAAAGCGTTCTTTTAGCTCATGCAAAGCGTTGATAAGTTTGACGGAAGCGCTATCGCCTTGCCACGGGCGGGAGCCATGAGCGGCTTTGCCTTTGGCAATGAGGTCGAAGCGCCAATAGCCCTTTGCGACTATTTCGATATCCCAGTTGGGTGCTGTAGAATCGGGCATTATACAGACTTGCGGGCGCAAACCCAGCTCTACTAAGCGATGTGCACCGTTGATATCATCCTTGCCGCCATACTCTTCGTCAGTGGTGATCATGACGCCTAGGTCATACTCGTCCAGTTTATCTTGCAGCTGGTCAATTACCTCCATATAGCCGGCAATCGAGAATTTCATGTCGTAGACGCCCCGGCCCAGCAACTTGTCGCCTTCTGCCTGCAGGGTAAATACGCGCTTACTGCCCTCCATAACATCTACATGTGCCGTCAGTAACACTTTTGGCGCGAGCATCGTGGCCGAAGGCGTGGCTGCAAGCAGTGTGCCGTGGCCGTTAAAGCGGTCGCGCCGGGTGAGCATTCCACGTTTAGCGAGGTAATTTTCTATATGGTCTAAAGCCAGGTCGTTCGCGACTGTATCGTCGGAAATGGTGGGCATGGCCACTAGTTTGGTGAGTTGTTTTTCGGCTTCGGTCATGTATTTAGTATACGGCATGACACGTCTGGCGCCAGGAACCTTTAAACTATTATTCAGAAAAAGCGTGTGTGTTGGTGTTATCTTTTTCGGTTTCGATGGTTTTTGTCAAAAAGTCTTGCAATGTTTTGCGGAAGTCTGAGAACGCTTTTAAGGTGATGTGTTCGTTGTCGCCGTGCTGATCTTCGCCGGCGATGCCGAACTCGCAGGCTTGGTTGCCAACGTCACCGTACCAACGGCCGTCGCTGGTGGCATGGCGCCGGACGAACCTGAACGGTGCGTCCTCGACTTTCTCGGCCGAGGCTTTTAGGGCTAAGAGTAAAGGGTTATCTTTGCTGGTGTATAGAGGCGACGAAAAGTCGTAGATGCTCAGCTCGGCGTTCGCGTCAATCTTTTCAATCAGTGCTGCGAAGTGTTTTCTGCTGCGGAAGTTAGGGTCGCCGGGAATGTAGCGGGCGTCCACCTTAACTAACGCGTAGTCGGGAACGCGGGTAAGCGAACCGCCTGTCGAAGAAATAGAGGTCACGGTGATTGTTGTATGCGACGTTTCCTCTGCCGGCCACGGGAATCGGTCGTGCAAAGCATGGACAAATTGGGTGGCTTTGAGTGCCGCACTGTCGCCTCTCCACGGGTACGCGCTGTGTGTCGCAACGCCGCGGAACCCAATTTCGGCAACAACTATTCCCTTCGCTTCATTCGCAATTTCGTGTACGTCTGTTTTTCTGCCGCACTCAGCGCAAATTACAAAGTCGGCGCGAACACCGTCCTCGATTTGGAGGCGGGTGCCATGATAGCCGCTGCTTTCTTCGTCGGTTACTAGCTGCAAGCCCAGGGCATATGGCACTTTGTCGATGAACTCGCAAAATACGTCGGCTAGGACGACACAAGCCGCTTTCTCATCGTGTGAGCCTCGGCCGTACAGTTTGCCGTCTTTCACCACCGCTTTGTACTGGCTGGGCTGGCCGGGCACCACATCAAGATGGCCATTTAGTATAACCCGGAAATTGGCCGGCCGCGTTTTGCCGCGGTACGCCAGCAAGCTGGGCTTGCCGCCGCTTTCGAACTCCTCGATAGTGATGTCTTTGCCGCTGCTCCGTAGCATCTTGACCATAAAGTCGTATGCCTCGCGCAAACCGTCTAGGTTGTCCACGGTCGACTCAATTGCAATGAGTTTCTTGGAAAGTTCGATCAGCTGGTCGTCGGTCATAAAATCCTTTAAATTAAAAACCGGGCTGGGAGCCCGGGTGGTGTGCGTTTGTCGGATACGCCTAACCGAGCTCCCTTTTGGAGTCGAGAATGACGATCATGAATACTTCTGCTTTAGACACAATACAGTCATAATACAGCGTAAGGCTCGCAGCGTCAATATGGATTTCCTTGACAGATTGTACTATTATAGCTTTATGGTTCAAGTAAATCCGTTGGCAAAAGTTTTCCATGCTTGGGGCTTTTATTTTGCGTACGTGCGCCAAAGGATTGAGCCGTAATATATAAAGTATAAAAATTAGCCGGGCTCGATCCAAGAGCCCGGTTTTTTATTTGGAGGTAGACATGGAAGATCTAACAGCAGCTCAGCTTATTGCCAGGGGTCCAGCCGATGGCCAATCCTTGGCTAATCACACTGCAAATTTATACGCGGCGCATGCTCGGGAAACTAGGAACGGCAATCCAACGTTGGCGATAAAGGCGGCAGCAGGAGAAGCGACTGTGAGGGAGCAAGTCGTTATTTCTGATCAAGTTGGCTTAGTTTGAACTGTGTGTAGCGTTCGGCGGCGAGCCGAGTTAGCTCGGCGTCCTCGCCTTGGTTTACAAATTTCATGGCTTCGCCTAGGAGGGGGTGGATTTCGGTCAGTTTTTCGTGCATTTGCTGCACGAGTTTGCGGTAGCCGGGGTGGCCTTGCGGGCTGGTGCGTAGCTCGTGAAGGTGGAAGGCTTCGCGAGCGTTGTAGGTAATTTTCCAGCGCATTTTGTGGCCGAGCAGCGTGGCGTACTGCGCCTCGAGCGCGTAGCCGCTGGCTTGCAGTAAACTGTGGAGCTTAAGGCTAATTTCAAAACATTGCTCAAATTCGTCAACCAGGCCGGCTTCTTCAACTAGCTTCGGCATGTCGTAGCCGTAGCGCGGTGTCAATTCTTGCCATTCCAGATCGTCGACCATGCGGTGGCGCTGCAGGTCGCGGAATATGCCGTAGTCGCACACTAAGTCCCAGCTGTAGTGAGCTTTCTCGAGCGCGCGGCCGGGTTTGTGGCGGCGGTTTAGGCGTTCACCGACGTAGGCTTCAAACACGCGCAGTTTCTTTTCGTACGGCCAGGTAGTAACTTCTTCCTGGATTTGCTTGAGCGGTAGATTACTGTGCTCGTACAGCATGTCGGGGATTAGGTCGAATTCGTTACGCGGCCAAACGCCGGTGAGTTGCACCGGCTCGGCAGCAGCAGCGTGATTGTCGGGCAAGTAGTCGTGCGCCAGTTGCTTGACAGCTTTGTGCTTGTTGACTTGGTAGGCAATCCAGGCGCCGCCGCGCTCTGGCTTGTCTGCTCGCTCCAGGAAGGCTCCGTTCACTTTGCGCGCTTCGGCAAGCATGTCTTCACCGGTTTTGCGCGCTTCGGGCAGCTCATCACCCAGCAAGTGCATAATCAGACTTTCCAAGGCTTGGCCGGAAGCAAAAATACCAACGGTAGACTTGGTGGCCACTGGCAAAACCGGGCGGATGGCATCGCATGCCTGGGCACGCACGGCACCCTTCCAGGCCACGTCGCGCTCTTCTGCCGGCGTGTCGGAGTTGTCGGTTACGTACTTGGTTAGCTGGTGCACCATGCTAGAGTATAGGCGGAAGATTTCGTCCATGTGGGCGCGGTAGGCGGTTTTGACGTCTTGCGGCAGATGCTCCGGCACAAAGTATTTGTAGTTACCCTCGGCGTCTTTCTGATCGTAGTAAATGTAGCGGGTGGATTGTTCTAGGTACGCAGCTAACCTGCCCCACTCCAGTTTTTTTGTGAGTATGTTGCTGGCGTTTTCGACGACGATGTACTGGCCGGTTAGCTGCTGTACAGAGTCGTCTCCGAAGGCGGTAATGATGCGTTTGAGCAGCTTTTCGTCCTTGCCGGCGGACTGGGCAAACTCGTCCAAAAGGGTTACGCGCATGTCGTCACCACGGCGCGACAATCGCGCCATGGCGGCGGCGATGGTGATGGGGCTGAGCTTGTCGGTAAAGCCGTAGACGTTGCCCGTGCTGTTAGTCACCGATTCGTCCAAGAATTGTTTGCCGACGGCGGTGATTTCGTACAAGCCTTGCTCGTTTTTCTGGACATAGGGGTTCTGCACGATGGTTTTTTCCTTCTTAATTATGACGGCTTCGGCAACGGGTGGCTTGGGAACCGGTGGTGGCAGAATTGGCTCGATTTTTTGGCGAATAAGTTCCTGAACGGTCTCGATTGGCAAAAGTTCGCCGCTGCGCACGCAATCGATGCGCTGGAAGTCCTTGGGAAATAGCTGGCAGAGGTCGTCGTATACGGTCACGGCGCGCTGGAGGTGGCTCAAGGAGGCCTCGTGGATGTCGCGTTTTTTGTCGGTGTAACTGCGCTGTTCTTTTTGGTCGACAAGCTGCTGCGCGGTTTCAGCCGGCACACGTAATACCAGGCTGAGCGTTGGCCGCGGGATTTTGAGCATCTCAAACTCCAGATTGTCGGCCCAAATAAAGAATCCGCGGCGCTCCTCGGCATGCACAAACTTGGTGCCTTGGTGGCCCATGTTGCTGCCGCTAAAGCGGTTGGCCAGCACAATCTTGCCCTCCTCCAGTGCTTGGCGGATGGCTGGTGCGGCCTCAAATCTATCCAGCGCGTAAAACAGCGACGCGGTGTACGGGCCTACTTCGTCGGCCGTGCCGTAATCGCCGTTTAGGTATTTTTTGACGAAATAACTGGAGGGTTGATCGTACTGCGGAAAGTCAAAGGTGGCAACGTCGTGACCAAGCCCGCGCAGATAATCGGCCAGCAAGCGGAACTGCGTACCCTTGCCTGACCCGTCGGTGCCCTCGATGACGATGAATGTTCCTTGGCGCTCCATGCTTGTTTTCCCTTCCCCCACGCCTACTATACTTTTAAACCGGGGATGTCCTCCGGTGTCCTGCGTTTGTCCAAATAGGCTCGCGGCAGCATTTGTTCCGGCCGCCAGTTGGCGATAATCGCCTCCAGGTTGTCGCTGCTGTCGGTTTGGTATTTTCCACTGAGTTTTTTGTACTCTTGGTCAACCGGGCCTGTCTCGTAAAAGACTAGCTGCGCGATGCGCTCGCCTACGGGCAGCACTACGCTTTCGTGCTGGTTCATGTTGTAGATTTCCATGGTCCAGCGGTTGATGTACCCCGGGTCGCCCCAGCCAGCGTCCAAACACACGGCCACACCGTTGCGCCCCCAGGTGCTGCGGGCTTGCATGGTGCTGGTGCCCGGGGCTTTAATGCCGACGAATTCGTGCGTGTGAGCCAGGATGCGCTCGCCCGGGCGCAAAACAATAATCCGCTGCTCCGCCGGAATATTGGTAAATAACTTGCGGCCGTGCTTGTCGGCCCATTCCTGGTGGATTTCGGCTTGGTGTGGGCCGCCAAAGTATTGTGCAACTGCTTTTTCATCAAACGGATTGTAAAATCCGCCTTGGCTGGGGCGTTCGGTGCGGTAAAACCAGTCGCCAAGCGTCACATCAACGCTGCTGCCGGCTACGTGTTCGCGCACAAACGGATAAAACACAATGTGTCCGTCGTCTATTGCCCGAAAAATCTGCGTGTTGCTGTAAACGCCCACGTTTCTGAACCTCCAATTGAGTATATTGTACGATCTGTCAAAACAGTTGTGCAAGCATTAGCACAAAATTACAACTGTTTGGGAACCGGCGTGGTGAAAAATTCGCTCCATCTAAGGATTATCGCTCCCGGGTGTAAGGCCTCAAGCGCCTCGCGGTCGTAAAGCTCGTGGTGATTCTCTGGGAAAAATAGTGCGCTGCCGATGCCTGCATTGTGTGCGGCAAGAATGTCGGTATCTTTGTCACCGATATATACGGCCGCGTGATGTGCTGGTTCGGGAACGTCAAGTAACTCCAACGCGCGATGAATGCCAGCCGGGTCGGGTTTGTATGTTGCGACATCGCCGCGGGCTACCATAACATCCATTAAGCCTAGGAGAGGGTGATCTTTCATTAGAGAGTCGAAAATCGGCCGATTTGTCGAAGTTACGGTTCCTGTAAGTTTGCCGTCGTTGCGCAGTCTGGCTAGCATGTCGAGCGCACCATCATGCAGTGGTGCGCCGGCTAGCCGTTCGCTCGCTAGCCTTCTGGCAGCCGCCGCAAAACTCTTTATCTGTTGCGTGTCAAGTCCCACCCCGGCTAGTGAAGCCCAGTCATGCGTATAGCTGGCAATTTCGTTGTCGCGCAATTCGCCTACGCCAAAATCCGCAAGTACATCCCTGAAGATGCCGACCCAGGTTTGGGAAGTATCGGTGAGAGTTCCGTCGAGGTCGAACAGGTAAACATTGTAGTTTTTTATAAAGACCTAACCATCATAACACGCCCATCGGCGGCCAGTTTGCCCTCGGATTCTTACGCTTCGCTGGCGGCAACAGTAACCGATGGCCCCATTGTCGTTGCTATGTGGATGGATTTTATGTAATTGCTTTTTACGCTGGCTGGCTTGTTGTTTTTGATGCTGGCAAGTAGCGCGCGGGCGTTGTCTTCCAACTTTTTGGCGCCAAAGCTGACTTTGCCTATGCCGACGTGTACGATACCGGTAGAGTCTACGCGGTACTCGACGCGGCCGGCTTTGGCCTCGGCAACTGCTTTGTTAACATCGGTGGTAACGGTGCCACTCTTAGGGTTTGGCATTAAGCCGCGAGGACCAAGTACGCGGGCGTACTTACCAAGTTTCGCCATTTGCGTGGGGGTGGCGATAAGCACGTCAAAGTCGATAACATTTTTCTCAAGATTCTTAAGGAGGGTTTCTACGCCGGAAACGTCGGCGCCTTCTACTTTGGCGTCGTCAAACACAGCCACACGGACATTCTTGCCCGTGCCGGCTGGCAGCACCAGGTTGTCGCGGATGTTTTGGTCGGCGTGTTTGGGATCAACATTGAGGTTAGCGTGCAGTTCGACGGTTGCGTCAAACTTAACCGGGCTGGTCTTGATAGCAAGCGCCAAAGCCTCGGCTAGTTTGTAGCCCCTGCCTTTTTCTACTAATTCGGCCGCTTTGCGGAAGTTTTTACCGCGGCGTTCCAGGCGGCTGCGGGCTGGCTTTACCGTCTTCTTGGGCTGTTCGGCTGCCTCGGCCTTAGCCTCGTCGGCGTGCGCTTTGCGCTCTTCTTTGGCCTGTTTTTTCTCGGCTTCTTTAACACCCTTTGTGCTACGCTTGCCAGCTTTGGCGGTAACTTTTTCTTCTTTAGCTTCTGTAACAGCCGGTGCTTCGGTTGCTGTTGAAGTTTTAGTTTCTACTTCTTCAGTTGGTTTTTTGGCTTCGTCTGCCATGATGTATCCTTTCGTGGTGCTAGCGGCCGTCGGCCTCCCACAATTATCCTTCTATTTCAACGCCCATTGAGCGGGCGGTGCCAGCGACCATTTTCTTAACGGCTGGGATGTCCTCGCTGTTCATGTCGGCGGCTTTTTCTTCGGCAATTTTGGCAAGCATTGCGTCAGTCAGTTTTTTGCTGACTTTTTCGCTGTTTGGGCGGCCGGAACCTTTGTCGATGCCCAGTTCGCGGCGAATGCGATCGTCGGTTGGTTCGCCAACCACACGGAAGCTCATGGTGCGGTCATCGTAAATAGTGATGTGCGCGGTGACGGTTTTGCCCATCATTTCTTTGGTGGCGTCGTTGAATGGACCGATAAAGTCCATCATGTTCACGCCGTACTGGCCGAGGGTGCTGCCCACGGGTGGAGCGGCACTGGCCTGGCCGCCTTTGATTTTCATTTTTAAGTTTGCTTTTACGGCTTTTGCCATAGTTTAAATCTCCTTGTCGAGCGACCAGTTGAAGCCTGTGTCTGCTCTCCTACCTTTAAGTAGTGCGTAACAGATGTATTTTACAACAAGAACGGGCATCTTGTCTATATTCTATTAGAGATAGGCGGAGTTGACGGAAATTAATGCTCCTGGATCTTTAGACGCACAAGGCCGGGTGTTCGCCGCTGAGGGTGTCATTTCGGGCACACCGGCTGCCTCAACCGCAACCATTCTGCGGAGGCACTTCCCTCCTAGCCCCAGATTTAGCTTACAGATGTATTCAGAATCTCGACGCAGATACGAAGCGTCTGCGTCTTCTAGGCATCCCCGTCTATGTAGGGGTAGGAGGTGTGTTCCACTTATACGCGCTTTACTTGCAGGCTGTCGAGTTCCACCGGAGTTTCGCGGCCGAACATATTTACCAGCACTTTGAGTTTGCCCTTAGCGGGGTCGATTTCGCTAATCGAGCCATCAAAGCCCTTGAACGGACCGTCGATGATGCTAATCACTTCGCCGATGCGGTAGTCAATCTTGTGCTTGGGCTGCTCCAGACCCATGCGTTTTTGGATTTTTTCGATTTCTTCGTCGCTCACCGGTGTTGGTTCGCTGCCGCTGCCCACAAAGCCGGTCACGCTGGGCGTGTTGCGCACAATGTACCACGCGTCTTCGCTCATTTTCATCTGCACCAGCACGTAGCCTTGGAAAATGCGCTTTTCTACCACGCGGCGCTTGCCGTTTTTGATCTCGATCATCTTTTCTTTAGGTACGAGAATCTGAAATATTTTGTCCTTCATGTCCAGACTGTCCGCGCGCTGGCGGATGCTCTCGGCCACCTTTTCCTCGTAGCCGCTGTAGGTGTGGATGGCGTACCACTGTTTAGTTGAATCGTATCGTTTTGTCATAAAGTTAGTCTATTAGTGCCTTTCTAAATACTTTGTCTAAGCCGATGTCCACCACTGTTATGAACACACCGAACACAATGGAGAAGAGTATAACCGCGAAGGTGAGCTTCCAGGTGTCCTTCCAGCTTGGCCAGGTGACTTGGCGCAGTTCGGCCCAACTCTGCCGGAAGTACTTGGGAACGACGAAGCGTCCGACTTTTGCGAGGCCTCGCCCCAGCGTACGGAATGGCCAGCTGACGTAGTATAGCGTCAAGCCGGCGACGCCTCGCTCTTTCGGCGCTTTACTGCGTTTTTTCTCTAGCTGTTCGCGCACGGTCGCTGCTTTTTTTACAATGCGGCGTTTCGGCGCTTTGGCTGCTGGGTTTTCGGCCACGGTTCTCCCTCAAATAATAAAGAGCTTACATTACAGTAAGCTCCAACATGTCAAGCATAGCGTGTTTGCGCCACGGAGTCAATAGTATGGCGAGCCGGCAAAAAACGTCGACAAAAATGTTGCGCAAAGGTCGAACCCGTGCGCACTCGTAGGCCGGCAGGAGCGGCTTTGATGCGCTCATTTCTGCACATTTGAAAGCGTGTATTATGTTAGTTGTGGACGTACTTATAGTATTGTTGGCGCTGAGTATCGCCGTTGAGCTGGGTTTGCAGTTGCCGGGCTTGTGGGCGTTGCGGCGGCCGCTGGCGGTTGCGGGCATGCTGGCTCTTGCTGCTGGCGGCACTTTGCTTTTGGCGTGGAGGTTAAATGTATTTTCTGTGCTTATTGTTGCCCTGGCCGGCTACCGGATGTTTAATATGGCGCGAGTTGTTGGAGGGCGGATGCACGAGCACTACCTGCGCCGCGCAACGCTGCGCACAAGCATGGTTGTGATAATCTTGCAGGGCGTAGTGGCGCTGGCGTGGCTGGCCTGGGAGCAGTGGCATACCACCGGTCACGTCACCTGGACGGCAATTGCCAGTTTGCAGTTTGTGGCTGCCGCGGTGTCGCTGGCATCAGTTATGCGCACTACTAAGCGCACAAGCTGGCCGGCAGCGCAAAAGCATTACTCCGACGACGAGTTGCCAACCCTAACTGTGGCTATACCGGCGCGCAACGAAACGGATGAGTTGCAATCCTGCCTGCAAAGTTTGGTTGCCAGTGACTATCCGAAGTTGGAGATTTTGGTGCTCGACGATTGCTCGCAAACCAAGCGCACACCTGAGATTATCCGCAGTTTTGCCCACGCAGGGGTGCGGTTTATCCAGGGCGAGCAACCTCCGCCAACCTGGCTGGCCAAAAATTATGCGTACGATCAGTTGTTGCGCCACACTAGCGGCGAGCTGGTGCTGTTTTGCGGTGCAGATATTAGGTTTGAGCGCGACAGCCTTCGCAAGCTCGCAAGCCTCATGATCCAGCGCCGAAAATCTATGGTCAGCATTCTCCCGCTTCGCTCGCCCGGCAACTACGGCGCGGCGTCTCTTATCCAAGCTATGCGTTATTGGTGGGAGCTGGTGCCGCCCCGGCGGTTTACTAACCGTCCGCCGGTGCTTAGCAGTTGTTGGATTATCAGCCGCGACGCGCTGCAGAAAGCTGGTGGGTTTAAGGCTGTGGCACGCTCGATAGTCCCCGAGGCGCACTTTGCCAAAGCCGCCATCCGCATGCGCGATGGCTACAGCTTCCTCCGCGCCGGGCGGGGCAACGGCATTGTTAGCGTTAAGACGCTGACTGGCCAGCGCGACACCGCCGTCCGTATGCGCTACCCGCAGGTGCATCGCCGGCCGGAACAAGTGGCCATCCATTCCTTTTTAGAGTTTTCGTTTTTGCTGCTGCCATTCGCGCTTAGCTTGGGCGGTTTTTTTGTTGACATCGGCCTGGCCGCCCAGGTGATTGCCACGCTTGCGTGCCTACTGCTGATAACCACGCACGAGTTAGTGGTGCTGAGCACCAAGGTTAATACCTGGTGGTTCGGCTTGATTGCGCCGCCGTTTATGATACTGGCCGACATCGTGCTGCTGCATTACTCGATGTGGAAGTATGAGTTTTCGGTGGTTGAGTGGAAAGGCCGCAACATCTGCATTCCGGCCATGCATGTTATCCCGCACTTGCCAAAAATTTAAAAACCTGACCTTTACAGCCTCCCGCCACGTTTTAGAGGTTTGGGACGAAAATGCTGAAGGTCGAGCCTTTGTTTAGCTCGCTTTGCACCTCAATTTCGGCGTGCAACAGCCGCGCCAGCTTCATGGTGACGTACAGGCCAAGGCCGGTGCCGTTGGTTTTGCGCGTGCGGAAGTCCTCGCTTCTGAAGAACTTATCGAACAGCTTTTCTTGGTCGCCCTTGCTAATGCCAATGCCGGTGTCGGACACCGCGAACGTTACGCCTTTTTCGGCGGGCTTGGCGGTAACGGTAACTGAGCCCTTGTCGGTGTATTTTAGGGCATTGGTTATAAAGTTTTGCAGTATCTCACGCACGTACAGTTTGCTGGAGTTTAGCGTTGTGGCCGCGCCGTCTAACTCTGTTTTTAGAGTGACCTTTTTGGCTTTGGCTTGGGGCTCGTAGTTGGTGGCCAAGTCGACAACCAGCGCCCTAACGTCGATGGGTTCGACGTCCATAGTAAGTTTGCCGCGTTCGGCGCGCGACAGCATGGCGAGGTCGTTTATCATGTCGGCCAAAAACAAGACTTGGTTGTGTGCCTGCTTCAGGGCGTCGGATATCAGCTTGGCGCTGCCTGATTTTCCCACCACAAATTGCGCGTTGCTTATATTGCCCTCGGCGATGGCAATCGGCGTGCGCAGTTCGTGGCTGACCACGCTAATAAACTCGTCGCGCTCTTCCTCCAGCGACTTCTCGTGCGTAATGTCGCGCAGCAAAATTACAAACCCGGCTTCATTCTGCCTGTGCTTGCTATAGCCCAGGTGCACCGGCGCAATGCTGAGGTACAGATTTATTTTGCTGCCGTCGTCGTATTTAAGCAGCAAATCACGGTTAGTCGTGGGAATGGTGGTGTCTTCTACAAGGCGCTCGATATCCAGCGGTTGGTTGTTCTTGTCGATGGGCGTGAGCACCTTGCCCAACTTTTTGCCGCGCAGCGTGTTGTTAACATCCAGAATATTGAGCGCCGCGCCGTTGCTTAGCACAATGCTCATTTGCGGGTCAACTGCCAGCACGCCGTCGGCCATGCTGTTTACCAGACTGGTCAGCCGTTCATGATCCAGCTGGTCGGAGGGCAGGCTCTTTTTGCGCCGAAACATACACTCATTCTAGCAGAAGCGGTTCTTAGTTAGCTCTCAGAAAGTTGGCTGAAATTGGCCGATCTCTTTGCGCAGCTGCCGGGCGAGCGGCACGTGTTTTTCCAGCTCCTGCCAAAACGGCGGGCCATGGCGCATAACCTTGGTGTGGGCTAGCTCGTGCACGAGCACGTAGTCAATTAAATGCCAGGGCAGCTGCATTAGAAAAATGTTAAGCGTAATGTCTTTGGCCGAGCTACAGCTGCCCCAGCGGGTTTTGAGCGGTTTTACCTTAACGGCGTGGTAGGCAAGGCCGGTTTTTTCGGACAGAGTTTGCAGCCGCTGCGGCAACAGCTGCGCGGCCTCTTTGCGCAGAGCGCGCATGCCGGCGCGCCGCGCCGGAGCCTGCACGTTTTGGTGGTTGGATGCGGTGGCTGCCGGGTGAGTTACGCGGATTTCTCCCTGCCCGACCCTGGTGCTTACTTTACTGGCGCTATAGTCGGACGCAAAATACAAGCGGTGCGCTTTGCCAATCCGCTGGCCGTGCTGCAGCCCGGTTTGTAGGGTGGCCGGCTGGTGTGCCAGAATCCACGACGCCTTGGAAAGCGCGAATTGCTCGCCCGCCTTGTACGGCAGCCAGTGCGGCATCGACACGCGCACTTCGCCGCGCGGCGACACGCTCAGGCGCAAGCTGCGGTTGCCCCGGCGTTTGTATAAGGTGACGGAGCCGATTTCGTCCAGCGTCACGTTTTTTGTAGCCATAATGCTCCCGTCGCTAACGAATAACGATATTGCGCCTAGATAGGTCTACCCGCCCGGCGGCCGGGTTGGGAATAAGATTTACCAGGCCTGGCTTAACGAGTTTGGTGCTTACTTCGGCCAGCCGTGGAATAAGCTCCAGCTCGCGCAAGCGCTTGGTGAAGGCGCTGAGCTGCGTGGGAAAGGCGTGTTTGCCGCTAACAACAATGTATTCTTCGTTCTGCGGATTTTGCATGCTGCCGGTAGTATGCTCAAAGGTGGCTTGGTCGCCTGGCCCGGCAAACTTATCGTCGGAACGGCGGCGGTCTCTGGCGGCAAAGCGGGCGTGTGCACTCTCTAGATCAATCTGAAACCAAATAAGCAGCGGTGTGGCGTGGTGTTTGCGAGCCATATCGCGCAAGCGGCGCCGCTGGCTGGCGCGCATGGCGTTTGCATCGTACATCACACTCAGGCCGGCGCTTAAAAACTCCCCGGCAATGTAATCCATTAGGTGGCCAACTACCCCGTTTTCTTCTTTGTCGTACTGCGGCTTTTCGAATAATTCGCCGCGGATGCGGTCGCCATGCACGTGCGCCGCCTGCAGATGCTCGCACAGCTGCCGGGCAAAATACGTCTTCCCTGCTCCAGGGAACCCGTACAAGAGTATAAAAAGCGGTTTGGTGGGCGCGACTTTTTGCATGTACATCTAGGTATACCAGATTACGCAAGAATATGGAAGATTTAAGGAAGTGGGTTCAAGGTGACAACGCCCGGATTTTAGCGTATTATATCTCTGTTAGCAGTTAGCTGGCAGGCTTAGGGGAGTAGCTCAGTTGGCCAGAGCATCGGTCTCCAAAACCGAGGGTCGCAGGTTCAAATCCTGTCTCCCCTGCCATATAGGTCTCAACGCATTTTTTAGTTCTTCTTCAGCCATTTTACCTCTGTTGTTTTTGTCTTTTTGATCGGTTTGGTTGGTCATTTTCTATTCTCCTAGTAGTTCCTTAGTTTTCTGTACGTTCCCAGCGATAGCTTGGGCGAAATTGGTGTAACTAACAGATACGCGATCGTCCTTCGATGTGATTTTGCTGAACAGTTTGGTTACGATGAGGCGCTTTTGTTCGGGCGTCTTCTTTCGGTATATGCTTGCTGCTTTTTGGGATAGCTCAAGCAGCACCAGGCGCTGCTCTAAGCCCTGCGAGGCGTTCTTGCCGAGCTTTTCCTTTTGGGCTTCAAGCTCGACCTTCTGGCTTACGAACTGTTGATGTTTTTCATCGTATTTCTCCTTTGGTATGTCACCCGCTAATTTATCGTCGTAAAGCTGGCTGTCCATACGATCAAGCCGATCTACCTGCGCTTGGATTGAAGTCAGCATGCGCTCTTGTGCCTCTATGCTTTCGTGCTGCTTCTCGCGCATCTCGTTTGCTACCCAGTCGATTATTGCTGGCGATGGACACACCAGCTTGTCTAGCTGCTCGATGATCGCGGCTTCGACCAGGTCTTCGCGTATAAACTTCCGGCGGTTACAACTGGCTTTATTACGCTGGCAGGCGCCGTAGTAGCGGCCTTTTTGTAGCTGCCATGTTATTACGCCGTCACAGTCCTCACAAGTAATAATGTTCTTGAGCGCAGGGTTGTGTATCTTGTAAACCATTGGCCGCCCACGGTGCATTTTCTGCTGTACTTTATTGAACAACTCTTTATCGATGAATGTTTCTTGTGCACCAGGATAGTCCTTACCGTCAAAGTGGTTAATGCCGATGTAAAAGGTGTTAGTGAGAAGTTTTTGGACGTGGCTTTTAGAGTACGGTCTGCCTTTGCGGGTACGCACCCCTGCTTTCTCCAGCTCCAGCGTGATCGACTTGATTGAATGGTTTGGCCCCAAATAGAGCCTGAACACACGCTGCATGATGGGCATAGTTATCGGGTCGGGCACATGTATACGCTTGCCGTTGTGCGTAATGGTCATGTAGCCGCATGGCGGCGGAGCGGGCAGCCAACCCTGCGCCAGCTTTTCGGCCCAACCTTTCATGGCTTCTTCGCGCAGGTTATCGATGTAGTTTTTGGACATTACCACACGAATACCCCAGTTGAGCCATTCCTGCGAGCGTGAGTTCTTGTGCATGATGAGCGAATCTTTAACAAAGTGGACTTGTTTGTTTTCGTCTGCCATGAGCCAATCATGGGTCGCGACGGCATCGTTGAGGTTACGGACGTGGCGGTCTACTTTTTCGATGATGAGGTGCTTGATCCTGTTGTCTTCGATGAATTTCATCGCTTCCTTGAACGTCCGGCGCTGAGTGGATTTGGAGGCTGATTCAGTGATTTTGAATACCTTTGCCACGAAGAGGTCTTTGTTCCCGCAGTATAAATGCAGGAGCTTTACCTGCGAATCCAACGAGTAGCCCTCATCTTCCTGGGATTTACTGGATACGCGTGCAAGGATGACGGCTTTAGCTTTCGGGGTCATTGCAGACGTCCTCGGCTAGCACCTGATAGAACTCAATGAGTAAAGTGCCAATCTCTTGCGCTTCTTCGTAGCCGACTTCGCGCTGTTCTTGTTTGGCGATTATCTGCCGAAGCGCTTCAACCTTATCAGTTGCTTGCATTGGCTGTGTTTCGACTTCCCCTATACTTTGGCTGGTTAATAACATGACTACCCTCATCTGTTATCTATTGCTATAGATATAGTTTACTATAGCTGAGGCTATAGTTACAAGATACTACTTGCAGTTATGCACAGCTTTATTCTGCTAAAATAACCTCCAATGGCTACTTTAGTCACAGGCACTCCCGGCTCCGGCAAAACAACCTTGGTTCGTTACGCTACCCAGCAAAATGACAAGCGTTTCTTCGATGCCGACGAAATACCAGGCCTTTGTGAGTGGCGTGAATTCAAAACGGGTAAAGTACTCGGGCTTGTAAGCGATCATAAGGAAACCGGCCAAGATAATTGGTATAAGAAGTATGGCTGGTACTGGATAGAAGATCGCCTAAAGCAATTCCTGGCCGACAATCCCGATGCAATCGTCTGCGGCTCGTCAGAAAACATCGCCGGTTGCTACAAACTCTTTGACAAACTTATCCTTGTCCGTGTTACCGAAGATCAGCTACTACACAATCTCGCTAGCCCCGACCGCAAGAACCCTTTTGGTAATACACCCGAGCAGCGCAAAGGTTTTATGGGCTGGCAGGACTATTTGATCCGTGAGGCCAAGCCGTACTCGCCAGATTTTATTGATGGCAACAAGATCGAGGACACCTACAGCCTTGTTGTTGCTCCGAATAAGGGGTGAGCTATTTATCTAAAATCTCAGAAGAAGAGACGCCAAGAGCTTTGATGATGCTTTTGAAGGTGGAGACGGTGGGATTCTTCTCGGCACGCTCAATTTGTGCGTAGTGATTCTCGCTAATGCTAGCCCTCTTTGCTACTTCGGCTTGCGTAAGCCCGCTAGCTTGCCGCGCTTTGCGAAGCCGTGTAGCGGTGCGTTCAATAGAGACTTTGTCATCTGTCATATTGATTGTATTGTAGCACGATGAGCGTGCGCGAGCTCCTGTATTGGGAAATGAGACATATGGTACTCAACGACCTCTATGGAGAGCACAGGAAACGAGTACCCTAAGCGGTGTACTTTAGCCGCATATTCCTCCACTTTATTAAGCGGAACTGCCAGGGAGGTGAATTCCTCTGGCCTCACTGGGCGCGCCGCACGCTTTTCGTATGTACCGCCCAGCCCCATAGGCGCTAGCGGTACGTCATCCTCCGACACTGTTATGATAGCGCCGAAATTGCCGGGTATGTCGGTTTGCCCACAGATCACATCTATCATAGACGTTTGGGGTGTAACATCGCGTCGCAAATCAAGCGCCCAGCGCTGCAACCGACTATAGCCATTGTTGGTAGCGTGAAGTGTTCTCAATTCTTGTTTTGGCCGACCCAGCTTGAGAATATTACTAGCCAACAATGCCGTACCCAGACTTTGCCGAGCAGTGCCAACTATGCAGTACGAAAACCATCCAGTCCTGTTGCCATACTCCCACTCCAATGGGTCGTCGGGTGTTTGATGCGCCTCAGCGTAGAATCTTGCATAAGACCATACAGTGGCGAAGGATACGCTGAGCGGAGAGCCTTCAGTGACCGCCCAAGGATCGGCATGGGGCGTTAAGCCATCTTCCAATATGGCGTCGATTGGTCTGCGCAGCTTACCAGTCATACCGGTGCCATACTTATATCCATCGTATTGCAGTGCACCTGTTCCATGATAGAGAAGGCCGCGACGTAAATGGTCACTACCGTAGATTGCCTCAATTTCGGCTTTACTTACTGCGTATGCACCAAGCACTGATCGCGGAACCGGCTGTAGCTTTATGGTTTGAAGCTCTTTTGGGAGCGACCGTGATTGTCTCCACAAAAATCGAAGCGTGCGAATAATCTCGGCCGCTTTCTTGACACGGGGGGAGTGATGTTCTGAGGGCTTCTGTGTTTTTTGTGGCATAGTTTTGATTAACCCTAACTATAGCAAAGTCATCTCAGGAAGAGACTATACAAGAGTGCTTATGCTCGCATTTTCGCCAAACAAGGGTATTCTAGTTATAGATGTCCGATGCAAAATCCACCAAGTTAAACATCCGCGAAGACCGGCCAACCGGCCTAGCAAGCTCCGCGCACGGCTCAAACCTTGATGCAATAGGTTTTAATATCGCTTTCCTGGCAACTCGAAATCCCAAGCTCGCTATAGAAGTCATGAAGCTGTATGCTCTAGCACATCAAGTGCAAGAGAATGACCCGTCGGTACCTGACGAAGACTTTGCGCTTTTCGCAGATGAAGTTGCCAAGATATTGGCCAACACATCAAGCAACGAAACTCAGGATTAAGTACCGAGATAAAACAATTCAGTTCTAATTTATTGCTATAAAACTGTCCCCAGGTCGGGGACATTTTAGTATCTAATCTAAGGTGTTATCGTTGAATTTTCGTATCATCTACCCTATAAATATACGGAGTAGGCGGGATTGGCAAATAATATACTCCGCCCTCGCAACAAACACCCCCCAACTACCAACGCTCAAACACTCACTACTCATGACACCATGACACAACCATTGCCTACCATAACTACCAAACAACAAGAACTAATACGCCTTTTATACAGACATAGATTTCTCAGCCGAAAACAAGTTCAATTTTTCATGCACCATACCGACAAAAGGCGTATTAGTTCTTGGCTTAAAGACCTTAGGCAGAAACAATATATCGAATGGATATATCAACCCGATGATCTTATTGAAAGTACGAAGCCAGCTATCTACTACTTAGGACTTAACGGCATACGGCTTTTGAGGCAGTTTGGCGAGTATTCTGCAGAAGAGTTGCGTAAACGTTACACTGAGTCCTCTCGCAAGCGAACATTTATAGATCGATGCCTGCTGTTGGCCGATTGCTGCATCAACATGGAAGCTCGGAGCGCTGGCAGTAGCGGCGTGACATATACATACACTATGGAAGCCGACTACGCCGATCGCGACAATGAGTACTACTTTTTGAACGAGAGCGAGTTTGTACATCCAAGCTTGTGCTATTTGAAAGAACAAGATAACGAGGATGGCCTTATGACGGCGACCTACTTAGCCGAAATTCTTGACGCAACCACGCCACGTTATATGGTCAAGAAAAAACTCAAAGACTATGTCGACTTTCTGGATGGCGACGAATGGGAGAAAGGCACAGAAGACAGCGAGTTGCCGATTATTCTTATTGCCTGTCCGACATTAGCTGAACTTATTTATGCAAAACGATATATACGCAAGCGACTAGAAGATATTGGACAGGAGGATAATGAAGAGATTACTCTGAGACTTGCAACTACAGAGCAAGTTAAAAAACTAGGGATTACGGGCAAGATTTGGGAAGACATCTAAGGCCTTGGTCGATCGTTGAAGTTTCGCACTAAACCCATTCAGTCCTAATCGCACTTGACCCGTGACACAGTGAGCAGATAGTCTTTATCTTCTGTTTGGCTGGTCTGTAGTACGTCAAAATGGTTGTGCGTAAGCTGCGTTATAACTTCTTGCACACTTTGATGCCAGTATCGCCAGACTAAAATTGTATCATTCTTATTAAACTCGATAACGCGGTCACCTTTTTCCAGAGAAAATGTAATCGCCAAAGCTACTTTGAGCCTAAGTCGCATGTATCGCTCGCGTAGTTGATCATCATAGCCCACTTCAACGTCATACAGCGACTCGTCAATGTTAAGCAAGTCGACTAGCATCTTTTTGTGAGCATCTAGGGGGCCTGATTCCGTGCGAATACCGAGATCGAAATATTGCCTGGAGGTTTTACTGTCGAGCTTGAGGTTGTAAACCAATAAGTCTTGACGGTTCATGCTACTACGGATGGTCTTAAAGGCGTCATCAGGTGAGCGCAGATTGCTGAAGCCCCCGCCAAGCGCCAACACTACATTAGCTACATCCTTTGCATTTTCACCCAATGCATCCTCGGCAAGCAGGTGAGTGAACCGGTCATGATTGACATCAAGCTCGTGACCCTCAAACGCAACTTTAGAGCCAAACCAACTCTCAACGTTTCGCTTGGCGACTTTTAGTATTGAGGGGCTTATATCGAGTGCAATGTACCGGCCTAGTTTACCCTGGTCGAGCAGATGTTGCAATAACTCTTTAACGGGCAGCGCGTTGCCGGGCCCGATATCAACGACATTTATCCGTTTGTACCGGGATGTCAGATCATCAATATAGCCTTGGTTAGCTTTTAGCTGCTTGATCGTACTTGTTAAAAAGTTTGGCACTTTTTCGGAAGCCAACCGTTGGGCGTATTCATCCCAATAGTCAGCGCCTCCGTCAAAGTACGCGTAATCGAGAGGAACCTCGTGGTATATGTCCAAGCTGGAGGTGAGGTCAAATATCTGTTGCTGGTTATATAGTTCATAGAACTCGGGTTTTGGTTTGACGGCCTTAAGCCCCCGACTATTGCGGAATTTTTTTCGGCCTTCTACTAACTGTTCAATAAGTTCAATATTGCTTGTTGTATTGGCTATCCATGCCCTGCTATGCGCCTCATGGAGTTCTAGATCTAACTTGCCGTCTTTAGCTTCTCTGATCCAGTTGGTAACTGTTTTCTCGGATATGTGATATGTTTCGGCTAATTCGGCTTTTTTAAAGTATAGCATCTGTAAGGTTACCAATTATATAAAATATTGTTGTATGTTTCCTCGCTTGTGAGGTAACATGAAATGGAGCGATCGCTTAAACCCGCTCTTACTAATGTTCCAAATACGAATCGTAACATTAGTAAGATTTTCCTTCAAGCCTTACGGCGATTATTCGCTGCTAGGAAGGCTATGTAATATGAGAGAAGTTCATTCCCCGTACTCATTATAAGGCTAAATGTTGTCTAAATTGAACTTTTACGCACCTGCATCAAAAGCACCACTCGATAAATGTATTTACCCGCTGACTGGGTGGGGTATCTAATTTTAGCGGTGCCTTAAACCAGCCTACCTCCTTTGAGAGGGGTTAGGGTAAGAAAGGTAATACTCACGACGTGTCCAGTGAACAACCAGAAGATACTGAGGATAATAATAAAGACGTATCGATTGATGCATTTAGCTTAGACATTGAAGCGAACCATCTTATTAGAGATGTCCCGCGTAGTAAGCATGCCCACTTTATTGAGCGGATAGACGTTAAGCCAGGAGAGCAATTACGTGTCTTATTGGGGAGTTTTTCGACGGAGAATTCACCTAAGGGTTTCTCTATCGCACTCAATCCCGATCCAAAACCTTTAGGTTCAGTTGTAACACAAGTAACAAGTATAGAGACGCCGAAGCAACATAAGCTAATATTGCATATAGCCAATTATAGCAATAAAGCTATAACAGCGGAGGTGTGGCGGCTCTAATAAGATGCTACTGCTCAATAACTTACGAGAAAACAATCTTGAGAGTCTAATTTAGTAACAAGGAAACGAATACGAGAATGGATGAGAAAAACTCGGCTTGCCGTTTAAAGAGGTTTACGAAGCTTCGACAGGGGGTACTTAAATAATGTTACGAGCTATACCGACATACTCGACCGAGCGCGACGAAATAACTGACGATGCCATATTTTTGGACGCGAATGAAAGCTATCGCCAATGGGTATCAGTTGACCTATCGGAGATGTCTTTTCTTAATCGATATCCTGATAACGTAAGTGCTAAGCTACGACAGTAAATTTGCGCAACTCATGCTCCAGGTTTCTCAAGTGAACAAGTTTTAGTGACGGCAGGCAGCATGGAGCTGATTGACCTTGTATTGCGGGGATTTTGCAAGAAAGGCTTACTCATTAACGAACCTTCGTACCAGGTTTATGAGACTAAGGCCCTGCAAAGCGGTCTTCTAGTTCATAAAGTCTTACTAAAGGATGATTTTTCACTAAATATCGACGAACTACGCTCGCACTCTAAATCCGCAGATGTGTTGCTGCTAATAAATCCTAATAACCCTACGGGTAGTCTGGTTTCCCCTGGCGAGCTAGAAGCAATACTTAAATTCTTTGACGGCACTATTGTCATTGATGAAGCTTACATTGAATTCGCGGGCATGGAGCATTCGCTTGCTCGGTACGCATTGTCTCGTCCAAACATTGTTGTATTCCGCAGCTTTTCAAAAGCATGGGGGCTAGCAGGTATACGATTGGGCTACGCGCTCGCTCCCCATCAGATAGTAATGACATTGATGGCTCTGAAAAACGCTTACAATGTTTCGGCGATTGCGCAGAATATAGGGCTGCAAGCCCTTCGACAACGTGATGGCCTTATGGAGTATGTTAAAGATTGTTTGAGGCAGAAGGAGCTGCTGCTGTCTGAACTACATAAGCATGGTATCCAGACGAAAGATACGCATGCCAACTTCATACTTGTTAAAGTACCGGACTCACACAGACTGCATAACTACCTCAAAGACAAAGGAATTCTGGTACGACACAGAGGTCATCAGCCGCTATTGGAAGATACCATCCGTATAACAGTTGGTGCATCTCATGAGAATACTGAACTCGTTGCAAGTATAGAGGAATTTCTGAATGCGTAAAACGGACACCGCATACCAGGATGTATTAAATAAACTTAAGGAAAGGGGTAGGCTTAAACTTAAGCCTTCGACTAAGCTCGACTTCGCAGAAACGCAATCTGCAGGCAAATTTTCGCCAAACGAACTTGAAACGAGCCTTGTTATGCAACTTATCAAGGAGAGTTGTGTTGAGCCAGTACCTCTTGTCAATAAGCCGCTTCTTCCATTGCGAGGGAAGATCAGCACGCGTGGTGGCTATGCATTAAAGCGCAGCGACATACCGCCGCTCCTTGATGATTTTCTTAAAGCGAATCAGGCTGATACCGTTTTCATAGTTCAAGGTGGAAACAGGCATATTACACGCTATATACAAAGTAAAGGTCGGGTGGCGCGCGATGTGAAATTGGTGTGCGCCAGCAAAGCTTCCTTGGCAACGATACTGCGAACCATACTCGACACGCAAGACCTCGTGAAGCCCCTTTCTTCGGATCAAGCCGGTCGCATACAAGTAGTCTTGTCTAATCTTCCGGCCGCCGAGTTAGCTTCGTTGCGGGAAAAAAGTAAAAAATTGTATGGCAAAAAACTCACCGACGGCACCCTACGCGACGAGCCACTCTTTGCACTTATTGAGCTATTTTGCAGCGCCACAATCCAGACCCCTTTTGCATACCCAACCGACGATTCTAAGTTATTTGAAGAGTTCAACGCTATGCACGATATGCTGGAACAAGATACTATCGTAATCCCTTACCTTGAAATTGTACGTATACTGCTGGAGCGTACCCATCTGCGAAAACTTCTTGCTAACGAAGAGCGTGCAATATTTGTCGATGACCTTTTTTATCGTGGTCGTACGCTTTTTACGATCACCTGCATTCTGAAAGCTTTTGATATAAACCCGCGCAATACTCGTCTCTATACCTTATGCGCTGACAGGGTAAGTCACAATCTGCGAAGTGATTACATAACAGTACTGAATAATGATGTACTTTATCCGTTCGAAAATAGTATGCGCACAGAGCGAGGCTATTGGCAACGTGCTCACGGTAGATTCGTTTTTATAGATCTGGAGACCTTCTGGCAGTATTTGGCTCTTACCGTAGACACTACAACGTCTATGGAAATCTACGAAGTTTGGCAGGCGCTGCTTGAAGAGCTATGGATACGGTTGCCGTCAAATAAGTTAACAAAAAAGATGACTTATGCTCTATTGTGGTACTTGGTGTTCCATAAAGCATACGATTTACCAATTGATCTCTCATCGTTAACTGACCAACGAGGTGAAGGTATCGGATATTGCGTGCCTTACGCGCGTATTATTGATAATTTCATAAGCCAAGAAGAGGCTGTAGATAAGCGTTCGGTATTTAAAGAAGACGTCAGAAAGACTGTAAAGGACATTTTCACTATCGATGAAAAAGATAATGTAGCCTTCGCCAAATTAGTTGCTTACTACCAATCGCACACCAATACTATTGACTACGAGGGATTGAACTTTATGTTCGATATTTACGACTATGGCATTTGACGAAACTATTCCACAGTATGGCGAAGCAGTAGTTAATCAGCGCGAGCTTGTGTACAGAGCCGTCTGTGACGAGCTTTTGCCTCGGATCACCGCACAGCAGGAACGTCCGTATATTGTAGGTGTGAACGGGGTTGACACTTCAGGTAAGACTGAGTTCGCTCTTGGTCTGAAAGACATCCTAGCCGAGCAAGGCGTACACGTACAGTGCTTACACATTGATGACTTTAGTAACCCCAGGGCAGTTCGAAACGCTACGCCGGATCTTGCAGAAAACTACTACAACCACTGCTTTGACCTCGACGCTTTGTTGGGCCAGATTTTGTACCCGGCCCGCTATGAGGGGCGACTCAGTAACACCATAAATCACATTGAGTTAGCAACAGACGAGCGTACTTTAGTTCGTCGCTACGAGGCACACCCGGGCGGCGTACTACTAATAGAAGGAGTTTTTATTTTTCGGCCTGAGATTGCCCCGCATCTCGACTACCGTGTGTTCTTAGATATACCCGTTGACACCATGATGCAGCGAGCGGCAGAACGGGATGTGCCGCGTTTTGGAGCGACTGTTCTTGATAAGTACCGCGATAAATATTTGCCTGCCCAACAGCGTTATATTAGTACGGTCAATCCGGCAGACTTAGCCGACATCGTGGTTGAGAATACTGATTGGGTAAGGCCTGTTATTATTAAACAAAGTAATGAGGAGGAACAAATGGCTCCGACTTTTTTTCATGAATGTGAAATAAAATATCAACTCCCTTCTACAGAAGAGAGAAGCGCTATTGAACAGCGAATCCAAGCTGCTGGGTTCGTTTTTGAGGGCGCGCAAACCGAAACCGACTTTCTGCCTGACACCGAGGATTTTATGTGCCGCGAACACGGAATTCTGCTGCGCTTTCGGCAAATTCTTGCTGAAGCTGGCCAGGACGACGTCCTCGTTACAGTTAAAGTTAAGGGCAACGCTACGGATTTTCAGGAATATTACGAGTTAGAATACCGCTTTTCGGAGGTTGATGACGTCGTGTTTGGGCAAATCAATCAAATTCTTGAGAACGCTACCGGCAAATCGCTACCCCCTTCTATTCACGAATATGACGCCGCGCGTTTTAACGAACTAATTACTCAGGTTAAAACCGTATTCCCGGCCCATCGCATTTTACTCGCTAAAAGACGGTCAATTTATAAGCGGGAGGATTGCCATGCCCTGTTTGACACCTTACCAGAAGGGATCGGCGATTATCTTGAGATAGAAGCGCCTACGCCAGAAAAGCTGAGACTGATTACGGAAGAACTTAACCTAAACCCAACGAATGTTGAACCGCTGGACTACGGCGACATTCTTAAACGCCACAAAAGTGGCCTACCCGATCAAGAGGCGCGCACAGGCTTATTTGATAAACGGACCAGCTAAGTATATGGCCGAATTCCTGACACCAGCTCAATCCGAAACAAATAAGACTCCGCAAACATTCGGGCTCATTATGCTAAAACCGGATGCCTTACAATCAGTCTTCGATCCCCTTCTTGTTGCAACCTTTGAGGGTGACGTTCAGCCTGTCTTTCAACGACCAGGTTGCGATTTTGTGGACGAGCTTGACAAAGTGACTTTGTGTGGTCAATATTATCGCGATCTGGCAGCAGTGCCTTATGGCCGTACCTTGCTTAACGTATTTTATGATGATCTCCGGAATAAGCGTTATTTCCCGATGATTTCGGAGTATTATCGCAGTCGCGTGGCTTTCTTGCTTCTTGGACACAACGGTAGTGAAGAAGAGATGGCTCTATTCCTCACAAAGGTTAAAGGCCAAGCTGAGACTTTCGACGAGTGTGGCGAACTCGTTACTGCTGCTCGCGGTGTCCGCGGTGCGCTCCAAATCCCTTATAGACACTATTCACGCGAAGCAGGCTCTATGTTGAGCGATGAAGAGTATAGACGGGCATTTTCACCCGTCGTGCACAACTCTATTCATGTTTGCGACACGCCTCAGGAAGTAGCCACGGCCATGACTTATTTATTTACCCGCCACGACTTCAGTGAGCTTGAGGGGCAAGGTTATCCTGTAGTTGACTTCGTAAAAACTCATCAAGAATAACAGAAAAGCGATTATGTCTGAGACATCTATACTATTGTCCGATTCCTCCGGTGATATGGATAAAATAAACGTGGCTTTCTCCAGTTTTCCAGATGGCGATACACACTGTGTGATAAAAGATATGGGTCGAGTGCAATCGGGTAAATCGGCGCTGATCGTTCATAGGCTTTACCCTGAACAAAACGAGCAGATAATTCGCTTGGTGTTACTTGTCGATCTCTTAAAAGATCTTGGTGTTACCGATGTTAGTATTTTCAGTCCATACTTACCATATTCGCGCCAAGACAAGCGTAGCCTGCCGGGCGAGGCTCTGGGGGCAGCCAGTCTGTGCCGCCTTTTGTCTAATATGGGCTGTAGGCGGCTATACACATTAGATTGTCACTTTATGCGAGAAAAACGCGATATGGTTTATGAAGAACTTCCGATAACGAGTATCGATGCAGCCAGTATCTTACTTGAAGTATTCAGGACAAGGCACACCGGCAATAAACCTTTCCATCTCGTGGGGCCCGATAAAGGAGCGAGCCCCTTAGTACGACAAGCAGATGGGCAATTTATGCACAAAGAACGTGGTAGCTACGTGCATGATGGCCATGTCAGCAAACGCGAAGTTGTCGGGCTTACATCAGATCATCTGGTGCTGGAGCATCCAACGGTAGTGCTCATAGATGACATGATGAGTACAGGCACGACGATGTTGCAGGCAATACATAATTTAAGCACAGAAGGGATTACCGACATCTACTGCGTTGCCACTCACGGCATATTTTTAGATGACAGCTATGAAAAATTAAGCCGTTTGACGAAAGCCGTCATCGTAAGTGACAGCATAACCGGTGCCCCTAAACCTGTCAGGCTCACCGATAGGTTACTTACGGATAAAATCATTCCTCATTTTTTAGAAGGTATTCTCGAATGAACAGTCAACATCTTTACCTGTTCACGCTTGAGATAGCACTCTTAGAAGTCGACAAGATTGATTGATGAGCGCGGCATCCTTGAGCAACTACGCAAAATCCTCAGCCATTACTTGGTCGATGTAACTAGAACCTCAGGCTTCGTGTATTGCACGAGGATTCTTGCCTGTCGTTGAGGTTCTTTGGCTACGTGATTCCTTCTCATCACCCGGTTTAAATAGCTGTTCCATATATTTTTCCACCTTAACTTTAGGTGTAGCATAGTGTTTCCGGCTGTGAGCGATAACATCACCCTTAACCTTACTCGACTCCTCAACGTCTAATGGCCCCGTCATCCCCGAAAACGCATCCTCGCTGACATCACCCGTCGTCTTCATGTAGAAGTGATACGGTGCAAGGTTCACAATATCGCCTTGCTCAACTTCTGGCCGCATATAAGGCAAGATAAACGTTTCATCTTCGGGGCCAACTTTCAAACAGATAATGGTGCTGGCATTGCTGGCCACTACTTTTACAATGTCCTTATCCTCGATCTGCGCTAAGTTTTGGTGCGAAACTATCAGCGAAATGTGATATTTGCGTCCCTCGCTGGTAATCTCCGAAAATTGCGGTGTAGCAAAGTTTTGGAACTCATCGACATATACAAAGAAGTCTCTACGTTGCTTTTCAGGTATCTTCGTTCGTTGGTAGGCTGCCATCCAAATGAACGATGTCAGGATCGTGCCGAAGAATTGGCTTTGATCTTCACCAATGTCGCCTTTTGACAGATTTACTAAGAGGATTTTGCCTTCGTTCATAATGTCCGCGATGCGCACGGTGCTCTTTCCTTGGAGCAAGATATGCCGCGACATCTTGGAAGTAATGAAGTGGCCGAGGCGATGGGTGAGCGGTGCCGTGACCGTAGACATCTGCATACTACCGAGTAGCTTAAACTCTTTGTCCCAGAACTGCTTAAGCACCGGATCTTTGAGTGTTTTAGCAACTTCTCGCTGGTACTTTTTGTCGGTCAGTAATCGTTGGAGTGTGTACAAGCTCGGATTCGGTAGGTGCAGAGCGGTCAATGTGGCATTGCGCAGTACGTGCTCCATGCGTGGCCCCCACTGGTTATCGTCGGCTAGCTTCTTGAATACGGATAGGACGGTACTCGTTATCCGGGCGTGCTTTATGTCTTCGCTTTCAAACTCAATACCTGGATCAAGGATATTTAAGCCAATCGGCCACTCGCTGTCGGAGGGGTCAAAAACAACCACATCTTTTTGCCTATGTTTTGGCACGATGGCCAGCAATTCTTGAAACATATCCCCATGCGGATCAAAAACGGCCAGACCCTTTCCGTTCAACATATCCTGGTAGATGGAACTTTTAAGCAAGGTTGTTTTGCCGGTGCCGGTCTTGCCAATGACGTAAGTGTGCTTTTGGCGCTGCTCAAGCGTCATGCCAATCTCCTGGTAGTCGCCGCCGTGCTCATTGGCACCAACAATAACGTCAAGATTTGACTCGCTGTGTCGTATGGACAGTGGAGTTGCCAGTTCGCGGCTGCGGCTTTTAATAAAACCTTCAGTCTTTACCATGTCGGTATTTGGAAAGTGATACAGATCAGACAACTCAGAGCTGGAAAGTATTGTTTGCTGGCTCAAGTGGTGCGGTGACAGTATCCGCAGCCGGAATCTGGACAGATGCTTTTTACCGGATGGCAGAATCGGCACATCGTGCCGCTTGCGGATCGACTGGTATGCACTTGTAAACGGCCGGAAAGAATCGACGAGAGCGTCCAGTCTGCCATCTACAACGCCACCGTCCGGAGAAACTACGAGTAGTCGGATGGTAACCTCAAATAACTGCTGATCGAGTTTGGTTTTGATACTCCTGTCGAGCTCTAGTTCATAGGGGTTGTCTGATGGGCGTTTGTCTTTGTTGCTGTTCATGAACTCAGGAAGCCGGTGATCACTCGAAAAGATCGAACCTATGATACCTCCAACGCCAGCCGCAAGCTTGCCCATCGCCCCGATAAACCAGACTGGCGGGAACCACAGCATCCAACCCAGATAACCAAGCGGCGTACGTTGCACTTCAAGTTTAGACGACACCTCCTTGCCAAGAGAAATGCGCCCAACCATGTCATTAATCTTCCTAACAACTCGGTGATGAGTTGAGTTAAAGATTGGTGTAGCCACAATTTGATACGCAATCAGCTCGTCCTTGGCCAGTTTTGTCATGTGCCCGGTAGGATAAGCGATGGGGTCGTGCTCTTCCAACGCTTTGTGATCTTTCAAGGGTAAAACAAAATCCGCGGCGAGCTTTAATTCAACGGTGCCGACAGTACCGCTTACAGATGACATATAGTCATCGATCTGCTTTATTTTGATGCGGGGCAGAAACGACAGGAGGTTGTGCCGTACGGCTTCTGCTTCGCGGGCGGGAATCATAAGGATGTAACGAATACCGTCGTCTCTGGTACCCACAAGTTCAAGTGAGTACGGCTTTTTGCGGGCTGCCAGATGATCCCAAAAGCCGTAATACTTTACTGTACCCCGCAGCAAAATATGGAGCTGTTCTGTAGCGAATGCTGATTTACTGGTGTCTGCTGGAAATGTTAGCTCTAGGAAGGTGTGCGGAATGTCTTTTTCGCCCATGCCGAGTCTGCGCAGTAGCGCCCGGAAGCCAGCCGGTATATTCTGGATGGCAGTTACCAACACAAATCCCAGCGCATATAAGGCGACGACTTCGGCGAAGAGTATGCCGAGGATAAAGACAATGGTCAAAAGTGGTCCGAAGTGGTGTTCTACGGTGTATCGAGCTGGGCCGTTGATGAGAGTGTCGATTAAATCGTGCATGCGTAATGTCTAAAAGCGCCGGTGGAGCGCCCGATTAGTTTGGTGATCGTCCAGAATCACAGTAAAGAGAGAGTCCGCCTCATCTCTATAGCTCATCCGTTGGACATAGTATCACCTCAGTTTATTTGACGGCAACCAGATTAGGATGTTTTAATGCAGGTCATGGCCACCAACTATATCTCATCTGAAATTGTCAAAAACGATAAGACGCTGCTTTTCTTTGCCGCCTGCCTACGCAGCAGCTATGTGTCGAAGCATATCGAAGCGGTTGTAGCAGAGGCGTTTGAGAAGCTGTCGCCATATATGAAGAAAGAGACCCAAGTGCTGCATATCAAGGACGTGCCGGATATGCTCGACAACGATCAGCCGCTGATCTATTTTGACGGCGCACAGACGCAACCATCGTTATTTCGACATGGGTAACCGGAAGCCTGAACATGAAAGACCTCTCGCTTGCCGTACATCAAGCACTTTTCCGCTTGGCCCGCCTGCAAAACGTGGGCTCAAGCGCAACATTGGGCGAAGAATTGTTTAATCAGGGCGTAGCCACGTATTATGCCTACCGGATGACCGGCTGGGAGCCGCCCATTGCCGCGAAAAAAGTAACCCACCGGATGAGGCGGATGGCACTGCGACGTTGGGACATCAAATATCACGGCTATAGCCGTTGGCTTGGCACCGGACGATTGGGCCGGATCGGTCGAGCAATTGGTTACGAATTGGCTCAGGTTAATTACGGTGGCTACAAACAAGATGAATTTGCTCTCAAGCATGCGATAGAAGCCTCCGGCAGTTGGTATGCCGATAAACTATGGGCACTTAACCATATGCGCACCGTCAGAAGCTTGCTCATTATGACCGGTCGAGGGCAACGCCCACTGTGGTCTCATTTATTCGTGTACTAAACTGCTTTGGCGAGCTATGCTCAAGCGTTTACGTTAATATCATCCCATTCGCCGAAAAACTATAATGCTCGCTACCAGCGACAATAATGTGATCGTACACTCTGATACCTAAAATCTGTCCTGCCGCTACAAGTTGTTGTGTAGCGGCAATGTCTTGTTTACTTGGACTCGGGTCGCCAGATGGGTGGTTATGCGCAACAACAATACCCGCTGCTAAGTCTGCAACAGCTCCAGAAAATACTTCGCGTGGATGGACCATCACCGCATCAATCGTGCCTATAAAAACAAGTCGCTTGGTAATAAGCTGTCGGCCGCTATTGATCGACAAACAAATAAAATGCTCCTGTCTGTTATTAGCAATATCTTGGAGCAATAGCAAACAATCTGCTGCGACGAGCAGCTTTTTAGATGGTTTATGTGACATAGATTCATAGACTTTAGGTCTATGTCTAAACGTAACATAGCCTTTAAGTCTATTCAACCAAAAGTCTAATGCTCCTATTCTGTGAGCATGGCTGATACACAAGAAAAAGCACTAATGCGTTCGTTCGGTAAGAGGGTTAGCGAGTTACGCCGCAAACGCGGTCTGACACAAGAACAACTAGCGGCAAAGATCGACACGCACGTTACGACCATTGCATTTATTGAAGGTGGCACGAAGTTTGTGCGCCTTTCTACTTTGCGGAAACTCGCTCAAGCTCTTGGCGTTGAGATTAAAGAGTTGTTTGAGGGCGTCCGATAAACTCTCGGCTACGTCGCCCAAACTGATTTATAGATTAGGCATACCCTTTCTATACTCCGCATAGTAGCTTGTGAGATAATGAGCACTATGAAAACACTCTTCGTCGATGAGACAGGCGACCACAGCCTATCTAAGATAGACAATTCCTACCCGATCTTTGTGCTATCCGGCGTAGTTATCGAACAGACTTATCACGACGGCGAGCTGACCGATCAGCTTAACGCTTTCAAAATAAAACATTTTGAGACAACCGATATCGTGCTCCACAGCAAGGAAATGACGCATCCTCAAAGCGCTAAAAGCCAAATCTACATGAAGTTTATGGACACTGACTTTCGCCGCAAGTTCTATAAAGACTTTGAACATCTGCTCAGCCGACTCGATGTTAGCCTGGTTGCTTGTGTCATTATGAAGAATAAGCACTTCGCTAAATACGGGCTAGAAGCGAGAGACCCTTATTTGTTAAGTTTTGATAACCTCATTAACCGACTTGTATTTGATCTAAATGGTGACCAAAAAGGCAACATCGTGGCCGAGAGTCGTAATAGCGTGCTAGATAACCAGCTTGAGATCGCTTACCTCACAACAAGAGTAGAAGGTACGAATAAGGTGCAGGCGGCAGAAATTAAGTTAAAGCTGGAAAGCTCCATAACCTTCAAACAAAAAAGCGATAATATAGCTGGTCTGCAAATTGCCGATATGGTTGCCTCGCCGATTGCGCGGCACTTCCTCGGTAAGCCTGAGCGAGTCGGTCATCAGTTGAGCTATGAGAGTGTCTTCAGCAAGGTGCGAAGCATTAAGGGGCGCTGGGAGAACGTTGGGATAACGATCTTTCCGCAGCAATAAAAAAATCGAGGCCCGCATCCGCAGTCCTCGATCAATACTTAAATGATAGCAAAGTGGGTGCACTTTGTCAATTGACGCACTGTAGCGGTAATTCGGTAGTAATATATGGGTGTCGTAGCAGAGGTTATATAGAGAATAACGTTTAGTACACCGCATGCTCTAGTTTACTTGTAATCTACAGTTGTGAGTCGTATAATATATCGTATTATGACTTTCAATTTCGTCGAAACTCCAAACTCCACCAGTAAGGTTATTGATACCATTACCTTAACAGCAAATGACTATCTTTCATTCCCTACGTTTTTTGTAGAAAAACACAAGCTCAAAAGCCAAGGGCAAGACCTGTTTGCGCACCTCTACTTTGACAAGCAGCAGAACGCCATAGCAATACAGTTCGTTGCGGAAAAAGCGGCAGGACTGTACAAAATTAATATCTCCCCGCAGTATGGAGCTACCTGTAAGGTCAAATCATTCTTACTAAATAACGAAATCGACACGAAGAGATACTCTGGAAAATACGAATACTCCAAGTACTCTGCAGACGCTGTAGGCCTCGAAGGTGGTGATGTATATGTAATAAAACTGAAAAACGACGGTGATGAGGCAAAAGCGGGAGGCGATATGTAGGCCTCAAAAAAAAGAGGCCCGACAGTTGTAGCTACCGGGACTCTTTAAACCGAAACAATTTAGGCGGATAACCTATGACTTCGGATCACTGTCATTGTAGCAGATCCGAAGAACCAAATCAATATAAGATAATGTTTAGAGGATAAACACAATGGCTAAAGCTAAATTCGTACTGTGGCAAAGCACTAAAGACAGTAAGTGGTACTGGCACTTAAAATCTACCGGGAACGGTGAGGTTGTGTGCTGGGCAGAAGGCTATTCAACCAAGCAAGACGCGAAAGACTCAATCAACTGGGTCTATAATAACGCGGGTAGTGCAACGCTTGAGGACTTGTCTAAGTAGTTTTCACCCTGCTGATTCAAAGAGCGCCATCATCTTCTTTCGAAGAGGTGGCGCTTCTTTCAACAGGAAGCCTAGAAGTATTTGTCCAGCCCTATAAATGCAATCATCTGCGAAGCCAGTTGCTCCGAATCAATCCGCCGCATAACCTCGGAGCTGTTATTTTGCGAGAGCACATTATGGCTGCCTTCGTATAAAACCTTGCGGTCAACTACAACAAGTTTTCTGTGATGGCCACCAGTATAGAGGACATGCACGCCCATATGCTGAAGTTTAGCAACAGCCCGGTGTGCATCTTCTCGGTGGTAGCCCTCATCATGCTCGTGGGGATCGCGGTTGTTTATAACAATCCTAACTTTTCTAGATTTTAGTTTTTGTAGCGTTGGCAATAACTGGATCAGGCGCTTATTCGTTATAAAAGGCGATTCTATAATCAGCTCACTGTGACAGTTTTTGAGATCTTTTAGGAATGCCGGATAGAATGTGTCTTCATTCAAAAGTTTTGAGGTTACAAGTTCAGGCGCAACAGACTTGCGGAAGCGAAAGAGGTTGCTTAGCATGCCGACTCCTTGCTCTTGTCTTGAGCGGGTTTGTCTTCATTAAGCAGTTGTCGTATCTCCTGAATATCACAGTTGCCAACCTCCTCAAAAGTTTGGTTCCAGAACATTCCCTCCTGCCAAAACCTTTTTTTGAACCACAACAGATTGAGCCGAGCAAAAAAAGTCCGACTCATTTTTTGTGTCAAAAATTATGCACCCAAAAGCTAGTGGTGGTGACGGTGTGCCAGCGCGTGCCCTTTGCCGCGCCGGAGCAGGAATAGGTTTACCGGAAAAGCCGCCCAAAAGGCAACGAAAAGAGCGAACGCCAGACTGCCCCAGAACAGCACATTGGCCAGGCCGGCCTCCAGCGCACCGGGGATGGCGAGCATAATGCCGTTGTCTACTACCTCCATTACCAAAATAGAGAGCGTGTCGGCAGCAAGTGCGATGCCAAGCGCCATACGCAGCCGCACGCCACCGCGGATCAGCGGCAGCACCGTAAGCGCATAGCCGAATACAAACGCCAAGCCAACAGCTAGGCCGATAGTAACCGCTACGCTTAGAGCCAAGGCGGTTCCAATTACCAACCCAAGCACCTCGCCTATAGCACAGCCGGTTAGGCAGTGGAGCGTGGCGCTCAGGGCGACCCTGCGGCTTACCGGCTTTTGATTGTCCATGTCCATAGCTTTATTGTACCCTTCTTCGCATGTGCCCGGCAAAGTGTCATACTAACAGTATGAACAACCCTTGTACGTTCACCCCTCAATCAGGACAGTTACCCCTCTGTTCCCGGTGAGATAACTCCTTTCTCGTAAGCTAATTGTAACGCAGACTTGTAGCCCAGGATCTTCCTGGGCTTTTTGTTGAGGCGGTCG